>NZ_DASPSP010000135.1:0-54956 GCF_035623875.1 Mycobacterium sp. | reverse complement strand
TGCGATCAACAACTTCTACGACACCGGCAGCTACGCCCACATGGTCAGCCCGCTAGGAGTCCTCGCCGCACACTTCGACCGGATCGGACAGTACGAGGCCGCCGCAACGATCGTCGGATTCGCCGCCACCGCCTTTGCACTGGCGACCTTTCCGGAGATCACCGCCACGATCGCGCACCTTCGAGAAGTGCTCGGCGACAACATCTATGAGTCATTGGCCCACAACGGCGAAAAGATGACGAACGCGAGTGTCGCGCAGTATGCACTTGAGCAGATCGACCGAGCACGGGCGAGACTTCTGCCCGACCGAAAAGACGCGTAAGCCCCCGACACGCCGCGCGTGCGGGGGCTTATGCGTCTTTTCGCGCTAGTCGGCTTCGGCCAGTCGCTGCTTGAGCGCCTCAAACTCGTCCTTGACGCCGGTCGGCAGTTTCTCGCCGACGAATTCGAACCACTCCTCGATCAGCGGCAGTTCCTTGCGCCATTCGCTCGCGTCGACCACGAGTGCTTTCTCCACATCAGCGACGTCGACGTCTAGCCCGTCCAGGTCGAGATCGTTAGCGGAAGGCACGATGCCGATCGGGGTTTCCTGGCCGCTGCCCTTGTGCTCGATGCGGTCCACGATCCACTTCAGCACCCGGCTGTTCTCGCCGAAGCCCGGCCACAGGAACTTGCCACCGTCGCCGCGGCGGAACCAGTTGACGAAGAACACCTTCGGCAGCTTGGACTCGTCGGAGTTCTTGCCCAGGTCGATCCAGTGCTGGAAGTAGTCGCCGACGTGGTAGCCCAGGAACGGCAGCATGGCCATCGGGTCGCGGCGGACGGTGCCGACCTTGCCCTCGGCGGCGGCGGTCTGCTCGCTGGCCATGGTGGCGCCCATGAAGACGCCATGCTGCCAGCCCCGCGCCTGCGTCACCAGCGGCACGGTGGTCTTGCGGCGGGCGCCGAACAGGATGCCGGAGATCGGCACGCCCTGCGGGTCGTCCCACTCGGGAGCCAGCGTGGGGCACTGCGACATCGGAGTGCAGTACCGCGAATTCGGATGTGCAGCTTTGGTTTCCGTTTCGCGAAGGATCCAGTCGTTGCCCTTCCAGTCGATCAGGTGATCCGGCTCGCCTTCCAGACCCTCCCACCACACGTCGTTGTCGTCGGTCAGCGCGACGTTGGTGAAGACGGTGTTGCCCTGCGCGATGGTACGCATCGCGTTCGGGTTGGACTTCCAGTTGGTCCCCGGCGCAACCCCGAAGAAACCGAACTCCGGATTGACCGCGTAGAGCCGGCCGTCCTTTCCGAACCGCATCCAGGCGATGTCGTCGCCGAGCGTTTCGGCCCGCCAGCCGGGAATCGTCGGCTGCAGCATCGCCAGGTTCGTTTTGCCACACGCCGACGGGAATGCCGCCGCGAAGTAGTACGCCTTGTTCTCCGGGGAAATCAGCTTGAGGATCAGCATGTGCTCGGCCAGCCAGCCCTCGTCGCGTGCCATGGCCGAAGCGATTCGCAGCGAATAGCACTTCTTGCCCAGTAGCGCATTGCCGCCGTAACCCGAACCGTAACTCCAGATCTCGCGGGTCTCAGGGAAGTGGGTGATGTATTTGGTGTCGTTGCACGGCCACGGGACGTCTTTTTGCCCGTCCTCCAACGGAGCGCCGACGGAATGCAATGCCTTGACGAAGAACCCGTCATCGCCGATCTTCTCCAATGCGGCCTTGCCCATGCGGGTCATGGTGCGCATCGAAACGACGACGTATTCCGAATCGGTGATCTCCACGCCCAGCTTGGGGTCGTCGGCACCGAGCGGGCCCATGCAGAACGGCACCACCCACATGGTCCGGCCCCGCATGCAACCGCGGTACAGCTCGGTCATGGTCGAGCGCATCTCGCTCGGTTCCATCCAGTTGTTGGTCGGACCGGCGTCTATCTCGCGCTCGGAACAGATGAAGGTCCGCGATTCGACGCGCGCCACGTCAGAGGGGTCCGACAACGCCAGGTAGGAGTTGGGCTCCTTGTCCGGGTTCAGCGGCTTGAAGGTGCCCGCTTCCACCAGCTGCTCGCAGACCCGCCGCCACTCCTCCTCGGAACCGTCAGCGAACACCACCCGATCCGGCTGGGTGAGCTCGGCGACCTCCTCCACCCAGGACAGCAGGCCCTGGTGATTAGTCGGCGCGGTATCCAGACCGGGAACGGTCGCTGAAGTCATCGAAATCTCCTGCACTCTCCTGCGTAGGCGGCTGCTCTAAGGCTCAGAGCGGACCATTTCGCCCGTGCGACTTTGCGGTGGCCCTTTACACAGGTTATCGCGGGGAATATCGGAAGGGCAGGTCGGGCGGGTATTGGATCACTCACAAGAACGATTCAGAACACGTTATCCGCGGTATTCGGCGACTGGGTTTCGTCAATTTCGTCGCTGCCGGCATCGGCCGAGGTGCCGCCGTCCTCGCTCGGGGCTTCTGGGCCCTCGGTCCGGCTCCCGGTTTCCTCGGTCTGCACATCTGCCGATTGCCCGGTTCTCCCCCGCAAGCTGGAGGTGCCCCCACCGCGGGTCGCATCGTCGCCGGGCGTCGCAGGCTCGCCGAGCTCGGCCCGCACCGCTTCGAGCGCGGCCTGCAGCGTCGGCATCTCCCGGCCTCGCAGTGCGGCGGCCCGCGCCCCGACGACGGCGTGCTCGCGCAGCTCGGTGTCAATGACACCGACCTGCTCGGTGACCCGCGCGCTCTCGACCTCGTCCTGCTCGCTCAGGGCAGTGGTCAACGACGACTCGGCACCAAGCACCCGAGTCGCGACCAGCTGCTCGAGTGCGGACCGCAGTGATGACGTCGCATCACCGGCCCAACGGTCGAGCAACGCGCGATCGCGCAGCAGGCCCCTGGTTCCGACCACCCAGACGGTCAGCCCAAGCCCGATCGCCGCGCATGCGACGGCTCCGGCCACGGTGAGCCCCGGAGCCAGGTCGGCCAGCAACCGGCTCAGCGTCAACGCCACACCTAGCCCGAAACCGGCGCCCACCAGCATCATCAGCCGGGTCTCCAGTCGCCGCGACTTCAGCTGCAGAGCCGGAATTTCGATCTCCGACAGTGCGGCGGGTGCCAGCGGGTCAATCGCCAAGCCCAGGCTTTTCCCGACGTCCGCGAGATGTGTCGCGGTGCCCTCGTCCACCTCGGCGACCACCTCTTGGATGCGGCCGCGGGCGTAGGCCTCGAAGGCCGGCAGTTGGCGCCGGGTCAGACTCCCCGCGTCCTCTTGCAGCTCGGAGCGCACCGACGCACAACGGTTGCGGGCGAAGTACGACAACTGAACGCGAGCCTGCTGGGTCTGGCTGCGCAACGCGATCGTGCGCTCGGACTTCGACAGCCGTCGCTGCCGCAGGAGTCCGCTGCGCTGCTTGCGTAAAGCCTCGACCCGCGCTCGCCGTCCCGCGCCGTCGGCGTCCCGATTGTACCGGTCGGCGACGGTCTGCAATCGGGATTCCCAGGCCCGCAACCTGTTTCGTCGCGCAAGATCGGTGTCGGCGAGCTGTTGACGTACCGCGGCGATGAGATCGTCGACGCGTGGTTCACCGCCTTCGGGCAGGGCAGCCGCGCCTGCCCAGGGCACGTGACGGTAGCGCGGCGCGTGCGCCGCCAGCACCTCGCGGTCGGCGGCCAGGACATCACGCCAGGTGCGATGCACGTCGATCTTCGACACCACACCGATCACCGCGTCGGTATCGGCGGTCGCGGCATCAAGCAGCGCGCAGTCGGACTCGGTCAATGCGGCCGCCGCCGACACGACGAACACCACCGCCGTCGGCGCCTCGCCGGCCGCCAGATCGGTCGACTCGATGAAGGTGTGCTCGGGCAGTCGTTCGCTCAGCGCGGCGACCACGCCGCTGACCCCGGCCAGCCACGGCCCGGTCACCAGGACCACGTCGCGGCGCTGCGTGATCGGCGCACCTAGCCGCGGCCCGATCGCCGCCACCATTGCGTCTACTGCGTCTTCTGTGGCGACTGGATCGTCGCTCGCCTGGTCGGTCACGTTGAACTCCCGACCTTCGACCATAGCCGGAGCGAACCCCTGACGATGTCGGCGCTACAGGCGCGGTGCAAGCCTGCGACGGGTCCACGGCGGTAGCGTTGCCAGCCTCGAGCGCGGCGCAGATACGCCGCGGCGCTGTCGCACCGATCGACGTTCAGGCCGGCTGCCTCGACGACGTCAACGGCGACGGCCATCCGAGCGACTACCGTGTCGTCGCGAGCCAGGAACTTGCCGACTCGCGCGTCGGTGACGGCCAACGTCTCCAATTCGGCGACGGCGTCCAGCACGCGTCGGTAGTGCACCTGCGCGCCGAGCGATTCGATCTGGTCGACGACCTCGTCAATGCAGCTCAGCTGGCGCAACACGGTGCGAGTCCGGTCCCGGGTCGCGCCACGCCGGATCGCGGCCACGGCCTGCTCGACGCCGAAAGTGTCGAGGGTGTCGAGCAGCCGCTGCCGCAGCTCTGCCGCCAAGTGCCCGACGGATCGGGTGGCCAGCAGCTGCAGCGCAGCCCACAGCGTGTCGTCCATTACATCGTCGAGGGCCGCGACCGCGAGCAGTCCCACCATCGGCTGGATCGGCAGACCGGTGTGCGCGGAAAGTCGCGCGCAGCGGGTTCTCGCCGCGATGGTAGGCCCGTAGGGGTGCACGCCCGGTTGGGTGGTGGCGATAAGATCCGCCTTGTTCAGCACCGCCAAGACCGGCCGACCAGCCGCGGTGATCGCGTCGTGATCCTCGGGTTTGACCACTTCGGCGACGACGTAGACGTCGACGTCGGCTTCCGCTGACCCGGCCGGGGTTCGAGTCACCGTGATTGTCCCCCGCAAGTCCGCTGCGCGCGCAAGCGCGTGCGCGACAATGTTGCGGCCGACGCCGCGACGTCCGGATACAGCTACCCGCAGCGGCGCGTCGAGCCGATTGGCGATCGCGGCACAGCGCGAGTCAGCGACCTCGGTGGCAAACCGCTTGAGCTCATCGACGAAAATCTGGTGCCCCTATCCGATCATGTGTTTCGCCTGCTAGACCCGTACCCGCCGAATCCCGATGTTCCTCCGGCACCGCCCCATTGTCGCCGAGCGGTGCTTGGCGGCGCGCCGGGTCTGCCGCTGGAATGGTGACATCTGTGGCGCCCGGATGCGAGCCACTCGCTACCAGTCGAAGGCAACTGTTGGGTATCAATCTGGGCCGCGGGAGGCAACATCGTCGATTGATGGGTAACGATGAACGGATGCGTGCGCAGCCCCCGGTGGAAGCGGCCACACCGCCGACACCGCAAGACACCCTGCCTGCGCGCTCTGCTGGTGGGTATCGCCGGACCACCAGCTTCCGGTCGCGCCGGTCGGCGTTGTCGGCCGCTCAGCAGCGGACCTGGGAGCGGTTGTGGCCCGAACTCGGGATGATGGCGGCGCCGCAGCACAGCCCCGATACGCCGGACCAGCCGCTGGATACCCGCGCCTGGTTCGGCCGCGATGCTCCGCTCGTACTCGAAATCGGCTGCGGCACAGGAACTTCGACGCTGGCGATGGCGCAATTGGAGCCAGACGTCGATGTCATCGCCGTCGAGGTTTACCGCCGCGGGCTGGCGCAGCTACTCTCCGCCATCGACCGGGAAGGCGTCACCAATATCCGGTTGATCCGCGGCGATGCCGTCGACGTGCTGGAAAACCTGATCCCGCCGGGCTCGCTGAGTGGCGTCCGGGTGTTCTTTCCCGATCCGTGGCCCAAGGCCCGCCACCACAAGCGCCGACTGCTCCAGCCGGCCACTGTTGCCCTGATCGCTGACCGGCTCCGTCCCGGCGGTGTGCTGCACGCGGCCACCGACCATCCCGGCTATGCCGAGCAGATCGCCGAGGTCGGCGACGCCGAACCCCGCCTGGCGCGGGTCGGAGAGGCCCGCGGGGACCTGGCGATCTCGGTCGTACGCCCGACTACCAAATACGAGGACAAGGCGCAGCACTCCGGCAGCGCCGTCTCCGAATTCCTGTGGGAGAGCCGCTCCGAAAGAAACCGACCATGAGCCTGACCGACGAAACGACCGTGGAACCGACCCCACCGGTCACCGCACCGGTGGCCCTGTCCAGTGAGTCGATGCCTGACGGCGGATCAGCCGTTCACCGCGTACTGCTGGTGTGGGACGCGCCGAACCTGGACATGGGCCTGGGATCCATCCTGGGTCGAAGGCCCACCGCCTTGGAACGCCCACGCTTCGACGCGCTTGGCCGCTGGTTGCTGGCCCGCACCGCCGAGGTCGCAGCCAATCGACAGGATGTCTCAGCCGAACCCGAGGCCACCGTGTTCACGAATATCGCGCCGGGCAGCGCCGACGTGGTCCGGCCGTGGGTGGATGCGCTGCGTAATGTGGGGTTTGCCGTCTTCGCCAAACCGAAACTCGACGAAGACAGTGATGTCGACAGCGACATGCTGGACCACATCGCGCAACGGAGCGCCGACGGCTTGGCAGCGCTGGTGGTGGCGTCCGCCGATGGCCAGGCTTTTCGCCAGCCGCTTGAGGAAATCTCCCGCGGCGGGGTACCCGTTCAGGTGCTCGGATTTCGCGAACATGCGAGTTGGGCGCTAGCGTCGGATACCTTTGAGTTCGTTGATCTGGAGGACATCGCGGGTGTTTTCCGGGAGCCGCTGCCGCGAATCGGCCTCGATTCGCTGCCTGAGAAGGGGGCGTGGCTGCAACCGTTCCGGCCGCTGTCTTCGTTGCTGACGTCCCGTGTTTGAGCGTGTCTGACAACTCAAAACCAATGCGCGGGTCGCCGCAGATCCAGTAAGGAGCTTACGTGTTCGCCTGGTGGGGTCGAATTGTGTACCGCTACCGGTTCATCGTGATCGGCGTCATGGTGGCGCTGTGCCTCGGCGCGGGCATCTTCGGGATCAGCCTCGGCAACCACGTCACGCAAAGTGGTTTCTTTGACGACAGCAGTCAGTCGGTCAAGGCGTCGATACTGGGCGACGACACCTACGGCCGTGACCGGACCAGCCACATCGTGGCTACCTTCACGGCTCCGCAGGGCAAGACGGTCGACGACCCGGCCTGGTCCAAGCAGATCACGGACCAACTCGACAAATTCAAAGCCGATCACCCCGACCAGGTACTGGGCTGGGTCGGCTACCTGGCGGCACCGAATTCCACCGACCCCGTTGTCAAGGGCATGGCGACCGACGACAAGAAACACACCTTTGTGTCCATCCCACTCAAGGGCGACAGCGACGACTCCATCCTGAATAACTACAAGGAGATCGCACCCGACCTGCAGAAACTCGACGGCGGAAAGGTCGAAGTCGCCGGCCTCGAACCGGTAGCCAACGGCTTGACCGGCACCATCGAAACCGACCAACGACGAATGGAAGTTCTCGCGCTGCCGCTGGTGGCGGTGGTGCTGTTCCTGGTTTTCGGCGGAGTGGTCGCCGCCTGCCTGCCGGTGATGGTCGGCGGCCTGGCAATCGCCGGCGCGCTGGGCATCATGCGATTCATCGCGATGTTCAGTCCGGTGAACTTCTTCGCCCAACCCGTGGTGACGATGATCGGCCTTGGTATCGCCGTCGACTATGGGCTGTTCGTAGTGAGCCGGTTCCGGGAGGAGATCGCCGAGGGCTACGACAGCGAGGTCGCCGTTCGCCGCACGATGATGACAGCTGGGCGCACCGTCACGTTCTCAGCGGTGCTGATCGCCGTGTCCGGGGCCAGCATGCTGGTGTTCCCGCAAGGCTTCCTGAAGTCGCTGACCTACGCCGTCATCGCAGCGGTCATGCTGTCGGCGATCTTGTCGATCACCATCCTGCCGGCCGTGCTGGGTATCCTCGGTCACCACGTCGACGCGCTGGGCGTGCGGACCCTGCTGCGAGTGCCGTTCTTGGCGAACTGGAAGCCGTCGCGGGCCTACCTGAACTGGCTTGCCGGCCTGCTACAAAAGACCAAGACTCGGGAAGAGGTCGAGCAGGAGTTCTGGGGCAAGCTGGTCAACCGGGTGATGAAACGCCCGCTGGTCTTCGCCATTCCGATCGTGGTGGCGATGATCCTGCTGATCATCCCGCTGGGCAACCTGAAACTCGGCGGCTTCAGCGAGAAGTACCTGCCACCGAGCAACCCGGTCCGAGTGGCACAGGAGAAATTTGACAAGCTGTTCCCCAGTTACCGCACCCAGCAGATCACCGTGGTGATCCAAAGCGACAACGGCAGCAAGGTCACCGACCAGCAGGTCGCCGAAATACGCAACGGCGTCGGCTCAATCAGCGGGTTCACCGACAAGGACTGGCAGGAACGACCCTGCCCGACGATCGCCGATAATCCCTGCTTAGCAGGCCCCAATGGGACCAGCCACCCCAAGGACGCGTCGGTCCGGGTGATCCAGAACGGGCTGGTGAATGGGAACGACTCGGCCAAGAAGATCAACGAATTGCGGGCCATCACCGCACCCAAAGGTCTGACCGTTCTGGTCGGCGGCACCCCGGCGCTCGAGCAGGACGCCATCCACGGGATTTTCAGCAAGCTGCCGCTGATGTTGGTCATCCTGTTGACCACCACCACGCTGTTGATGTTCCTGGCGTTCGGATCACTGGTGCTCCCGTTCAAGGCCACCGTGATGAGCGCACTGACGCTGGGATCGACGATGGGCATCCTGACGTGGATCTTCGTCGACGGCCACTTCGCCAAATTGCTGAATTTCACACCAACGCCGTTGACCGCGCCGGTGATCGGTCTGATCATCGCGGTCATCTTCGGGTTGTCGACCGACTACGAGGTCTTCCTGGTCTCCCGGATGGTCGAAGCGCGAGCACGCGGCATGTCCACCGCGGAGGCCATCCGGATCGGCACCGCGGCCACCGGTCGCATCATCACCGCGGCGGCAACCGTCCTTGCCGTGGTCGCCGGCTCGTTCATCTTCTCCGACCTGGTGATGATGAAGTACCTGGCGTTCGGGCTGATGGCAGCACTTCTGTTGGACGCCACCGTCATCCGGATGTTCTTGGTGCCGTCCGTGATGAAGCTGCTCGGCGATGACTGCTGGTGGGCCCCGATGTGGATGAAGCGCCTGCAAAACCGCATCGGGCTTGGCGAGATCCACCTGCCCGATGAGCGCAAGAAGCCTGTCCCACGTGCCCGGGCCGAGCGGCCTGCGGTCGCGGCACCTACCCTCGTCGCCGCGACACCGCGTCCACCGCACGACCCCACCCACCCCGGCGCGGAGGCTCCACCGCGGCCAACCAGACGGGCTGGGCCGGCCCCTCGACCGGAATACCGACCGCCGGCTCAGGACACGCCCTCGGCCGCAGGCACCACGAAGATGCGCGCGCAAAGGCGCCCGGAGCCCAAAGAGCCGCCGACGACGCGCTTCTCGGCCCAGCAGAACGCTGCGCCGGCTCCCGCCCCCGGGCGCGAACGCCCACCCACACCCGCCGCCCCACCGCCGGGGGCCCAACCGCCCCGCGGTGAAGACCGCGAAATAGAGTCCTGGCTCAGCGAATTGCGGGGACCGCAGCCGACTCCCCCGCCGCCGTCGGAACCGTCCGCCGATCAGACCCGGGCGATGCCGGTTCCGGGCCAGCGCTCTCCGGGTCAGCGGCCCGACGACGAGGGCGATGCCACCACCGACATCCCGACCGGCCCGCGGGACGAGAAGAACCCCGACGTCGCCACCCAGAAACTGAACGCCCGCGGAAACGATGCCGGCGATCGGCCGCATCAGCGCCGAGGCGGCGGGCTCAGCGCTCAGGATCTGCTGCGCCGGGAAGGCCGGATCTAGCCCTCGGCCTCGCTTTCCGGCTCCGGCACATCCGGTACAGCTTGGATGATGGAAGTATCGTCGCCGGTCTCCTTGGTCGCGGCGGACGGATCCTTTGCCAGCAGCACCTGGAACGCGTTGTTGAAGAAAGCCACCGTCGGGACCGCCAACAGTGCGCCGACGACCCCGGCGAGCACACCGCCCGTCGAGATCGCTAGCACCACTGCCAATGGATGTATCGACACTGCCCGGCCCATCACCAATGGCTGCAGGATGTGCGCCTCGAGCTGGTTTACGCCGATCAGCACGCCCAGCGTGATGAGTGCATAGACCCAACCCTTCGCGAGCAGCGCGACCACCACCGCGAGAAAACCGCTGATTACGGCACCGACCAGCGGGATGAACGCACCGAGGAACACCAACGAGGCCAGCGGCAGAGCCAGCGGCACGCTCATGATCGCCAAACCGGTGCCGACTCCCGCCGCGTCGACCAACGCCACCAGAAAGGTGGCCCGCACGTAGCCCACCAGCGACCCGTAACCTGCGCTGCCCGCAGCACGCACCCGGTCCCGGACGTGGGAAGGGAAGATCTTGGTGACATAGGCCCAGATATTGCGCCCGCCGTAGAGGAAGAAAATCAGCGTGAACAGCATCAGCAGTGCCGCGGTGAGGATTTCGGTGACGGTGGCCGCGGTGGACAGCGCGCCACTGGTCAACTTCGCCTGATTGTTCTGCAGCGCCTGGATCGCCGCGTTGCCGGCGTTCTCAATCTGTTGGCGGCTCAGATGCAGCGGGCCCTCGATCAGCCAATTACGGGTTTTATCGATGCTGCGGGTGACCTGGTTGACCAAGTCCGGCAAACCGATGACGAACTGGCTGATGACGAATGTCAAAATGCCGCCCAGAATCGCGAAGGCGATCAGTAACACCAGGGCGACCGCGCCACCGCGGGGAGCCCCCCGCTGGTCCAGCCAATCGACGGCCTGGACCAACAATGCGCTCAACATCAGCGCCAGCAGCAGCGGAACGATGATGATTTCCAGCCGCTTGATAACCCATAGCAACGCGACCAGAGCCGCCAAGATGGCCAACAATCGCCAGGACCAGGCAGCCGCCTTCCGAACGATGGGTTCTACCGAATCGTCGTCGGCCCTCGACGGCATATGCTCAAGCCTAATCGCCAGCCCGCAGGTCACCGTCGGCAAATCCATCCGGACACCTGCGCCGCGCACCGATCCCGGCGCGACCTGCGCGGCTACGCTGAAGGACGTGCCTCGCGACGCACCGGCCACGAACGTCAACGGTCATTACGAACAACGTGCCCGCGGCAAGTACTGGTGGGTGCGCTGGGCGGTTCTGGGCGTCGTCGCGATCGTGTTGGCGGTCGAAGTGGCACTGGTGTGGGACCAGCTGGCCAAGGCCGCCAAGAGCCTGTACTCAGCTAAGTGGTACTGGCTGCTGGCCTCGGCCCTGGCCGCCGTCGTCTTGATGCACAGCTTCGCCCAGATGCAACGGACCCTGCTGGCATCGGCCGGTGTGCACGTCAAACAACTGCGGTCGGAAGCCGCCTACTACGCCGCCAACTCGCTGAGCACCACGCTGCCCGGCGGTCCGGTGCTCGCGGCGACGTTTCTGCTTCGGCAGCAACGGATTTGGGGTGCGTCGACGTTGGTGGCGTCGTGGCAGCTGGTGATGTCGGGTGTGTTGCAAGCGGTTGGGTTGGCCCTGCTTGGCCTGGGCGGGGCGTTCTTCCTGGGCGCGAAGAACAACCCGTTCTCGTTGCTGTTTACCCTCGGCGGCTTCGTCGCGTTGTTGCTGCTGGCCCAGGCGGTGGCGTCAAGGCCGGAACTGATCGACGGGATCGGGTGCCGGGTGTTGTCGTGGCTCAACTCGGTTCGCGGTAGACCGGCCGACACCGGCCTGGCGAAGTGGCGCGAGATGCTCTCCCAGCTGGAATCGGTCAGCCTGAGCCGCCGGGACTTGACGCTGGCGTTCAGCTGGTCACTTGTCAACCGGTTCGCCGACGTCGCCTGTCTCGGCTTCGCTGCTTACGCGGCCGGTTATCACGCATCGGTCGGCGGCTTGACGGTTGCCTGTGCGGCTGCCCGCGCGGTCGGCACGATACCGTTGATGCCTGGCGGTCTGCTGGTCGTGGAGGCGGTGCTGGTGCCTGGTCTGGCGTCCAGTGGGATGCCATTGCCCGGCGCCATTTCCACGATGTTGATCTACCGGTTGATCAGCTGGTTGTTGCTCGGTGCCGTCGGCTGGGTGGTGTTCTTCTTCATGTTCCGCACCGAGAACGATATCGATATCGACAGCGACGCACAGACCGACGACGCGTCGGCGGCCGAACCCGCCGCGGCGGAGCTGCCCGGCGACGCGCGACCAGGCCCGGTTTCGCCGCCGGATCCGGCCGTCAAGCCCGGTGAGACGGCAGCGACCCGCGAGCGTCGGGGCGCCGCCCAGGACTAGCCGGGCGATTACTTGACGGCGCTGAGCCCCGGCATCATCGCCGGGCCGGGTGCAGCCGGGGCAGCCGCCGGAACGCCACCCGGAGGCACCGCAGCCTGAGCGCCGGAGATTGCCTGCGCCGCGGCACTCGGCAGGCCGCCGGGGAGGCCGCCCTGCGCGCTCTGCATGAAGCCGAGCACCTGGGGAAGACTGATCGGCAGCTTGCACCTGCTCGACAGCCCCGCGAGCGGCAGCGCGATCGTCTGCATATCGCTGGCCGCCTTGGGGTTGGCGTCGAAATACGTCTCCAGCGAGTTGACCGACTGCGGTCCGGCCGGCTCTTGCAACACGGTGGTCATTGCCTGGTTGGTCTCCGGGTGCCCGTCCAGGTAGTCGCCGGCCGATCTGGCGACGTTGCCGATCGTTCTGGCCATCTCACTGGCAGCACAGGGGTCAGACGCGCCGACCGCCGACGGCGCAGACAGCAGCACCACCGCGGTGGCACCACCCAACGCGGTGGCGGTCAGAACGCCGAGCAGCCGTCGGCGCAACGCCGCAGTACTCCCAGTCCGGGAAGTCATAGGTAACTCCTTATGGCTTGCGATAGGGGCTCGCGAATCTGGTCGGCCTCGCAAACGATTGCGATCAGCGGCGGATATAACAAACCGCTAACGCCCCCGCCCATCCTGCCATCCGTTCCGGCGGGTCCGCCAATTCACCACACAAGAAACTCGTCACACCGAGATCGTTGCCGAGTTGTTGCAGCTCAGCGTGCCGTAAGCGGCATGGCCACATAGCTTGCTGAGGTAGGCTCACCTGCACGCAACGCTAATGCGGGGAGACCAAAATCCAGCACTTCATGATGCGCCTAAGCAGCAACCTGCGCAGATTCCGCTGGCTGGTCTTCACAGGTTGGTTGCTCGCGCTGATACCGGCGATCTACCTGACGCTGACCCAATCAGGTCACCTTACCGGCGGCGGTTTCGAGGTGACCGGATCCCAGTCACTGCGCGTCCATGACGCACTCGAGGCGCATTACCCCGACCAGGGCACGTCGCCGTTGGCGCTGGTGGCTGCGCCGCGCGCAGATGCCAGCTACGAAGACATGAACGCCGCTGCCACGTTTCTGCAGCAAGTCGCCGGCCAGGTCTCCGACGTGGCGGTGGTGCAAAATCCGGCTCAGCCGGCGCCGCAGCCCGACCGGCCGTATGTGGTGTCGTTGCGACTGGACTCCTCCACCAACAGCAGCGCCAGTGACGCCGCCAAGAAGTTGCGGGCAAAGGTCGGCGTCCAGGGGGATCGGCCGGGACAAATGCAGAACGGCAGGGTCCGGCTGTACGTCATCGGCCAGGGCGCGCTGAGCACGGCCGCGGCGGCCAACACCAAACACGACATCGCCGCGGCGGAACGCTGGAACCTTCCGATCATCCTGATTGTGTTGCTGGCGGTGTTCGGTTCGCTTGCCGCAGCCGCGATCCCGCTGGCATTGGGCATCTGCACCGTCGCCATCACCATGGGACTGGTCTATCTGCTGTCGGCCTACACCACGATGTCGGTCTTCGTCACCTCGACGGTGTCGATGTTCGGCATCGCGCTGGCAGTTGACTATTCGCTGTTCATTTTGATGCGCTTCCGAGAGGAACTACGTGCCGGGCGTCAGCCTCAGGAGGCGGTCGACGCGGCGATGGCAACGTCCGGCCTCGCCGTGGTGCTGTCCGGGACGACCGTGGTGGCCTCGCTCACCGGTATCTACTTGATCGACACCCCTGCGCTTGCGTCCATGGCCACCGGCGCGATCCTCGCGGTCGCGGTCGCGATGCTGACCTCGACAACCATGACACCGGCGGTGCTGGCGACATTCGGCCGGGCAGCCGCCAAGAGATCCGCGGTCCTGCATTGGTCACGGCGACCCGAAACGACCCAGTCGCGGTTCTGGAGTCGCTGGATCGGCGAAGTGATGCACCGGCCGTGGCTGTCGGCGTTGGCGGCATCGGCTGTCCTCATTGCCATGGCGGTGCCGGCGCTATCGATGGTGCTGGGCAACAGCCTGCTCCGGCAATTCGACTCGTCGCATGAGATTCGCGCCGGAGTCTCGGCGGCGGCCGAGGCGCTGGGGCCCGGCGCGCTGGGCCCCGTGCAGGTGCTGGTCACCTTCCCCACCGGCGACGCGTCCTCGCCCACGCACACCCAGACACTGTCGGCGATCCGTGAGCAGATGACGCAGGCGCCCGACATCGTCTCGGTGGCATCGCCGGTGTTCGCCGCCGACAACACCAGCGCCCTGTTGTCCGGGGTGCTGTCGGTGGATCCCGAGGACCTGGGCGCGCGCAGCAGCATCGCATGGATGCGGGCCCACCTACCCGCGGCGGCGGCCGGCTCGGCGCAGGTGGACGTCGGCGGACCGACCGCACTGATCAAAGACTTCGACGACCGGGTGTCTCAGACCGAGCCGCTGGTATTGGTTTTCGTCGCTCTGATCGCCTTCGTGATGCTGCTGATCTCGATCCAGTCGGTGTTCTTGGCGTTCAAGGGCGTGCTGATGACGGTGTTGTCGGTGGCCGCCGCCTACGGCAGTTTGGTGATGGTCTTCCAGTGGGGCTGGCTGGAGAAGCTCGGATTCGCGCCGATCAGCTCGATCGATTCCACCGTTCCGCCGCTGGTGCTGGCCATGACGTTCGGCTTGTCGATGGACTACGAGATCTTCTTGCTGACCCGAATCCGGGAACGGTTCCTGCAATCCGGTCACACCCGCGACGCCGTGGCCTACGGCGTGAGCACCAGCGCGCGCACCATCACCAGCGCTGCGCTGATCATGATCGCGGTGTTCATCGGTTTCGCGTTCGCCGGTATGCCGCTGGTGGCCGAAATCGGGGTGGCCTGCGCCGTCGCGATCGCAGTCGACGCCACCGTGGTGCGGCTGGTGATGGTGCCCGCCCTGATGGCCATGTTCGCCCAGTGGAACTGGTGGCTGCCAGGTTGGCTGGAGCGCATCCTGCCATCGGTCGACTTCGAAAAGCCCTTGCCTACAGTCGATCTCGGCAATATCCTGATGATCCCCGATGACATCTCGGCGCCGGTGGTGCCCAGTGCAGACCTGCGGATCGTATTGAAGTCCGCAGCCAGGCTCAAGCACCTGGTCCCCGACGCGATTACCGTGGCCGACCCGCTGGCCTTCACCGGATGTGGGCGTATCGGCGAATTGCGGGAACACGTCAAGGGCGGAGACGATGCCACCACTGCCACCACGCACCAGTTGGCAGTGGCCGGGACCAACGGTCATTCGAAGAGCAAAAAGCTCGTCGGCGGCCAGCCGCACCGCGACGGCATCGGCCGCGCGGCACCGCGCGCGATCCGGCCCGTGCATCCGGTCACGCTCTGGCGCGGCCGACTCTCGGTTGCTCTGGACGCGCTGGAAACCCAGGCCGAAGCCGACGACCCGCAGTTCGAGCGGCGTAGCCCGGTGGAAACCACCCACGTCCAGTTGCCCACCGGCGACCGGCTGCAGATCCCGACCGGCGCGGAGACGCTGCGTCTGAAGGGCTACCTGATCATGTCCCGCAACAGCAGCCGGGACTATGCCGAATTTGCCGAGCTGGTCGACACGATGGAAGCTGAGACCGCCGCTTTGGTGCTCGCCGGGATGGATAGGTATTACTGTTGTCAATCACCCCGGCGGCAATGGATCGCTACCCAGTTGGTCCGGCGGCTCGCGGACCCACATCCGACAGATCTCGATGACGAGAGTTGGCCCGGTCCCGATACAAAGGCAGACTGGGAGGAGGTCAGGCAACGCTGCCTGTCGGTGGCAGTGGCGATGCTGGAGTAGGCGAGGTGACGTTGGCACCCGATCGACGCCGCGGACCGGCGCCGCATCGATCTCCCGTCCCTCCTCGCAATGTCGCGCGGCCCGTGGAGTTCTGGCCCACCTCGGCCATCCGCTCGGCGCTGGAAGGTGGCGACATCGCCATCTGGAAGCAGATCGCGGTCGCGATCAAACGCGACCCGTACGGGCGCACCGCCCGTCAAGTCGAAGAAGTCCTGGAGAACTCACGGCCATACGGCATCTCCAAGGCCCTCGCCGAGGTGCTGGACCGGGCCCGCGCGCACCTGGAGGCCAACGAGCGCACCGAAGTGGCCCGCCACGTACGGTTGCTGATCGAACGATCGGGACTGAAGGTCCCCGAATTCGCGTTCCGGATCGGGGTGCCGGTCGACGAGCTGGGTGCCTATCTCGCTGCCACGACCAGCCCGTCGGCGGCGTTGATGATCCGGATGCGCCGGCTGTCTGACCGGTTCGCGAAGGCCAGAACTCAACCGCTGCCTCGCCAACCGTCCCAGCAGCCATCTCAGCGGCCGCCCCGCAGCCATTGATGCTCGGCCAGCCCGACGATGTGACGCTGCGGCGGATCCTGGCCGAGACCCGCACCATCGCGGTGGTCGGCGCATCGGACAAGCCGACCCGGCCGAGTCACGAGATCTACTCGTATCTGGTCGCGACGGGCGACTACCAGGTATATCCGGTCAACCCAACGATCACCGAGATCGACGGCGTCCCAGCGTATCCGCGGTTGGCTGACTTGCCGGTGGTGCCCGATATGGTCGATGTGTTCCGGCGGTTCGAGGAGTTGCCATCGGTACTCGCCGAGACGCTCGCCCTTGAGCAACGGCCCAAAACCCTATGGCTACAAGAGGGTTTGTGGCATGAGCAAGTGGGCCGCGACGCCGCGGCAGCCGGAATACACGTGGTGATGGACCGTTGCCTGATGGTCGAGCACGCCCGGTTGCGCTGACCGCCGTTAGCGGGCGTTGATCGGCGACACGTCCAGCACCAGCCAATGGTCGCGCTGCTTGGTCAGCGCGATCCGCAGCGCCAGCACCGCGTTGCTGGGAGGCTGACCCGGCGCGTTCTGGGTAGCGCGCAGGACCACCGCCACGGCGGCCGCAGACGGACCGATCGCTTCGACGCCGGCTTCCAACGTCGAGGCGGAAGCGGTGACGTTTCGGTGCACCAAATCCGCTGTGGCCTTTGCGAAGTTCTCCTTGAACGCGGTCGCCTGCTCCGGCACCATCATGGCCGCGGCCCGGTCGATGGAGGCCGTCGGTTCTTGCGGCGAGAAGGTCGCCGTCGTCTCGGCCATCCCCGTCGCGAGCCGCACCACCTCTGCCGAGTCGGCCTTCAGGCGGCGGTCCGGCAATGTCCAGTGGGTGTAACCGGTCAGCACCGCCGACACCACCGCCACCGCGCACAGCCCGACGACCGCTAATCGAAGACCGGGCGCGTCGTCGTCGGTGCCGACGGTGACCGAATCCCGGCGCAGCAGCCAGACATTCACCGCCACGGCCTGAACGATCAGCAGCACCAACACCGAACACGCCGACACCCACCACCGCGGCCAGCCCAGAACGACCCCGATCGCCAGCAGCGCGCAGATGGCGGCCAACGGCGCGGCGACGTCGAACGCCACAACTCGCCAGGCGTTCCTCATCGAATCGACTCGAGCCGCGAGATCATCAGCTTGCCGTCCACGTCGGAGACCCCTAACCGCAGGTTCCAGTGCACCGTTTGCGGCTTGCCGCCTGCGTTCTCGCTGACCGACGTGGCGACCACCATGACCGTGTCGGTGCGACGGGCGACCGAGGCCGGCAGCTGCTCAGGCGACGGTGGGCGGGTGCCCGGCTGAATGTCGAGGTCGTGGCGCACCCCTTCCACTGCCACCGCCTCGACCTGACCGTGGCTGGTCGACTGCAGCCGCTGCACGACTTGCTGATAGGGCTGCATCGTGGAGTCGAAATCGGCGTTGAGCTCCCCGACGGTCCCGTCGTGCAACCGCCGCAGGCTGGCCGCGACGTTGCTGGTGTTCATGTTTATCAGCACGCCCGTCCAGTCCACGGCGGCCTGCATGATTCGGCTCCGGTAGCCGCGCTCGTCGACGTCGCTGCGGTGCGCCACCCAGATCGCCGCACCCAGCGCGATCGCGGCCACGCAAAGCGCTCCCAGCGCCGCCGATCCGACACCGTAGCCGGAGATAGTCGGGCCGTCGAACCGGTCGGGCTCGGCTGCCTCATCACTGTCGTCGGCTGCTGGCTTGGTCTGCTCGCCGTCGGGCATGGCGTGAGGCTACCTGGCGCCCGGAGTGACGAGAGGGCAGGCTTGGGCTTAAGGAACAATGGTGGCGTGACGGTAGAAGCTATCCGCTCGGGCATCGACCTGAGCAATGTCGACGCTGGTGCCCGCCCCCAAGACGACCTGTTCGGCCATGTCAACGGCCGCTGGTTGGCCGACTATGAGATCCCGGCCGACCGCGCCACCGACGGCGCCTTCCGCTCGTTGTTTGATCGGGCGGAGGTCCAGGTGCGCGACCTGATCGCCGAAGTCAGCCAGAACGCTGAGAAATCTGCGACACGCGGCAGCGACGAACAACGCATCGGCGACCTGTACGCCAGCTTCCTCGACGAGGAGACGGTCGAACAGCGGGGTGTGCAGCCGCTGCTGGACGAGTTGGCGTCGATAGACGATGCCGCCGATCCCGACGCGCTGGCAGCCGTTGTCGGCGCCTTGCAACGTACCGGTGTGGGCGGTGGGGTCGGTGTGTATGTCGACACCGACTCCAAGAACTCCAGCCGCTACCTGGTGCACGTCAACCAGTCGGGGCTGGGACTGCCCGACGAGTCCTACTACCGCGACGAGCAGCACGGCGAGTTGCTGGCCGCCTACCCGGATCACATAGCGCGGATGTTCGCGCTCGTCTACGGCGGTGCGCCCGACGACTATCGCGAAACCGCGTCCCGGATCGTGGCGCTGGAGACCAAACTGGCCGCCGCGCACTGGGATGTCGTGAAACGCCGCGATGCCGACCTCACCTATAACCTGCGTACCTTCGCCGATCTGCAGGCCGATGCGGCTGGTTTCGACTGGCCCGCTTGGGTGGGCGCGCTGGGCAGCACGCCGGATGCCCTCGCTGAACTTGTTGTGCGCCAACCGGATTACTTGACGACATTCGCCGAACTTTGGCGCAGCGGGGATTTCGACGACTGGAAGCGTTGGGCGCGCTGGCGACTGATCCATGCCCGCGCCGGATTGCTCACCGATGCGCTGGTCGCCGAGGACTTCGCGTTCTACGGCCGCAAGCTCACTGGTGCCGAGCAGATCCGCGAGCGTTGGAAGCGCGGAGTCGGGTTGGTGGAAGGCATGCTGGGGGACGCCGTCGGAAAGCTTTACGTCCAAAGGCATTTCCCGCCTGACGCCAAAGCGCGCATCGACGCGCTGGTCGCCAACCTGCGTGAAGCGTATCGGGTCAGCATCACCAACCTGGACTGGATGACGCCGCAGACCCGGCAACGCGCGCTGGCCAAGCTGGACAAGTTCACCGCTAAAGTCGCCTACCCGAAGAAGTGGCGGGACTACTCGAAGCTGGTGATCGACCGTGGCGACCTGTACGGCAACTACCGGCGCGGTTACCAGGTCAACTCCGATCGGGAGATGGCCAAGCTGGGCGGCCCCGTCGACCGCGACGAGTGGTTCATGACCCCGCAGACCGTCAACGCTTACTACAACCCGGGGATGAACGAAATCGTTTTCCCCGCAGGCATTTTGCAGCCACCATTCTTCGGCCCCGACGTCGACGACGCAGCCAACTATGGCGGTATCGGCGCGGTCATCGGCCACGAAATCGGGCATGGCTTCGACGACCAGGGTGCCAAGTACGACGGCGACGGCAATCTGGTCGACTGGTGGACCGACGACGACCGCACCGAGTTCGGTGCCCGCACCAAAGCGCTGATCGAGCAGTACGACGTCTACACACCCCGCGGGCTCGAGAACGGTCACCACGTCAACGGCGCGTTCACGGTCGGCGAGAACATCGGCGATCTGGGCGGTCTTTCCATTGCGCTGCTCGCCTATCAGCTGTCGCTGAACGGCGAAAGCGCGCCCGTCATCGACGGTCTCACCGGCGTGCAGCGGGTATTCTTCGGCTGGGCCCAGGTGTGGCGCACCAAATCCCGTGACGCCGAGGCGATCCGGCGGCTGGCCATCGACCCGCACTCGCCGCCGGAGTTCCGCTGCAACGGCGTCATCCGCAACATCGACGCCTTCTACGACGCCTTCGACGTCGCCGAGAACGACGAGCTATACCTGGACCCGCAGCGCCGAGTCAGGATCTGGAACTAGCGCTCCCAGTCGTTGGAGCCGTCGTTCTTGCTGTAAGTCCCGACGGAGTTCTTCACCACGACGGGGTCACCGGCGCCGAAGTTGGTGAAGAACCACTGCGCATTGGACGGGCTGATGTTGATGCAGCCGTGGCTGACGTCACGCTTGCCCTGATCGTCCACCGACCACGGCGCGCTGTGGATGAAGTCACCGCTGTTGTCGAACTGGACCGCGTTCTCCACATTGACCTTGTAACCCCACGCCGAGTTGACCGGCACCCCGTAGGTGGACGAATCCATCACCACTTTGGCCTTCTTGTCGAGCACGTAATAGGTGCCGTTGGGCGTCTGGTGACCGCCTGCCGCCATACCCATCGACATCGGGATCGTTTTCTCCACAGTCCCGTTGCGGGTGACGGTCAGCGTGTGGGTGGCGTCGTCGGCCGTCGCGATCAGCGAATCGCCGGTCACGAAGTCCGAAATGGTGCCGGCGGCGTCGACGTGCACCGCGGTGTGCGCGGGCCAGAAGCTGAGCGGGCGCCAGCGCAGCTGGGTCGGGGTCATCCAGTAGAACTTGCCGGGCACCGGCGGGGTCGACGACACGTGGATCGCCTGTTCAGCCATTCCCGCGTCGGCGATCGTCCGCTGGAAGTTGATGATGATCGGCTCGCCCACGCCGACCATCGAGCCGCTGACCGGATTGAACGTCGGGGGCACGAATGGTGGCTCGCCGGTGAACGGCGCCGGGTTCTGCCCGGCAGCCGGCCCGGACGGCACGGCGGCGGGGGCCGCCGGCGGCGGTGCCAACGGGTCGCCCGGTGGTGGCGGTGCCGGCGGCGGTGGGGCGTCTACGCCCGGCGCGGGCGGTGGCGGCGGCGCCGGCTCTGGATCAGCCAGCGCCGAGCCGCTGGCCAACGTCAGCACAGCGGTCATTCCCGCTGCGCTCAAAGCAGCGACGAGAGGCCCCTCGGTCCATCGCGACATACGTATCCCTCCAGTCACGTTCTCAACCCAGTATGCATAGCGGTTACCGCGGCTTCGGGCTCGGCAGTGTCGGTTGAGCCGGGACGCAGGCCCATTCTGGGCCGCTGACCTGCGGTGTAGTCGGTCGTTAAGAGAGATTTTACCGGTCGCCGGTGGCGGGGACGTCAAACAGCTGCCGTTCGGCGGTCATCCCCACAGCTCCGGCGCCGATCAGGACCGCTGACGCGGCCAACATCGCCAGCACGCTGCGTTCGTAGAGCAGCCCGCCGGCGAAGGATCCGGCCATGATCCCGATTTGGAAGGCCGCCATATACAGCCCGGACGCCCCGTCCGGGTCGTCCGCCCCGGCACGCATCGCCGCACCTTGCAGCATCGGTGGTACCGCGCTGGCGGTCCCACCCCACAACGCGATCGCGGCGATCCCGATCGCTTCGATCACTAAGCCCGCCCCGGTGTGCGAGCCGTGAAACGCCAGTGCGATCAGCACCAGGAACGTCAACCACAGTGCGGCCATGCAGCTGATGACCGCCGTTCTGGGCCGATGGTCCGACGGTCTGGCGACAAGCGGCATCGCCAACAGGCCGGCGACGCCGTAGGTGGCCAGCAACCAGGCCAGGGCCGGTCCCCGTACCCCGACGACGTCACGGATGATCACCGCGATGAAGGTGTAGGAGATGTAGTGGCCGGTGACCGCGACCATGGTGAGCAAGCTCACGATGACCAGTCGCCTATTCCGATGATGACCTGCCCCCGAGCCGACGTAGGACAGCTGCTCCTCGGTCAACGTCAGCACTGGCAGTACCGCCCACGCCGCCACCGTGACCATGGCGGCTACTGCGGCCACCGCGGCGACAGCGAACCGCCAGCCCCACACCAAGCTCATCGCCGCCGTCGCCGGGCTGCCAACCACCACCGCCAGGCTGATGCCAACGTAGATGACCGTTGTCGCGCGCCCGGAGTGGCTGGCCGGGACCAGCCGGGTGGCGATCGGTGCGAGGACCGACAACATCAGGCCGTGTGTGATCGCGGAGAGCACGCGGCCACCGGCCAGCACGACGAAGTTGGGCGCCGCCGCCGAGATGAGCTGTGAGGCGGTCAGGCACGCCAACGACAGCAGCAGCGCACGACGCCGCGGCCAGTGCGCGGTCCAACGGACCAGTGGAATCGTGGTCACCGCCGCCACCAGCGCGTACCAGGCCAGTAGCGTGCCGACCACGGGCACGCTGACGTGCAGGCCCCGCGCGATCGCGGGCAGCGCACCTACCGGCAGGATTTCGGCGGTGACATAGATGAAGGCCGCTGCGGCCAGTACCGCCAACTGCATTGCGATCCGCGGCGTCCACGGCCCGCTCGCAGCGGGGTCATTCCGCCAGCGGCGCGATCGCGCTGCTTCGTCTGCACGGGCTGGCCCCACGGCCACTACTCAACCATGCGATGCGCTGATCGGGTTAACCATCAGGAGCGGACGAGTCGCGCGATGGCGGCGGACGCTTCGGCGAGCTTCTCGTCGGCGTCGGTTCCGCCCTCGGCGACCGCGCGGCTCACGCAGTGTCCCAGGTGCTCGTCGAGCAGATTCAGCGCGACCGACCGCAGCGCATTGTTGGCGGCGCTGATCTGAGTGAGGACGTCGATGCAGTATTTGTCGTCTTCGATCATCTTGGCGATGCCACGCACCTGCCCCTCGATGCGCCGCAGTCGTTTGGCGTAGTTGTCCTTCTGCGACGAGTATCCGCGTGCGGGTGTCATCTCATCTCCAGCATCTTGGTGTCGATCTCGGCTTGCCGCGCCGTGACGATGTGGTGGAGCATCGTGACCGCGCCGGTATTGCAACCATTCTCAACGCCGGGTTGAGCGATCTCGACGCCGCCCCCGCGAATCGCCTTCTCGACAGCACATTCTATACCCCACCAGGGTATAGAAATGATTTTGGACCAGCAGGGCAGCCCGCGCATACTTGGACGATGCCCGCTAACAACGATCCGTCACCCGCCGTCGATATCAAGCCCCGCAGTCGTGAGGTCACCGACGGCCTGGAGAAGGCCGCCGCGCGTGGCATGTTGCGGGCGGTAGGCATGGACGACGACGATTTCGCCAAGCCTCAGATCGGAGTGGCGTCGTCGTGGAATGAAATTACGCCGTGCAACCTGTCATTGGACCGGCTGGCCAAGGCCGTCAAGGAGGGCGTGTTCGCCGCGGGCGGCTATCCGCTTGAGTTCGGCACGATTTCGGTGTCCGACGGTATCTCGATGGGCCACGAGGGCATGCATTTCTCATTGGTGTCACGTGAGGTGATCGCCGACAGTGTGGAAACCGTCATGCAGGCCGAGCGGCTGGACGGATCAGTGCTGTTGGCCGGATGCGACAAATCGCTGCCCGGGATGCTGATGGCCGCGGCGCGCCTGGATTTGGCGGCGGTGTTCCTCTACGCGGGCACAATTCTGCCGGGTCGCGCCAAGCTGTCCGACGGCAGCGAGCGCGAGGTGACCATCATCGACGCGTTCGAGGCGGTCGGCGCGTGTGCCCGCGGCCTGATACCGCGCGAAGACGTCGACGCCATCGAGCGGGCCTTCTGTCCCGGCGAAGGCGCATGCGGCGGCATGTACACCGCCAACACTATGGCCAGCGCCGCTGAGGCACTGGGCATGTCGCTGCCCGGCAGCGCGGCGCCGCCGGCGACCGATCGTCGCCGCGACGCCTTCGCCCGGCACAGCGGCGAGGCCGTCGTCGAACTGCTGCGGCGCGGCATCACCGCCCGCGACATCCTCACCAGGGAGGCGTTCGAGAACGCGATCGCGGTGGTGATGGCGTTCGGAGGGTCGACCAACGCGGTACTGCACCTGCTGGCGATCGCGTACGAGGCCAACGTCAAGCTGGCGCTGGAGGACTTCAGCCGGATCGGCGCCCGCGTACCGCACCTTGCCAACGTCAAACCATTCGGCCAACACGTGATGTCCGACGTCGATCACATCGGCGGCGTCCCGGTGGTGATGAAGGCCCTGCTGGATGCCGGCCTGCTGCACGGCGACTGCTTGACGGTGACCGGGCGGACCGTCGCGGAAAACCTCGCGCACATCGCCCCGCCGGACCCCGACGGCAAGGTGCTGCGAGCTCTTGACCATCCGATCCACCCCACCGGGGGAATCACCATCCTGCACGGGTCACTGGCACCCGAGGGCGCAGTGGTCAAGACGGCGGGTTTCGACGACGACGTGTTCGAAGGCACCGCAAGGGTTTTCGACCGAGAGCGGGCCGCATTGGACGCATTGGCCGACGGCACCATCACGCACGGTGACGCGGTGGTGATCCGCTACGAAGGCCCCAAGGGCGGTCCCGGGATGCGGGAAATGCTCGCCATCACCGGCGCCATCAAGGGCGCTGGCCTGGGTAAGGACGTGCTGCTATTGACCGACGGCCGGTTCTCCGGCGGTACCACCGGCCTGTGCGTGGGGCACGTCGCGCCCGAGGCGGCCGACGGCGGGCCGATCGCATTCTTGCGCGACGGCGATCGGATCCGGCTCGACGTCGCCAAGAGCACTTTGGACGTCCTGGTCGACCCCGACGAGTTCGCTTCCCGCCGTGAGGGTTTCACTCCGCTGCCACCGCGCTATACCAGCGGTGTGCTGGCCAAGTACATCAAGCTGGTCGGCTCGGCCGCCGTCGGAGCGGTCTGCGGCTAGATATGGGCCACAGCTGATTCCCGGCCGGTATCACCCGGCCGGGTGGGCTAAATCGGCGCTCGTGTCAGCCGGTTGTCGAGCTACGAGCGCGCATACCGAAGTACATCGCGTTCAGGCCCAGCACCGTCAGCACCGCACCTGCGATCACATTCGACCACACCATGGCGCCGTGCGCCGACACACCGTGTAGGACCCAGGGCGAAACGATGAACCAGACACCTAACACCGGCAGCGTCCACGTCATGCCGTGGCTGCGATCCAACGCCATCGCGAACGCAAACGCCAGCGCCACGCACACGATCCCGACGATGAAATCGTTAACCGCAAGCGCTCTCGTTCCTTGGAACCCGATAATCGATGGCGACAAGGCCGCATAGACCGCCGTCAGCAATGTGAGGCCGAATGTGCCGTGTGCGGTCGTCGACTCTGCAGCACGCTCGTAGCGCTGACGCAGAGCCAATAGATCCGGGTGGTGCTCGATTGATGAATGGACTGTACTCATTTTGTGACCTTTCTGTTATGCAGCAAGCCTTTTGAGCCCACTGCAACCCACCCATCCGTTTCAAGATTACGCTTGCCAAGCGACCGCCAGCAAACGAAAAGCGGCTGGCGTACCGACCGTCAAACCGCAATGCAGCCGCGCAAGTCCTGCCGATTAGCGCCCGCCGCCCGCGCTTTGCAGGGTCATCCGCAGTGCATGCAATGCACGGTGCAGTTCATGCTTGACGACCTCGCCGTTGGTACCCAGTTCTGCGGCGATCTGCGTCGTCGTCCGCCCGAGGTAATGGGAGCGGTAGATCATGGCACGCTGTGGATCGGACAGTCGGGCCATCGCCTCCGTAACAATCGTGGCTTCCCGCTGAGGGCGCCACGCCAAGTCGGTCCGTGGACGTCTCACCGCGGCTTGGCCCCGGTTCGCAGGTGCGACAGGGCAACTCCGGGCGTATTGCGCCGATGAAGGCCATTGCTTCGGCCCCTGCCGGCCGCAAGCGGGATCTTCCACGGTGCATTCTCGCCTGCAGCGCATCGACGACTCGATGACGGAACCATCCGGATTCACTCTCGCGCCCGCTTCCGGTTACAACTAACCGATAGTTGTATGTAACGTATACAGCATCGACCCAACTGTGTCAATCACGACATCTTTATCAGGTTTGTCGTATGCTGTGGGGTATGTCGGAAGCGCCGAACTTTCAGGCTGAGGTTCGCCAGTTGCTGCGCGCTCGCGTCTTGGACGCGGCGTATGCGCTGGTCTGCGCCGAGGGTTGGCAGGCGGTCAACATGTCAAGCATCGCCGCCACGGTCGGCATCAGCCGACAAGTGCTGTACAAGGAGATCGGCGCTAAGCAGGCACTGGGCCAGGCCCTGGTCCAAAGGGAGACCGACCGATTCATCACCGGGGTCATTTCGGCGATGCATGGCCATCCCGACGACGTGGCCGCCGGTCTTGCGGCTGGCGCAGCCTTTACCCTGCGCGCCGGCGCCGACGACCCCCTGGTCAAAGCGAGCCTTACCCGTGCTCGCGACACGGAGGTCGGCCTGACTCCGCTACTGACCGTGGGACCGACACCCATCTGGCGCGGTGCGATGGATACGATCGCCGCGGCCGTTCGGGATTTCTATGATCTTTCGGATCCGATCGACCGGCACTTGGACTCGGTCGTCGAAGTCGACGTCCGCTTGACCTTCAGCCATATGCTGCAACCCATGGGCACCATCGACGATGCCGCCCGGCAGATCTATACGACTGTGCGCGCGTTGCTCGACGCCGCTATGGCCCAGGGCGGGTAAGAAAGCTGGACATCGCAGATCGACTCCGCCTCGACGTTCCGGTGGGTCAGGCCGGGATGGGTGGCGGACTGGCCGGCGGTCGACGAACGCGTTGATGTTGTAATGGTGGCGTTTGGCGGCGATCGCAGCGTTGTCGAGCACCTACGCGAGGGCGGGAATCTTCGTCTGCGTGATGGTCGGTACCGACGCGCAAGCACGACAGGTAATCGGTTGGGGCGCAGATGGTTTGATCGCTCGGGGACGAGAGGCGCCCTCACGCTTACTTCACCAAGGCGAGCGCGAACCCGTCCCAATGCTTCGCGCCGACCGTCTGGAGCACTGCGGTATCAAGCTGCGGGTGCTTACCCATAACCTCCAGCGTCCGTCGCGTCGCGCGCACCTTCTCGTCGAGATCGGGTGACAAAATCGCGCCCTCACGAATGACGTTGTCCACCAGGATAACTGAGCCGGGACGGGTTAGCCGGACAGCCCATTCCAGGTAGCCGACGTTGTTTTCCTTGTCTGCGTCGATGAACACCAGGTCGAAGGGACCGCCGGTTACGGTCGGAAGTGTCTCCAGCGCGGCGCCGACCACCACCTCGACGCGATCGCCGACACCGGCGCGGTCGATGTTGGCCCGCGCGACCTCGGCATGCTTGGGCTCATATTCCAGCGTCACCACCCGCCCATCGGGTCCGGCGCCCCGGGCCAGCCAAATCGTGCTGAAGCCGCCCAGTGTGCCGATCTCCAGAATGCGGCGAGCCTGGATCGCACCGGCCAAAAGGCTCAAGAACTTCCCTTGTTGGGCCGATACGGCGATCCGCGGCAACCCGGCCGCTTCGCTGGCCTCCAGGGCGGCGGACAACACCGGATCGTCGCCCACCACGGTGGTGTCCAAAAAAGCGTCAACGTCGGCAGGATTCGGCTTTTGGGTCATGAGCCAACGCTAGCCCGGCGACATCGCCGACCGCCACTTCATAAGATGGTCCTTCCCATATACCCCTGGGGGGTATATGCTAGGTTGATTCCGCTGGATCCTTCGTTCAGGGGTCCCGAGATAGTAAGGGTGGAGTAGATGGCTAACGAGGCAGGAACGCTGCTGACTTGTTCCCACGAAGGTTGTGGCTGCCGGGTGCGCATTGAGGTCGCATGCCACTGCGCCGGCGCGGACCAGCCGTACCGGTGCACCTGCGGCGATGAGATGGTCGAAGTCGGCTAGCACGTGGTCGCTTGCGCTGGCCGGTCATCGTCCGAAGGCCCGGCCGGCGAGCTCGATCTCGGCGGTCAGTTCGAGGTCTACCGCCGAGGCCCCCACCGCCACCGCGTAGCTGCCCGCGGCGATCCGCCAGCTCCCGGCGGCACCGTCGTAGCGGGCAAGCAGCCGAGGATCCGCCTCGATCGTCACCAGCCGAGATTCGGCCGGCTCCAGGTCGACCCGCTCAAATCCCAGCAATCGCATCCGTCGTTGACCGGGCGCCCCGGTCAAATACAGCTGCGGGATGTCGGCGCCGCGGCGATCGCCGGTGTTAATCACGGTGAAGCTGGCGGTGACGGTGTCGCCGCCGGCCACGGTCAGGTCGCGGTGTTCAAAGTTGGCGTAGGACAGGCCATGACCGAAAGCGAACATCGGGGTGTGGCCCTGTTTGACGAACCAGCGGTAGCCGACCTCGGCGCCTTCGGTGTAGTGGATGGTTGTCGAAGAGCCCCAGGGGGCATCGATCCCTGGCAGCTCAGGACGAGGTGTCTGGCTGAGATCGACCGGGAAGGTAACCGGCAACCGGCCAGACGGATTGACCCGACCGGCGATGACCTCCGCGATGGCCTGACCGCCGGCCTGACCGGGGTACCAGGCCTGGACGATGGCGTTGACCGCGTCTCGCCATGGCATCGCAACCGGGTTGCCGGTTTCCAGCACCACAACGGTATTGGGATTGGCATCCGCGACCGCGGCAATGACCGCGTCCTGACCCCACGGCAGCGACAGGTCGACACTGTCGAAACCCTCGCTTTCCACGCGGACCGCGAACACGATTGCGACGTCCGCGCGGCGCGCCGCCAGCGCCGCCTCTGCCGGGCTGATGCCGGGGTCGAATTCGATCCGTGCCGCCGCGAGCTGCTTTCTCAGTTCGATTACCGGTGACGAGGGCAGCAGGTAGAGATTGCGCAGACCACCCGGCCAGCCGATCGGGAACACAGCGGCGTAGCCACCGGGCGGAACCACGGCACTTGACCCGCATCCGGTCGGCACACCGATCTGCGCGCAGCCGCCGATCACCGCGATGTGTCGGGCTGCCAGGGACGAAACTGGCAGCACGCCATTGTTCTTCAACAACACGATGCCCTGTCGCGCGATCTGCAATGCGATCCGGTGATGCGCGGCCATATCGGGCGCGGGCGCGCTGTCCGAGCGGTCGGCGCCGACGGCGAATATCGACCGCAGGATCCGGCGCACCATGTCCGACAAGCGCTGTGGGGACAGCTTCCCGTCGGCGAAGGCGGCCCTCAGCCGGTCGGTGAACGCCTCACCCTGCCACAACAGCGCGTCGATCTGCGCACCGGATTCCTGGTCGAGGCCCTTGACCGCGAACTCCCAACTCGGCGTCGCACCCCAGTCGGACATCGCCCAACCGCGGTATCCCCAGGCGTTTTTCAACACATCGTTGAGCATGGCATCGTTCCCGCCGGCGTACTGACCGTTGACCTGGTTGTACGCGGTCATCACTGCTCCAGGCTGTGATCGCTCGATGGTGATTTCGAAGGCCAGCAGATCAGATTCGCGATGCTCAGCATGGTCGATGACGGCGTTCAGCCAATGCCGGTTGGTTTCGTTGCAGTTCAGCGAGTAGTGCTTGATCGTCGATATGACACCTTGCTGCTGGATGCCGTTGATCGACTCAGCCGCGATCGTGGCGCTCAAAAGCGGGTCTTCCGAGAGGTATTCGAAGTTGCGGCCGTTGCGCGGATCGCGTGCTAGGTTGATTCCGCCTGCCAGCAGCACGTTGAAACCGCGGCTGCGCGCCTCTCGGCCGATCGCCTCGCCCGCAGCGCGCGCGAGCGTAGGGTCAAAGCTGGCCGCCAGTGCCAGACCCGCCGGAAGGGCGGTCGCAGTGTCACCTGGCCGGTAGCCGGGATTGGTGACGCCGAGACTGGCATCGCTCATCAGCAGTGCAGGCACGCCTAAGCGAGGAATACCGGGAACATAACCGGCGCTGGCGGGAATCTCCGGCGGTATGCGCGCATCATGGACTGGCAACAAGTCGTTGGCACCCATCACGCTAACCAGCAAAGAGAACCGCTCGTCGTCGGTCATTTGCGTCTCGATCTCGCGTGCACGGAGGTCGGCCGCGGTATCGATGGGCAGCGCGGCGCCTGCATCGCTCACCTTGCCAAGGTTAATCCCGGTTGGTCGCGCGGCACACAATTGTCTGGCTACCGCACACCCTCTTTGGCGTATACCACCCGCAGCACGTGCCCGAGTTCGGGCCCCATCGCCAGCTCGGCCAGGTTGCACAGCGTCGCGACGTACTGCGATCCGTGCGGCGGCTGTGCGTCGCACAGATGATGCGCGATTTCGTGCAGGACCACCAGCTCACGCATCGCCCAGTCCGCGGTATCGAGCTCGGGGACGGCGATAATGCCGGTGCCGTCACGGTTTTCGTAGTGAGCCGCGGTAGCGGCCCGGCGTGCCCGGACCGTCAGCGGGGCTACGTTAGGCCACTGCCGTCGTACCGCCGGCAAGGCCAACACATCGTCGACGTAGCGCTGCACCCCCGGGACCGACCCGAACCGCGCCTCCGGCGGCAGCGTCAGCTGCGCGCCGAAGAACTCGACGCTGCGTGATCCGTGTTCGGCGGCGCGGTCGAACAGCGTCCGGACGAATTCCTCAGCGGCATAGACCTTCGACCGCTGCCAATCCCGCGCAGCCGATTCCTCGACGTTCACCGCTCCAGCGCGGTCCGCGCCCCGGAGAGCTCAGGGCCGGTTCCCAGCCGCGCCCGCTTACCGGCTCGGTCCCCGGCCCGCCGCGCCGCCGACGAATACCCCGCCGAAGCCCGGCTAGCCTGCCAGGTGCCCCGCGCCCTCGACGCTGTGCGGTAGTAGTCGCGAAGTTCGATTTCCTTGTCCCGCAGCGCGATAGCGGTCCCCGGCGGACGACGGCGATCCTTCTTCGCTTCGCGCTGGGTCTGCTCGCGGGCCTCGACCAACCGCTGACCGACCCGGGCACCGAATGCGAGCTGAAAATTCAGTCGGGCGGTGATCGTCGGAGTGGGCCGGTGCGCACCAGAAGATATGTATCCGTCCGACGCCCGCACCATCTGAACCACCAGGCTGGCGTACAACGCGTGGGTAGCGTCGATGTCCTCGGCGAACCCGTAGGCGTACACGAACGTCGAGTTGGACGCCACGTCGCAGCGCACGTCGTTCGCGGACGCGATCACCACGAAGAGCTGCACATATGTCCGCAATCCCCTGGTGCCGGCCGCGCCGATGGTGATGGTGCGCTGGACCGGCGTCTGCACCGGCGTGCGCTTGTCCGCATGCGACCGCGCCACAGCCAAGTCGATCGACGTCGCCGTGGCCAGCCGTTGCGCGGCCGCCATGAACGCCTCCGCTTCATGGGCGTTGTCGGTGCCTTCGGCCTGACGCAACAGCGCTGCGATCCGCGCCAGCATCTTGTCGTCGCTCATGCCACCAAACTAAATGAACCGTATGACGTTCCGTCGTACCCGCCTGGTGCAAGCCGCCGCTGCCCGTGCCGACGATTCACAGTCTGGCGTTGATCCACGAGACAACATCGTCGAGGACTTGATCCTGCTCCGGCTCGTTGAACACCTCGTGATACAGGCCGGGATAGACCTTGAGCTCGACGTCGGAACTGCCCACGGCCTCGACCAGTTGACGGCTGCCGTCGACGGGGATCAGCCTGTCCTCGGATCCGTGCACGACCAGCAGTGGCGCGGTCAGCGCGGCGGCCCGTTGCGGCATCGTCTCGCCGACCGTCAGCAGCGCGCGAGCGACACCGGCGGGAACCTTGCCGTGATGTACCAGCGGGTCGGTGTTGTAAGCGTTCACCACCGCCGGGTCGCGGGATATCGCGCTGGCGTCGAGTTCCTGCAACGGCAAACCCGGCGCGATCGCGCCGAGAGTCTTGGCCACCAGCACCAGCAGCGGCGACACGGCCGACTGCGCCGCCACCGCCGGTCCGGAGAGGACCATTAGGTCGTAGTCATCGGGGTGTTCGACGCCGTAGGCGAACACGATGCCGCCGCCCATGCTGTGGCCGAGCACGATCCGCGTGCGCCCGGGGTGTTCTTTGGACGCGATACCGACCAGAGTGTCGAAGTCGTCGGTGTACTCGGAGATGTCTTTGACCAGCACCCGCTTGCCACCCGAACGGCCATGTCCGCGGTGGTCCAGCGCGTAGGTCACCAGCCCGTCCCGGCCGAACCGCGCAGCGACGTGGTCGTACCGCCGGGCGTGTTCACCCAGCCCGTGCGAGAGGACGACCACCGCACGCGGTGTGACCCCGATGTCCGCGGGGGTCCAGACGTCGTAGACGATGCGCACGCCCCCCACGCCGTCGAAGCTTCGTTCGGTACGGGTGGTTGTCATCAGGGGCAGCGTAGACCCAATCCCCGGCGCGGCGCGTCCCGCGGCCGTCGCCGCGCGGACCGGATGTCGGACGCGGTCGCCAGCACGGCCGCCGTGAACAGCCTGCTGCAGCGTGCGCGCTCGCTACTGGAGGCTGCCGGGCCCAGCTCCGGAGACCAGCTGGCCACGCCGGATTCGGCGGACACACAAGACCGGTTGACGCGCTACGTCGCGGCCTTCGAGGCCTACGACATCGACCGGCTGGCGGAGTTGTTCACCAGCGAGACGATCTGGGAGATGCCGCCGTTCGTCGGCTGGTATCAGGGTCCGCAGGCCATCGCCGCGCTCATCCACCAACAATGCCCCGCCCAGGCGCCCGGCGATATGCGCCTGATCCCGTTGACTGCGCTGCGATGTACATGCGCGACGGCGAGCAGCACCTGCCATTCCAGCTACATGTGCTGGATATGCGCGCCGACGGGGTGTCCCATGTGGTGGCTTTCCTCGACACCACGCTGTTCGCAAAATTTGGCCTGCCGCAATGGCTCTGAGCCGCTAGAAGAGCCGGCTGTCCGGTGACGGCCCAAGCACCGACCGGACCAACCCCGCGCCGGTGATCAGCGGCAAATCCAGCGCCGACAGCAGACCCGGCTGCGCTTCGCACACCGCCGGGACGGCGTTGACCATCCGGGATGCGCCGGCCGTCCGTGCACCAGGGTCATGATCGTGGGTCGTCGGCCATCTCGAACTCGCACCCGACCTGGACGCCGCGCTCAGGCACGCCCAGACGCTGCTGCGACCCAGGGTAGCCTGACCCACCATGGGACGCGTAGACGGAAAAGTTGCACTGATCAGTGGCGGTGCCCGCGGTATGGGCGCTTCGCATGCGCGGGCGCTGATCGCTGAAGGGGCCAGAGTTGTCGCCGGCGACATCCTCGATGACGAAGGCAACGCGCTGGCAAAGGAATTGGGCTCGATCAGGAACGGAGCGGCGCGATTCGTCCACCTTGACGTGACGCAGCCCGATCAGTGGAAGGCGGCCGTCGACGTGGCGCTGCGCGAGTTCGGCACGCTCAACGTCTTGGTGAATAACGCCGGGATCGTCAACGGCAACACCCTGCAGCACTTCCCGCTGGCCGACTGGCAGAAGATCATCGACGTCAACCTCACCGGGACGTTTTTGGGCATGCAAGCCGCCGTCGAACCGATGATCGCGGCCCGCGGCGGTTCGATCATCAACACCTCCTCCGTCGAAGGTCTGCGCGGCAGCCCGGGACTCTACGGCTACGTCGCATCGAAATTCGGGGTGCGCGGCCTGGCCAAGGCCGCGGCGTTGGAGTTGGCGCCCCACCGCATCCGGGTCAACTCGATCCATCCCGGGCTGATCCGCACCCCGATGACCGCGGGCTTCCCCGAGGGCTACCTGCAGATCCCGTTGGGTCGCGGCGCCAATCCCGACGAGGTTTCCGCCTGCGTCGTCTACCTGGCCTCCGACGAGTCTTCGTACTCCACCGGCGGAGAGTTCGTCATCGACGGCGGGCTGACCATCGGGATACCGCACAACACCGTGTAGGCAGCTATTACCGCAGCTCAAGCCACTCGTTAGCTTAAGGTCGCTCGGGTGAAGACCAAAGGCGCGCTGCTGTGGGAGCTCAATTCGGAGTTCCGCATCGACGAGATCGACCTCGGCGATCCCGTCGTGCCGTTCGAGTCGGCCGCGATCCAGGGTTGCGCGGTGCCGACTGGATTCGGGTCGGCCACCAACGTCGCCCAGGTAGCGCCGGGTGAGACCGTCGCGATTGTCGGCGTCGGCGGCATCGGGATGAGCGCACTGCAGGGTGCTGTGCTCTCCAGCGCCAAGCACGTCATCGCGATCGATCCGGTCGAGTTCAAACGCGAGCAGGCCATCAACTTCGGCGCCACGCATGTCTACGAGTCGATGGCATCCGCCATCGCGCCGATGATCGACCTGACCTATGGGCTGATGGCCGACAAGCTCATCATCGCGGTCGGCGAGATGCGCGGTGAGATGGTCGAAGAGGCGATGACACTGACCGCCAAGACCGGTACCTGCGTCGTGACGGGCATGGGCGCAATGACCGACGTCGACGTCAAACTCAACTTGTTTTTGTTCACCATGCCGCAGAAGACGCTGAAAGGCAACATCTTCGGCGGCGGCAACTCGCATGTCGAGACGCCACGACTGGTGGGGCTGTACAAGTCGGGCCTACTCAAATCGACGAGATGGTGACCTGGGGGCACAATCTGCGACATTTCCCGATCGCCGCGGTTATCACCGGATTCCGCCGGGGCTCGAGGCGACGACGACGTCCGACCGACGCCGGGCGAGTAGCTGGAAATTGCCAGCGGCCGAACGTAATTGGACCGCGCCTAAACCGTCACGCGACTGTTATGCAAGTTTACTGCGTTATGGCCGCGGTTGATGTTGTCCTAGTTGTAACAACTTTCGCGCCGAAAGGGCAACCGTGCCGTCTCTCGCCGCCGCCTTCCGGCGTGCCGCAGCGTGCTGCGCCGGGGTGACGCTGTGCCTGGCGCTGACAACCAGCACCGGGCAGCCGGTCGCGCGGGCCGAGGCGCGTGACCTGCTGGCCAATGCCATCGCGAGTACCCAAGGCTCCTATCTGGTGTACAACTTCGGCGGCGGGCATCCGGCACCGATGCTCAACGCGGGCGGCAGCTGGTATGACGGGACCAGCGGTGGCCACCTGATGATCATCAAGGGTGCCTCGCAACGGCTTTCACCGCATCTACTGGTGGACAGCCATCGCGGATTCCAAGCACGCTGCGAACGCAATCCCGGGGCGCGCACCGGCGACGGGTTGATGCAGGCCTCGGAGACTTACGCGCCGGTGCAGGCGTGGCAGGTGATGGGGCAGCCGACGATCGCCATTAATGCCAACTTCTTCGACGTTCGCGGGCAGAACGGCGGCTCGTGGCGGTCCACGGGCTGTAGTTCACCGCTGGGAGCCTACGTCGACAACACTCGTGGCCAGGGCCGGGCCAATCAGGCCGTCACCGGCACGATTCCCTATGCGGGTAAACAAGGCCTCTCCGGCGGAAGTGAGAATTGGAGCGCCTTGGCGACGATGATCCTGCCGACCCATGGTGCGCCAACGGTGTTGTGGCCCAAAGGCGGCAGGGATGGCCATGACTACGACGCGGCCACCTCGGTCGTCAACGGCTTGGTAGACCGGGATGAGTCGTTTGTCGCGGTCAGTGGGCTTGGCCTGTTATCTCCGGGCAATACCGGCCAGCTCAACGACGGCGGTCCCAGTGCAGCGCGCACGGCGCTCGCGTATTCGAGGCCCCGAGACGAGATGTATGTCTTCCAAGGCGGCGGCTACACGCCGGACAACATCCAAGACCTGTTCCGCGGCTTGGGCAGCGACACCGCCGTCTTGCTCGACGGCGGCGGGTCGTCGGCGATCGTGCTGCGCCGCGATACCGGTGGCATGTGGGCCGGGGCCGGCGTACCGAAGGGTAATTGCGATACCCGCCAGGTGCTTTGCGACTCGCGCGAGCGCTCACTGCCTAGCTGGCTCGCGTTCAACTAGCTTCGGCAGCGGTGCGATCGGGCCCCAACCGAAAGATCAGCAGGCTGACCGCCACCACCCCGGCAGCCACGGCGAACACCGGAGCGACGGCAAACCGCGACATCGTGGCACCGACGATGGCACCCCCGCACATCGCCAAAATGACACTGTAGCGCAGCTTTTCGCGTTTCCCGGTGCCGCCGGCCAGCCGGCTGTCGACACCGATGCCGACGACCGTCGACGTCAGCACGGTGGTGCTGAGCTCCTGAATGCCGAACTGGCGTGCCGTCGCGTTCTGCACACCGAATGTTATTGCCAGCCCGACGATCAGAAGGAGCTTGGTGTTGGCTTGATAGCTCAGCACACCCGTACCGGCCAGGATCGACAACGCCGTCAACCCGAGGACCTCAATGCCCAGCGACGTGGTGAGCCACCGGCGGGTGTGCACGCCGAGATGTCGGACCAGCCGGCCGCCGATGACGGTGCCGGCAAGGAATCCGACGAACGCAACGATTGCGGCGGTCAGATCAACGCCCGCCCTGGGGACGAACCAGAACCCGAGGAAGATGATGTTTCCCGTCATGTTCGCGACGAACACGTGCCCGAGCACCAGCACACTGATCGCATCGACCAGCCCGGTCGCGAACGTCAACAGCAACAACGCTGCAACTGTCAGTCGGTCCGATACCGGCGAGGCCATCATGTCAGCGGCCATGCGGTCGGTGTCCCTTTCGGCGCGCTGCCTTAGAACTTGGGCGTCAGATCCAGCGAGGTGATGGTGGTCATTTTGGTGACCAGCCACCGCGCGTGGTCACGTTTCATGACCAGCCGATAGGACAGGTACTTCAGTGAGGGAATGTCTTTGTTGGCCGGACTGGTGGATGTGGTGTTGGTGTAGACGAGGGCGCTAGCATCCGGCCCGTTCAGTGATTCCACAGCCGCTCCAGTGACCTCCGTGGTGTTGGTGACCTGGGCTTGCTTGTTGGGCGCCGCGATCGCGTCGATGTATTTGCGGTAGGCAGCCTCGAAATCACCGCTGAGATATTGCGCTGCCCGATCTGCCAGCTTGTCCATGTTTTGCGGGGTGTAGGTCCACAATGTCGTGATCGCATTGGCGGCGGTGCGCGCGATTCGCAATTTGGTAGCCACGGTAGCCCGATCGACCAGATACGGCTGAACTGTCGCGCCTGCGAACGCCGCGGAGCCAACGAACAGTACTGCGGCGACAGCCGCAGCGATGACCGACCACTTGCCGGCCGGCCGTCGTTGCCGCAGGCCAGCTTCGGCTTCCTCCGCCGTCTCATCGGCCTTCGGCTCTTCGCCTTCGGCAGTGTCATCGTCGGTTTCGTCGCCGCCGACTGAGTCGATCGTGGATTCAGCCTCCGAAGCCTCCGATTCGGGTTGCGCGGCTTCGGTTTCGGCAACGTCGGATTCGACGGACCCATCTCCCGACTGGTGATCGGGAATCTCGTCGGTCAGATCACCTGCTGCAGGCTGCTGATCTTCCACTGGTCGCCTTCCCGCTGAGCGGTTACCACCCAACGATTTGTGTTATCGATTACTTGCTTTTGGTCCGGAGATTTGTACGTGACGTCGGTGGCCACCAGCATGTTTACACTGCCGTCGTCGTTCCATCTTTCCACGCCGGCATCGAGAGTGGTGCCCTTGGTCGGCTCGGCCTGGGCGATCTGGATGAGGATCTCGTTCTGCTTGTCACGGTACTGCTTGGCGAAATCGCCTGTCGCGTGGGCTAATATCCGCTCCACATAGGCGTTGGCGTGAAACGGATCCAGCGTTGTGAAGCCTGTCATGAATGCTCGAACGAAGCCGAGTACGTCGACGTCTTTCATCGCCACCTGGTGGTGCGATCTCTGGTTGACCAGAACGTAGGCCGACGTCGTGATCCCGCCTGCCGCAATCACTCCCGCGACAACCATGGCCACGGGCATCGCCCAATCCCGAGACGGCTTCCACCACTGCCGCGGTAGGGCCAGCCGGACGGGCAACCTCGACCACAGCGTTGACTTCGGCACCTGCTCGGTAAATAGCGGCACATCGCCGGGCTGAATTCGGCGGCGGGGGCTCATTTTCCGCCCTTGCCCGGCTGCTTGGGCTTCGTCAGCACGGTCAGATCATCGACGAGCCAACGCGCGCCTGCGGCCTTGACGAAGGAAACCCGGACGGTGGCGGTAATGAAGCGCTGCTCGTTTCCTCCCCCGCGGTGGCCCTGCAGAAACACCAGCATCGTGGCCTTATTCCGCGCTGCCGAGAGCACCGCGCTGTCGGTAAACCAGTACTCGTTGACGACTGGGTGACCTTTTTGCACCGTCTCCTGCTGTTTGACCAACTGCGGCCGGTATTTCTCGGTCGTCAGTGATTGAGCCCGCGCGAATTGCTGCTTGAGGGATTTCGGGTCGTAGGTCAGCATCTCGGTGACGATCTTCGGTCCCTGCGCCGAAATGGCGTCGCGCGTCTGGTCGGAGGCCCGATCAGGCAGGTAGACCGCCACGACGCTGGATCCGGCGCCGGCGATGCAGAGCAGCGCCGCGGCGGACACGACGATAGGCACCTTTCGCCCCATGCCGGGGGGCCGACGATCCGGCTCGACTCGGCGCACTTCGGTGCCGAGCAGCAAGTCCGCGAAGGTACGCCGTCGTGGGTCCCACAGCGGCCACAGCCAGCCAACGAATACCGAGATGGTGTCGAGCAGGTGGGCGAGGTCTCGGCACAGCAGTCGCCCCACTCCGGCGGAAGCCCCGTCCGGAAGCACGACAGCAATCCCCATCAGCGCACGTCCCAGGCTCCAACCGCGGACCGCCGGCGCCACCACCCGGTTCATCATGGTCAGCAGCGCCGCGCCGGCCAGGACGAAAAGGCTTAACCACCACCACAGGCTGCGCAGCGGCACCGCCAACCAGACCAACGCCATCGTCGCCACCACGGCGAGGCCGGGTAGCACATCGACGACGAACGCAGCTGCGCGAATGTGCCAGCCCGCCAGCGCATTCGGCGCTGGTTCTTCGACTACCGGTGTGGTCTCGGTCTGCTCGACCAGCACCGTCACTTGGCCACCTGGTCGAGCTTCGCGATCCGGTACTTGCCGTCGTCGGCCACCATCGTCACCCGCAAGCGGTAGCCCGCTTCTTGGTTTTGCGATTCGCTGTTGGACACCTTTACGCGCAGTGGCACCAGCACATCGATCGAACCGTCGTTGTTGTTGCGTTCCACTGCCGCGCGAAGATCCGACACTCGCACTTGAGCGTTGGCAGCCTGATAGGCCTCGACGAGCAAACTGCTGTACAAGATCGCCTGGGAGCGGAAAGCTCCGGTGCCACAGTCGATGATCTTCTGCGCGCTAGCGGCCATCGCTGTTGTGTCGGGCGCCTGGGTTGCCGAGACACAATCCTTGGCGGCCTGCGTGGCCGCGTCGTCTCGGTGCGCGGTGGCCTGGCTGTCCCAGCCGTAACGCAGTGCCAGGTAGCCGCCCGCCCCGACACCGGCGGTCAGCGCGATGAGTGCTGCCGTGATAGCGACCAGCCAGCTGCGGCCCAGACGCGAAGGGTTTCCCCCGTCGTCCGCCGGCTCGGTCGCATCGCCGGCGGTTGCCTCGGTGACGGCCTCCGATTCCGATGAATCGTCCGCCGCGACCTCGGATTCTGCCGAATCGTCCGCGACCTCGGATTCTGCCGAATCCTCGGCCGTCACCTCGGTGCTGGTCTGCTCAGTTCCGACCTCGGATTCTGCCGAATCCTCGGCCGTCACCTCGGAAGACGACGAATCGTCGGTATCGTTCGGGTTCAGCCGGCTGGCGCCAGCATCTCCTTCCATCCGTCATCTCCTGTGTTGCTCGAGTTGTTGACGGAGTATTTAGAACCGTCAGGGCCCATCACCTCGCCACTCATCGGACTATAGATGGCTGCCGGAGGTCCGCCCGGAGTGTAGGTACACGGGTTGGGTTGCTGCCCGTTGCACTGCACGCTGCCTGACCCTGGCCGCTGCAGCGGATCGCTGATCGGCGGCGGCGTCAGCCCTGCTGGCGGCAGCCTGTCGGCGGGCAGTGGGTTCAGGCCGTTGTTGACCGATGGCGCCGGTATCACGTGGCCGGGATCCACCGGCTGATCGCACCGGGCGCCGGGCGCCGGGCAGTTCCGGATCTGGTTGGGATCGCCGAACCACGGGTTGGTGCCCAGCGGCACGTACGGTTTGTTGCTGCGGCACTCTTGCGGCGACGGCGCGCGTTTGCCCGGGACATCCATACACGGCATGTTGCGCGTGCCGCGCACCACGTTCGCCTGGAAATCCTGCGGGATCGCGCAGTATTGTCCCGAGCGCAGCGGCGCGATGCTGGTGTCCGCCGGCGAGCGCCACTCCGGTGCCGGCAAAAACCCGGTCAAACAGGGCGGCGGGTAGTTAATCGCCAACGACAGGTCCAGCGCAGCCTGGTGGTCCTTTTCGTACGGCGCGTTTATCGACTGCACGAGAGACCCGAGCTGCGGCAAGAACACCAGCACCGTCTCGACTCCGGGGTGGTAGCGCTTGAGCATGTCGATCACGATCTCAAGGTTGGCCAGCGTCTGCGGCAGCGAATCGCGGACGTCGCTGAACACCGAGTTGACCTGATCGGCGGTCGGCGCCGCTTGGGACAGAATGCTTTTCAGATGCGAGTCTTCTTGAGCGGACTCCGCGCCCAAAATGTTCAGGTTGTGCGCCCAACGGTCGATCGCGCTACCCGAGACGGCCTGGCTGTCCAAGATTGGCGCCGAGTTCTGAATGATGTCGTCGACTTGGTTGATGTTGGTTTTGAAGTCACCGACGATCGCCTGGGTGGAGTCGACCAGCCGCTGCAACGCCGGACCCAATCCGCCGACTGATTCCGCGGTCTCGTCCAATAACTGGCCGATCTTCTCCTTCGGCAGCACCTCCAACCCACGGTTGGCAGTGTCCAACGCAGGGCCGATCTCGCTCGGCACCGTGCCGTTGGTGATGGTCTGTCCGGGCGAGAAGAACCCGCCCGGCTTGCCCGACGACACCAGGTCCAGATACTGCTCACCAACCGCCGACACCGAATGCACGTTCGCCGACGCATCGAGCGGGATCTTGTACTGGCTGGCGATGCTCATCGTCGCCTGGGCGCCCTGCTCGGTCGGCTCGACATCGGTCACCTTGCCGATGGTGATACCGCGATAGGTCACGTTGGCCGTGGGGTACAAACCGCCAGAGGCCGGCAGGTCGGCCTTCAGCTCGTACTGGCCGATGCCCACCAGAGTCGGAATGCGCAGGTAATACCAACCCAACACGACAAGGGAAACCACGGTCAGGATGGAAAACAGGACCAGCTGGCGCCTGATGACACGAGTCAGCATTGCCTGTCCGCCCTCTCCACCAGTGGTCCGCCGGGGGCGTCGTTCGGGTTCGGCGTGTAGCGCACGTCGGGAATCATCGTCGCGGGGTCCCGACCAAACGACTGCTCCCATGCCCGCAACGCGCCAGAGAACCCAGTCCCGGTGAGGAATGCGTTGTCAATCGCCGACAACGTCGAGTCGACCTCAAGCGACGAATTCATGAAGTCGCCGCGGATCAGCTTCGGAGCGGTGTCGAGATCGAACGGTGCGGTGAATATCAGCTTCAGCGCGCCGAGCAGATAAGGCGATGCGCGGCCCAGTTCCTTCAGCGGGCACTGGAGTAGCTGCAGGTCCTGGTGCAGCGGGCCGCGCGTCTCGGACAGGTATTGATCGGCAGCTTGGCTGAGCTGGCCCACCGAATCGACCGCGTTGATCAACAGTTGTTGCTTGTCGGCGAAATGCTTGATCAGCGGCGGGAATTCGGTCAGCGACCGATCCAGCACATCCGACCGGGTAGCCACGTAGGCCAGCAACCGGTTGGTGGAGTCGATAGCGTGGGTGATGTCGTCCCGTTGCTCGTTGAGTCGCCTGGTAAAGGTGTCCAGTTTGCCGAGGAACGCGCGGATCTGAGGACCCCGGCCGGTCAGGACGTTGTTGACCTCGTTCTGCAGCGTCTCAAGATTGGGGACTCCGCCGCCGCGCAGAATCATGGCGAGGCTGGCCAGCGTCTGCTCGATGGTGGGGTACGCCGACGAGTTCTTGAGCGGGATGGTATCGCCGTTCTTCAGCAGTTCTGGCGACGGGTCGCGCGGCGCAGCCAGCTCTATGTGCTGAGAACCCAGCAGGCTGGTCTGTCCGATTTTGGCGGTGGCGTTCTTCGGCAGTTTGACGTTCTTGCCCAAGCCCAGCGTCAGGGTGGCCACCCAGTTCTTGAGCTCGATCTTGCGAATGGAGCCGACGAAGATATCGGCCACCATGACCTTGCTGTTGCCGTTGAGGGCCAACGTGTCCGGCATTTGCACGTAGATGGTGTAGGAGCCAGCTCCGCTGCCCGGGCCGCCGGGGATCTGCACATTCGAGATACCGCGCCAGCCGCAGGAGCTCAGCAGCAGTGCGGCCACCAGCAGAGCCAGGCCCTGCCAGGCACGGTGGCGGGTCTGGCACATCAGTCGCTTCATTGGCCCCCTCCTGCCGGTGCGGCCGCCGCCTCAGCGGGCAGCGCTGGTCCCGCCGGTGCCGGCCCAGGTGCGGGCCCCGAAACCGGCGCCGGCGTCGGTGCGACGGGACCGGGGATCACTTCGGGTCCTGGCGGTGGCGGCGGTATCGGCGCCGGGTTGCCCGGCACCCCGATGTAGGGCAGCGGACCAGGCGCCTCGTTGTAGGCATTCGGGTAGCCCGGCGGGGTCTGCAGGTTTGATTGAACCGGTGCGATGTCTGGCCCGCCCATGAGTTCGGCAAGCGATTCGGGGGTCAACAAGCCCGCGGTGACCGGCCCCACCTTGACGCCCTGCATACCCGGCGCGGTGATCCAGCCATGCTGGGTGTTGCGGTGCGACAACGGTGTGTCGGGCACCCAGATCCCGGGCACGGTGGTGTCCTTGTAGCCGTTCGGCGGCTGCAGCCGTTGCTCGGAGTAGGCGACCTCCTTGGGCAACGCCGCGGCGGTGCTGAATAGGTTCAACCCGAATGGCGGGTAGTTGAACTTGATCGCATCGAGAATCGGCGCCAGGTACTGCGCACAGAGCTCAGCGGATTCCTGGTAGCCCAGCCGACTGCCCGCCTGGATCGCGCTGCAGATGAGTTCCATCGGGTTCGCGAAGCCCTCGGTGCCGCCGACAAGCCCCGCCGGCTGGCCGACAATGGCGCTCTGCGCCGGGTGGTAAATCAGATTGGCATTCGACAGCGCCGTCGGCAGCACGTGCAGGCCTTTTTCCAAACCGTTTATCGGGTCGGGTTGGACCAGCGTGTTGGTCGTGTCGGCCAGGTTGTTGATGTCGTGCGTCAGCACCTCGTGGTTCTTGTCGAGGAACGGCCGAAGTGTCGTCAGCAGACTGTCGACCTGCTGTAGGGCGTTGGCCAGATCCCGGTCGGTCTGGGTGTAGTAGTCGGTGAAATACGCCAGGTTCTTGTTCAGCGCCACGAACTTCTGGTCGTCGGCGTGCAGGGCGTTCACGAACAGCGCCAGGCTGCGCACCACCGCGAAAAAGTCGCCGCGGCCCTGGTTGAGCGCGGTCAGCGCCCGCGACAGGTCGTTGAAGGTGGTGTTGATCTGCTTGCCCTTGCCGGCCAGCCCATTGGCGTAGGCCTCGATGACGTCGCCGAAGGGCCCCTTGGGCTGCTCCTTGGTGGGGCCGAGTTTGGAGATGATGTTGCTGATCGTGTTGCGCAGCTCGTCCCACTCGGTGGGCACCTGGGTGCGCTCCTCCGGGATCACCGCGTTGTCGGCCAGCACCGGACCGCCCCTATAGGGCGGCTCCAACTGGATCAACCGCGACGCCACCAGGGTGGGGTTGAGGATCAGCGCCTGCGCGTCGGCGGGCACTTTGTACTTGTTGGAGTAGTGAAAGGTCACCTTCATCTTGTCGCCAGCCGGCTCGATCTTGTCGACCGCACCGACCTTCACACCCATGATCTCGACCTTGTCCCCGGAGTACAGCGCGTTGGCCGCCGGGAAGTAGGCCACCACAGTGTTGTTCGTCAGCTTCTTGTACAGCTGGATCCCAACGAACGCGAGGACAAGCGCCAGCACAATCGCCAGCGCGCCGATGATCACCGACGCCCGTGACAGCTTCGGCAGCCGGAGGTTGCGGAAATCAAAGACGGTGCTCAATTCTGGCTACCTCCCTGCGCGCCGCTACCTCCAGCTCCACCTGTGTTGGGGATCAACGGTGCCGGCAGGTTATTGCCGGGTCCCGGTGGCGCCGGAGATCCGGGCGGCAGCCCGGGTGCGAAGGTCGACGGCGGCGGGGTCGGACCGGGGGGCCCCAGCGGTTCGGTGCGCGCCCCGGGCGGTCCCGGCGCTATCGGCACCGGTGTGCCCGGCACGTCCGGCGGCGGGGCGCCCGGCCGCCCGGCGATCGGGATCCCCGGTGTCGGGGGCAGGCCGTTGGGGTTCGGCGGCGACGAGCGGATGTCGGTCGGCGCCAACGGGTTGTCGCCGAACGGGCCGCCACCTGCCATCGCGCAGGGCAGGAAGTTCACAGGAGTCGGGAAGGCGCCGGGGCCCGGGGCGTACGCGCAAGGCGATCCCGGCGGGACAGCCGGACCCGGATGGTCCGGGGTGCCCTCCAGCACCGGCGGTGCCGGCGGTGGTGCACCGTTTGGGAACCGGGTGCCATTGGGGTCGGGGAACCGGAACGCCGGCAGCCCCGCGTTGCGCCAGAACTCCTCCGGGTCGATCCCGCGCTTCTTGAACGCGGCATCCACCCACGGCTGCAGGATCCAGGGCGGCAGCAAGTTGGACAGCTGCACCTTGAAGTACGGTCCCGACCCAACAGTCTCGTTCAGACCCGCGGTGGTTTTACCGATCGTTTTGAGCAATTCAGCCAGGTCGTTCTTGCGGGCCTCCAGCAGGTCGCTGACGGTGCGCAGCTGCTCCAAGACGTGATTCAGGTTCGGGTTGTCGTTGATGAGGTATTGCACCTGGGCCGAAAATGCCGACACGTTGCTCAGCAGCGCGCTGAGCGCCCGACCGCGTTCGTTTAACGCGGCCAACAAGCTGTTGGAGTTGACGAACAACCGGTCGATCTGTTGGCTTCGATCGCCCAAGATGCTGGCGATCTGGTTGGCCTGCGCGAGCAAATGCGTGATCTGCTCGTCGCGTTTGCCGATGGTGTCGGAGAAGTCGGCCACCCCCTTTAGCGCGGCGCTCAGGTGCGGATAAGTCTGATCGATGGTCTGCGACAACACATTCAGCGACTGCTTGACGGTGTCGATGTTCCAGCCGGCGGCGGCCTTGGTGACGTCGAAGAACGCGTCGTAAATCTGGTAAGGGGTAGTGCTTTGCCCCAGCGGCAGCATGCCACGAGGCCGCAGCGTCTGGGCGCCCCGCGGCTCGATCTCAAGCACCTTCTTACCCAGGATGGTGTCGGTCCTGATCGCCAGCCGGCTCTCGGTGCCGATGGTGTGGCTTCCGGTCGTGAATTTCATCACGATGTGATCGCCGTCGATCTTGATGCCCTCGACTTTGCCGACGTCCACGCCGGCGATGCGTACCTTGTCGCCTTTATTCACTTGACCACTGTCGGTGAACTGCCCGTAGTAGGTGGGCTGGGCGAGCAACATCGGCACACTGGTGAAGCTTTGGCCGAAGGCAATGACCAGCACCATTATGACGAGGCCCATGAGGCCGATCCGCAGCCGGTTGGCGGGTTCCAGCGTTCTCATTTCGGCGTGCACCTACCCGTCGGCTGCGACCAGACCTTGACCGTGCGGACCGGGCCGCCCTGCTGCAGTCCATTGGTCTTCAGGGTGAGATCGCACAAGTAGAAGTTGACCCAGTCGCCGTAGTTGCCGACGGCGTTGCCCACAATGTTCATTCCGATCGGCGTCCGGCGGATCTGATCGTCGTACAAGTCTTTCTGGTCGATGACCCCTTGCTGGATGGGCTCGGCGTAGTTGAGGGTCTTGTGCAGCAGGGTCCGGTTGTCGGCGAGCAGGTCGGCCACCGTTCCGGCCGCGTTGCTGATATTCGCGGTGCCGGCCGCCAGTGGGTCGGCATGGTTGTTCAGTCCGGTGATCAGCTTCTCGAAATTGTCGACGGTCTGGTCGAACTGCTGCCGGTGCCTGACGGTGGTGTCCAGCACGATGTTGAGATTCTTGACCACCTCGCCGATCGCCTCGTCACGCGAGGCGATGTGGGCGGTCAGTTGTGCGGTCTGGTCGAGGATATCGTTGATGGTGCCGCCTTCACCCTGGAAGACGGTGATGATCGCTGACGCGATGTTGTTGACCTTGTCCGGGTCCAGCGCCCGAAAAAGCGGCTTGAAACCGCCGATCAGCGCGTCGAGGTCCAAGGCCGGCGAAGTGCGCGACAGCGGGATGAATCCGCCGGGCGGCAGGACCCGGTCCGCGCCCTCGCCTTCTCCGCGCTTGAGTTCGACATAGCGGTCACCGATCAGGTTGAGGTAGCGAATCTGGGCGGTCGTGGACTGGTACAGCGGTACCGAGCGGTCGACGTCGAAGTCGACCCGTACCCGATGACCGTTGTCGATCAGCTTTATGTCTTTGACCTTGCCGATCTCCACCCCGGAGCCGCGAACGAAATTACCGGCCCGCAGCCCACTGACATTGTTGAACTCCGCGGTGTAGCCGTTGGTCCGATCGAAGCGCATCTGACCGAACACCACGATGATCAAACCAGTGAAGAACAGCAACACCAGGGAGATGATGCCGAGCTTGACGACGGTACCGGTGATTTTCATGGGTTGATCGTTTGGTCCCCCATTTGGCGGCCCCAGACGTACTCAGCTGCGTACGGTGAGCCGGTGTCGATATGGTTATACGGAGCGAGACTGGCGCCGGTGTCCATCACCAGCGTGGGTGCGGGCCAGAGATCACGGGTGATGCGCTGCCAGCAACCCGGCGCACCGCCCGGCCCGCCGTGCGCGTTTACTCGCGGCAGGTTCTCCGGGTAGACATACGGATTGGGCGCCCCACCGACCACTCCGGCCAGCCCGAGGAGCCCCATTGAAGCGAGGGTGAGGCCGAGTCCTGGCAGACTCAGAGTCAGCCCCAGCCCGGAGAATATTTCGGTCTCGGACCGCAGCGAATAGCCGTTGAAGCCACCGGTATACGCGGCGACGTCCGGTTCGGCATCGTGCAAGTTTCGGATGGCGCAGAACACCTCCGGGCTGTAGGTGTCGAGCAACTGAGCCGATGGCACCAGATCGGCGGCCCCGCGGGCGAGATACGGTCCGCCGCGGTTGAAGATGTCGGCGCCGGTATGGCCGAAGCCGGCCGCCGCCAGCAATGCCTGATCCAGATCGTTTTCCTGCTGGTGGATCGTGTGCGCCGTGGTCACCGCGTTGTTGAGGAAATCGAACAGATCGGGCGACGCGCTGGCGTAGACATCACCCAGAGTCGCCAATTGCTGAGTGTCGTGGCGGAGTATCGGCATGCGCGGATTGATTTCGTCGAGCGCGGCGCTGCCGTTGATGATCGACTGTCCGAACTTATCGCCCAACCCGCTCAACGCCTGTGCGGCCGCAGAAAGGGTCAGGTTGACCTTGACCGGATCCACCTTCTCGGTGATCGAGGTGATCGTCTGGAACAGCGTATTGATCTCCGTCGTCACCGACCTGGCGTCGATCACATTTGCCGGTGTGATTCGTTGCGCCAGCGGGTTTTTCGGCGCAGTTAGCGACACGTACTTTTGGCCGAAGACCGTGGTGGCCACGATTCTCGCGTCCACGTTGGCCGGAATCAGCTTGAGGTACCTCGGATAAACGTCGAGAATGAACTTGGCCGCCGGCTTGCCGTCCTGGGTGATCTCGGAGATGTTGGCCACCCGGCCGATCTGCACCCCGTTATAGGTGACTTTCGCGCCGGAATCCATCACCAAACCCGCCCGCGATGACAGCATCGTCAATTGGGTCTTCGGCGTGAAATCCCCCCGATACTGCAGGTATGCCAACCACGTCACCAGCGCAATGACCAACATAACGACCACACCGGCCACCCGGTACGGCTGAAGCGGCGGCTTGTTTATCTTCCCCTGCGGAGTCGTCATGGCGGCTACACCGTGAAGTTGAAGTTCGGGTTGACGCCGTAGAGGGTCATTTCAAACAAAATGAGTACCACGTTTATCGCAACCAGCGACAACCGCATCGAGCGGCCGACAGCTTCACCGACGCCGACCGGACCGCCGCTGGCGTTATATCCGTAGTAGCAGTGGATCAGCATCACCACCCCGGCGACAACGATCATCTCGGCGAAGGACCAGAACACGTCATTGGGGCGCAAGAATGTATTGAAGTAGTGCTGATAGCTGCCGGAGGGTTGTCCGTACAAGACTGTCGTGACGAGCTGCGGAGCCACAAACGACGAGATCAGCGCCAGAGCGTAGAGCGGGACGATTACCGCCTGCACGGCTAGCGCCCGGGTGGACACCAGATACGCCATCGAATTGATGCCCATCACCTCCAGTGCGTCGATCTCCTCGCTGATCCGCATGGCGCCTAGTTCGGCGGTAGCGCCGGCGCCGACCGTGGCCGCCAGCACGACGCCGGTGACAACGGGGGCTACAAGACGCACATTGATCAGTGCGGCGACGAACCCCATGAGCGCATCGAGACCAACGTGGGACAGCGTCGAGAAGCCCTGCAGTGCGACCAGCGAGCCGGAGGACGCCGTCACCAGACCGACGATTACGGCGGTGCCGCCTACGACGGCCATGGCGCCGGTGCCCATGCCGACCTCGGCGATCAACCGCAGGACTTCGCGGCGGTAACGGGTCAGCGCGAACACTATGTCGCGACCGCCCATCACGGTGAACCAGCCCAGTCGCCCGGCCTCGTCAAGTGATCGGGTCGTGGCGGAGCCATAGCGACGAAGGTTTTCGGCTGCCCGCGGGAAGCGGGCGCGCAGTACTTGAGGTGTCGTCATGTCAGCGCGCCCCCGTTCCGAACCGCACGCCGATGGCGGTCAGCACCACGTTCACCGCGTACAAAAAGACCACGCACATCACCACAGTCTCGTTGACGGCAATACCCAGGCCTTTTGGGCCGCCCCGCACGGTCAGCCCCCGGTAGCAGGACACCAGGCCCGCGATTAGCCCGAAGATGAAGGCCTTGAACGTTGCGACTAGCACTTCGGGCAGTCCGACGACAAGGGTCAACGTGGCCAGGTAGGCGCCCCCCGAGATGTTCTGCAGGTAGACCCCGAAAATGTAGCCTCCAACCAGGCCGATCATGCTCACCAGGCCGTTGAGCAACATAGCGACTGTGGACATGGCCACGACCCGGGGTACCACCAGCCGGTGGATGGGGTCGATGCCGAGCACCTCCATCGCGTCGATCTCCTCGCGGATGGTGCGCGCGCCCAGGTCAGCGCAGATCGCCGTCGCACAGGCGCCGGCCACCACCAACACGGTCACGATCGGGCCGATCTGGGTGATCACAGCGACCGCCGTGCCCGCTCCCGAGATGTCACCGACGCCGGCCTGGATCAGCAGGAGGTTGAACACGAAATCGAAAAGCACCGTCACCGGCACCGCGACCGCCATGGTCGGCATGAGCGAGACCCTGATGATGAACCAACACATCAAGATGAACTCGTGCCATTGAAATGGCACGCGGAACAACGCTTTTCCGGTTAGCACACACATCCGGAAGAAGCCGCCGACGAGGACCAGCCCCGGGCCAAACTGGTCGCGGACGTAATCGCTGACTCGTGGCTGCGTCATCACTGACACCCCTCCACGGGGCAACCGCGCACCTGGCGCCGAAGCGGCTGATCGTGTCGCACGCCTCCTCCTTGCCCCGTCCCTAGGTGTGTGACCTCCGTCTCCCTACTCACAGGTAGTAAGGCAGACCACAGGACCATACCCGATGGGCTCCTGAGCGTGCATAGCATCCGCACTATTGGCCTTTCATCAAATTTGACCTGCGGGTTCTTCGTTATGTCAGCTAAACCGGTCCCTCGGTGGATCCGTTGACGCGTAAGCGCTTTGAGGCGCATCCGAAGCACCGTAACGTGCCCGCAATTCGGTCTTCAATACCTTGCCGGCGGGGTTGCGCGGCAGCGCATCGACGATCTCCAGGCCCTTGGGGTGCTTGTAGCGCGCCAGTCGCTCGTTGAGGAACTCGTCGAGATCCTCAAGGCTCAACCTGTGTTGGGTGCCGTCTGCCACGACGGCCGCAACCGCGATCGGCACCTCCCCCCACTTCTGGTGTGGACGGCCGATGACAGCGACCTCGACGATCCCGGGATGGCTGGCGAGGACGTTTTCCACCTCCGCGCAGTAGATGTTCTCTCCGCCGGAGATGATCATGTCCTTCTTCCTGTCGACCACCCAGACGTAACCTTCCTCGTCCATCCGGACCAGGTCGCCGGAGTGGAACCACCCGCCTTCGAACGCCTCAGCGGTCGCCTCCGGGTTGTTCCAGTAGCCGCTCATCAATGTCGGTGCGCGGTAGACGATTTCACCGACCTCGCCGATGGGCACGTCGTTCATGTTCTCGTCGACCACGCGGGCAGCCACGGTCGGAATCACCTTCCCGACCGAGCCGCGCTTATGGATCGCGTCTTCGCCGAGCAGCATGCATGTCACCGGCGACATCTCCGTCTGGCCGAATGCGGCCAGGATCTGGGTCCCGGGAAAGGTTTCCGACATTTGTCGCAGCAGGGTGTCCGATGCCGGCGCGGCGCCCCACGACATCACCCGCAACTTCACGTCGCGCGGATTCGCCTGCTGCGCATTGCACACCGCCTGCCATTGCGCGGGCACCAGGAAGATCCCGGTGACCTTCTCCGCGGCCAGCACGTCGAGCAGATGCCCGGGGTCGAACGCGCCCAGCGGATGGATCACCGTGGGGATGCCGAGCAGCATCCCGGTCAACAAGTTGCCGACACCGGCGATGTGGAAGAACGGGACGCCGATGAAGCCGACGTCGTTGACGTCGACGCCGTGGGTATAGAGGCCCGTCATCGTCTGCCCGGTCAGGTTGGTGTGGGTCAGCACGGCGCCCTTCGGCCGCCCGGTGGTGCCTGAGGTGTACATGATCAGCGCCGGCGAGTCGTTGGGGACGTCCACCGGTTCGGCCGGATCGCCGGGTTCGCTCACCAGGTCCTCGTAGCTCAGCAGCCCTTGATCGGACGCGTCGCCGGCGACGACGACGGTCTTCAGCACCGAGGTGATATTGCGTACGCCATTGCCCACCGCGGCCAGGACGGGTTCGGTGATCATTACTCGGGCCTCGCAGTCGTCGACCAGGAAGGCGATCTCGGCCGGTGTCAGCCGGAAGTTGACCGGAACGGCGATGGCTCCGATCATGTTCGCCGCCAGCACCGACTCGACGAACTCGGTCCGGTTCAGCATCAGGATCATCACCCGGTCCCCAGATCCGACCCGTCGGCGGCTCAGGGCGCCGGCCAGCGCAGCGACGCGGCGGCGAAGTTCGGACCAGGTGACGGTGTTGCCCAGGAATCGCAGCGCGGGAGCGCCCGGCTGCATCAACGCGTGCCGTTCGAGTTGATTGACCCAGTTCTGTCGTCGCGCCAGATACGGCTGCTCGGTATTGAGGGCGCCGGAACGAGCCTCGTGGCCAGTCAACTCTGCGGTCAACTAGTCGATTCCTTTCAGGTCGCGAACTCGTGTCCTGAGTTGATATTTGATAAAACTTGGTGTTGTCTGGATCACACTATGATCTTGGCGGCGCGAAGACAACCCCGGTGACTTCGCTGAGCGCACCCTTTTCTACGGGGCTTTCCGCGCGACAGGAGGCGCGGGTTCCGCTGCGCCGAGCACAGCTTTCCGACGAGGTCGCGGGCCACCTGCGGGCCGCGATCATGTCGGGCGCACTGCGGCCGGGGACATTCATCCGGCTCGACGAAACCGCGGCCAAACTCGGGGTCAGCGTCACGCCGGTGCGAGAGGCGTTGCTGAAGTTGCGTGGCGAGGGCATGGTCCAACTCGAGCCGCACCGCGGCCACGTCGTCTTGCCGCTGACCCGGCAGGACATCGATGACATCTTTTGGTTGCAGGCGACGATCGCCAAGGAACTTGCCGCCACCGCGGCTCAGCAAATCACCGATGCCGAGATCGACGATCTTGAACGCATCACCGAGGTGCTGGCGGCCGCCGTCGCCGCCGCGGACACCGAAGCGATCGCGGCGACTGAGTTCGCGTTTCACCGGGCCTTCAATCACGCCACCGGTCGCATCAAGTTGGCTTGGTTCCTGCTGCATGTAGCCCGTTACATGCCGTTGATGGTCTACGCCGCCGATCCGGAATGGGGTGCGGCCGCAGTAGACAACCACCGCAAGCTGATCGCTGCGCTGCGGCGCCGCGACACCGCGGCCGTCATCGAGCACACCCACTGGCAGTTCACCGACGGCGCGCGCCGACTCACCGAAACGCTTGACCGCAGCGGGATCTGGGGCTAATCCGCCGACAACTCCTCAGCACGCTTCTTGAGGTTGTCGGCCAGGTAGTCCAAGACGTTGCCGACCAGCTGCTTGACCATCGGCGCGGGTATCGGCATCTCCGTCTCGACATCCATGTCGACCGTCAGCAGCGATGTCGCGCCCGTCGCCACGACGCTGAACAGCTGCTCCTGCTTTTTGAACAGATTGCCCTGCTGCATCACGGTCTGAATCTGATTCGGGTTCGGGTAGTAGACCGCCTGAATCAATGTGTCCTCGATTGCTTCATAAGCAGCGTCGAGACGTAACTGGCTTGGGCGTCCGTCGTCGTAGCGGGCCAGCACCCACAGTCCTTTTATCTCTTGATTCCACTGCGGGTACGACTCGAAGTCGGCGACGATGGCGAGAATCGTGGCGGCGTCGGCGCTGACTTCGACGGTCTTGCTCACAAACGGCATTGGCCGAGCATAACGAGAGCCCTAGGGCACGGACGCTGTCGCCAGCAACGAGCGAATGGCGTCCGGGATCGGTACCGGTCGGCGGCTGGTGCGGTCGATGTAGACGTGCACCCAGTGCCCGAGCGCCGCGAGCTTCTGCTCTTCTGCGTCTTCTGCGGAGGCGGCTTCTTCGGGCGCCCGGAAGATGCCCAGCCGATAGGTGACGCTGCTGCGGCCCAGCCTGGTGATTGCCAGCCCGACGACGAGCCGTTGCGGGAAATGCAGTTCGGAGAAGTAGCGGCAGCCCGATTCGGCGACGATGCCCTGGGCAGCCATGGTGACCGGGTCGACGTCGACATTCGTGTTGATCCAGCCGTTGATCGCGGTGTCGAAAAGCTGGTAGTAGACCGCGTTGTTCAGGTGCCCGAACATGTCGTTATCGGCCCATCGCGTGAGCACCGGCCAGAGCACCGGAAAGTCGCGGCTGGTGAGCCCGTCCGAGTCGGGCGGACCCGCAGAAGACGGAGTCATGGTTGTATTCGACCATGGTGGAAATCCGGTGCGCGTGGTTTGACTACCAGTAGCGCATTGCACGCCGAAACAGGTCCGCCAGAACTGGTTTGCTCATCTCTCGGGGAGCGTTCCGTAAAAGGCGCTGCTGGGGGTAAGCACCATCTGTCAGGGCGACCACATCATCTTCGGTGTATCCCACCCCACCGAGCCCGTTCGGCATTCGCACCGCTCGCATGACGCGGATGAGTTCGTTGGCTAGCACCTCGCCCGCATCATTCGCGCCGGCGCCTTGCGTGTCAGCGCCGAGCAGACGTGCGCCTTCCAAGTGCCGCTCCGGACTCGCCTGCGCCGTGAAGCGGAACGACGACGGTGCATTGAGGATGACGGCCATGCCATGCGGCACGAGCGGCTCATTGGCCGGGTAGCCCGAGGGGCGGAAGTCATGGACCAGCCCCGCCACCGCGTACGCCATGCCGTGCGGCGCGTGAACGCCCGCGTTGCCGAACGCGATGCCCGCAAGCGTTGCGGCCCACATCATCTGCTCGCGGGCCTCGCTGTCGGAAGCGTCGTGCACCGCACGCTCCAAAAACTGCCCCAGCAGGCGCAGCGCCTCGCGGCAGCCCAAATCGCTCCACGGGTTCGCGCCCTGACTCATCGGCCGCAGGCTGGGCCGTTCGGGCGCGCGCCGCCGGACGTAGGGCCGCGCGGTGTAGGACTCTAATGCGTGAGACAGCACATCGAGCCCTGCCGAGGCGACGACCTCGGGTGGCAGGCTCGCGGTGCAGTCTGGATCGACGAGCGCCTCGGTGGGACGCAGCGCGTGAGAAGCGATGCCCGTCTTCGCCGATAGCGACAGAAGGTCGAAGATCGTGATGCCGGTTACCTCGCTGCCGGTGCCCGCCGTGGTCGGGCACGCGATATGCGGCTTGAGCGGGCCGGGTACGGGTTTGCTCTCGCCAATGGGCGCGTTGACGTAGGTCAGAAAGTCAGCGGGATAGGTGGCGTACAGATTGGCGGCCTTGCACGTGTCGATGACAGAGCCGCCGCCCAGCGACACGTAGCCATCGGGTTTCACCTCTTGCGCGAAACGCGCCCCGTCGAGAAAAGACGCGTCTGTGGGCTCCACATGCACGTCGGTATAGGTGACTACGTCCAGTCCAGCCACGACAAGCGAGTTGTGTGTCTTCGCGAAGATGGGCAGTTTGGCCACGCCGGCGTCGGTAAACAACGCCACCCGCCGCAGCCCGAGCGCGCTGGCTCTATCACCCACCTCCGCCAGGCAGCCGCGCCCGAAAGTGACCCGCGACGCGTCGACGGTGAAGGCTCCGTCGCAGTCCTTTGCAGCAATTGGGAGATCGCAGCACGCCATTCGTCCTCCTGATCCGGTCGCGACGGCAATCTACCGCACGCGGCCAAACATGGCCGCGCAGTAAAGGCGAAGGTTCTGCACCACTCACGCCCCGTGCCAAACGCGGTGGAGGGCTTCCCCCTGCAGAGCGAACAATTCCTCGGAAGTGGGCCAGTCCGGCAGCAGCGAATCGAAGCCGTGGCAGGTGCGCGGAAACACGTGTAGCTCGGTGGAAACCCCGGCGCGAAGCAGCTGTAGCGCATAGTCGACCGCTTCGTCGCGAAACGGATCGATCTCCGCGCACGTGATCAA
>NZ_DASPSP010000132.1:0-2462 GCF_035623875.1 Mycobacterium sp. | reverse complement strand
TCGAAGACCAAAGCAGCGACCGGGTCGGTCTGCGTATCGTCATCGAACTCAAACGCGATGCCGTGGCCAAGGTGGTGCTGAACAACCTCTACAAGCACACCCAGCTGCAGACCAGTTTCGGCGCAAACATGCTGGCCATCGTCGACGGGGTGCCGCGCACCCTGCGGCTGGACCAGCTGATCCGGCACTACGTCGACCACCAGCTCGACGTCATCGTGCGACGCACCACGTATCGGCTGCGCAAGGCCAACGAACGGGCCCATATTCTGCGCGGGCTGGTCAAGGCGCTCGACGCGCTCGACGAGGTGATCGCGTTGATCCGCGCGTCGGAGACGGTGGACGTCGCGCGGGCCGGTCTGATCGAGCTGCTCGATATCGACGACATCCAGGCGCAGGCGATCCTGGATATGCAGTTGCGCCGCCTGGCGGCACTGGAGCGTCAACGCATCATCGATGACCTCGCCAAGATTGAAGCCGAAATCGCTGACCTGGAAGACATTTTGGCCAAGCCGGAGCGGCAGCGCGGGATCGTGCGGGACGAACTCGGCGAGATCGTCGAGAAGTACGGCGACGACCGTCGCACCCGGATCATCGCCGCCGACGGCGACGTCAACGACGAGGATCTGATCGCCCGCGAAGACGTCGTCGTCACGATCACCGAAACCGGCTACGCCAAGCGCACCAAAACCGACCTGTACCGCAGCCAGAAGCGCGGCGGGAAGGGGGTGCAAGGTGCCGGGCTGAAGCAGGACGACATCGTGCGGCACTTTTTCGTGTGCTCGACCCACGACTGGATCCTGTTCTTCACCAGCCAGGGCCGGGTGTACCGGGCCAAGGCGTATGACCTACCGGAAGCCTCGCGGACGGCGCGTGGACAACATGTCGCCAACCTGCTGGCCTTCCAACCCGAGGAGCGGATCGCTCAGGTGATCCAGATCCGCGGCTATGAGGACGCGCCGTACCTGGTGCTGGCCACCCGCAACGGGCTGGTCAAAAAGACGGCACTCACCGACTTCGACTCAAACCGGTCGGGCGGGATCGTCGCGATCAACCTGCGCGACGGCGACGAACTGGTCGGGGCGGTGCTGTGCTCGGCCGAGGACGACCTGCTGCTGGTGTCAGCCAACGGCCAGTCGATCCGGTTCTCCGCGACCGACGAGGCGCTGCGGCCGATGGGCCGAGCAACCTCGGGTGTGCAGGGCATGCGGTTCAACGCCGACGACTATCTGCTGTCGCTGAACGTGGTCCGGGAAGGCACATTCCTGCTGGTCGCGACCTCCGGCGGTTATGCCAAGCGCACGGCGATCGAGGAGTACACCACGCAGGGCCGCGGCGGAAAAGGCATCTTGACGATCCAATACGACACCCGTCGTGGCAAGCTGGTAGGCGCCCTGATCGTTGACGACGACAGCGAGGTGTACGCGATCACCTCCGGGGGCGGGGTGATCCGGACGGCGGCAAGGCAGGTCCGGAAGGCCGGACGCCAGACAAAAGGTGTTCGGTTGATGAACTTGGGCGAGGGCGACACACTATTAGCGATCGCACGTAACGCCGAAGAAGCTGAAGCATCCGTCGTCGCCGACGACGATCCGGGTGCCTAGCGCGGTGACGATGCGCGTCGTGCAGCGGCGCGAGGAGGAACCGGGCAATTAGACTCGTTCGACGTGTGAGCGATCGCCGACCGCCTCGGCGGTCGGCTGCACAGTTAGGAGCCGTGGGGTGACTTCACCGAACGAGCCGGGATATCCCGGACCGGGCGACAGCCCGAACGGGAATGGCTGGATCGACCGGGGAGGTGCACCGGTGTCGCCGCATGGGTCTGGCGGCGAGGGTGGCGGAGCTCGGTCTTCGCAAGCACAACGACGTCCGGCATCGGATACACCGAAACCGCGTGAACCGCGGCCGACGGGCCGTACCTCCGGTGCGCCTAATGCGGAGGCCCGGTTGAGCCGCTTCATCTCGGGCACCGCTGCGCCCGGTGCCGCGAAGACGCCGCCGTCCGACGTCGACGCGATAGCAGAACCGGCGCGCGGCGAAACGCGGCCCACCGAGTCCTACGCCAGCGAACTACCTGATCTGTCCGGTCCGATCCCCCGCGCCGGGCAGCGCAAACCAACCGCCGACCCAACACCGGGCACGTCGACGACGCCGGTGCGGACGGAACGCCGCATCCAGGTGTCCGCGCGACCCCAAGGCCCGGTGCGCGCCAGCATGCAGATCCGCCGAATCGATCCCTGGAGCGCGCTGAAGGTGTCGTTGGTGCTCTCGGTGGCGTTGTTCTTCGTCTGGATGATCGCCGTGGCGTTCCTGTATCTGGTGCTCGGCGGCATGGGCGTCTGGAGCAAGCTCAACAGCAATGTCGGGGATCTGCTGAACAACACCAGCGGCAGCAGCGCCGAGCTGGTGTCCAGCGGCACCATCTTCGGCGGCGCCGTGCTGATCGGCTTGGTGAACATCGTGCT
>NZ_DASPSP010000122.1:0-49547 GCF_035623875.1 Mycobacterium sp. | reverse complement strand
GCCGAAGCGGTTGGTACGGAATCGATCCGGTCGACGCCGACCTGTTCACCTTCGGCAAGGTGATGAGCGGCGGGTTGCCCGCTGCGGCGTTCGGCGGCCGCGCCGAGGTGATGGAACGGCTGGCGCCGCTGGGGCCGGTGTATCAGGCGGGCACGCTCTCCGGCAACCCGGTGGCGATGGCCGCCGGGCTGGCTACCCTGCGCAACGCCGACGACGCCGTCTACGCCACGCTGGATGCCAATGCTGATCGGCTGGCCCGCCTGCTGTCCGAGGCGTTGACCGATGCCGGTGTGCCGCATCAGATTCCGCGGGCCGGCAACATGCTCAGCGTGTTCTTCGGCGATGCGCCGGTCACCGATTTCGCCTCGGCGCGGGCCAGCCAGACGTGGCGCTTTCCATCTTTCTTCCACGCCCTGCTGGACGCCGGTGTCTACCCGCCGTGCAGCCCCTTCGAGGCGTGGTTCGTTTCGGCGGCACTCGACGGTGCCGCCTTCGCCCGGATCGCCGACGCCTTGCCGATTGCGGCCCATCGGGCCGCGGCTGCTGCAGCCAAGGAGAGCAAACCCTGATGGCCGAACAGACCCGAATCCACCTGGTACGCCATGGCGAAGTGTTCAACCCCGAGCGGGTGCTCTATGGCAGGCTTCCCGGATACCGGCTTTCCGACAAGGGAATTCAGCAGGCCCAAGCGGTGGCTGACGCGCTGGCCGGCCGCGACATCGTCGCGGTCATCGCGTCGCCGTTGCAGCGGGCGCAGGAGACGGCCGCGCCCATTGTCGCCCGCCACGATCTGACCGTGGACACCGACCCCGACCTGATCGAGTCGGCAAACTTCTTCGAGGGCAAGCGATTAGGCCCGGGCGACGGCGCTTGGCGGGACCCGCGGTTCTGGTGGCACCTGCGCAACCCGTTCACCCCGTCGTGGGGTGAGCCGTACAAGCAGGTCGCGGCGCGGATGACGACCGCGGTGGAAAAGGCCCGTGCGCGCGCCGCCGGCCACGAGGCGGTGTGCGTCAGCCACCAGCTGCCGGTGTGGACGGTGCGGCTGTCGCTGACCGGCAAGCGGCTCTGGCACGACCCGCGGCGCCGACAGTGCGCGGTCGCGTCGGTCACGTCGCTGGTGTACGACGGCGACCGACTGGTCGATGTGCTGTACAGCGAGCCGGCGGGCGGCTGACCATGCGGCGGCTGGCGTTCGTTGCGACGGCGGTGGCCGGCCTGCTGGTCGGCTGTGACAGCGGTGCCATGGATGGGGGGACCGTCGCTCAGGGTGGCACCTTCGAGTTCGTCGCTCCCGGCGGCAAAACCGACATCTACTACGACCCGCCCGACCACCGCGGCCGGCCCGGACCGGTCGCCGGCCCTGACTTGATGGACCCGTCACGCACGTTGTCGCTCAACGACTTTGCCGGCCACGTCGTCGTCATCAATGTCTGGGGTCAGTGGTGCGGGCCGTGCCGAGCAGAAGTCACCCAGCTACAGCAGGTGTACAACGCCACCCGCGTCGACGGCGTGACACTGCTGGGTATCGACGTCCGCGACAACAACCGCCAGGCGGCCCAGGACTTCGTCAAAGACCGCAATGTGACGTTCCCGTCGATCTACGACCCGGCGATGCGGACCATGATCGCGTTCGGCGGCAAGTACCCCACCACCGTCATCCCGTCCACGCTGGTGCTTGACCGCCAACACCGGGTCGCGGCGGTTTTCCTGCGCGAACTGCTCGCCGAGGATCTGCAGCCGGTGGTGGCACGAATCGCGTCCGAACCCGCCGAGCAGCAGGCACCGCCGAGAGCGCAATGACCGGCTTCACCGAAATCGCTGCCGCTGGCCCGATATTGCTGGCGCTGGCCGTCTGCCTGCTGGCCGGCCTGGTGTCGTTCGCGTCGCCATGCGTGGTGCCGCTGGTCCCGGGTTATCTGTCGTATCTGGCCGCCGTGGTCGGTGTCGACGAGCACCCGAAGCCCGGTTCGGTTCAAGCACCGCCCGCCGCGCGGTGGCGGGTCGCCGGGTCGGCGGCGTTGTTCGTCGCCGGGTTCACCGTGGTGTTCCTGCTCGGCACCGTCGCCGTGCTGGGCATGACCACCACGTTGATCACCGATCAGCTGGTGCTGCAGCGGGTGGGCGGCGTGCTGACGGTCCTGATGGGTCTGGTGTTCGTGGGATACGTTCCGGCGCTGCAACGTCAGGTTCGGTTCGCGCCGCGGCAGTTGTCGACGGTGGCCGGGGCGCCGCTGCTGGGCGCGGTGTTCGCGCTGGGCTGGACGCCGTGTCTGGGGCCGACGCTGACCGGGGTGATCACCGTCGCTTCGGCCACCCACGGCGCCAGTGTGGCCCGCGGAATCGTGTTGACGATCGCCTACTGCCTGGGCTTGGGCATCCCGTTCGTGCTGTTGGCGTTCGGGTCGGCGTCCGCCGTCGCGGGCCTCGACTGGCTGCGCCGGCACACCCGGGCGCTGCAGGTCTTCGGCGGCCTGCTGCTGATCGCGGTCGGCGTCGCGCTGGTCAGCGGCGTGTGGAACGACTTCATATCCTGGCTGCGCGACACGTTCGTGTCCGACGTGAGGTTGCCGATTTGACCCGGCTTTTGGCCCTGACCCGCAACACTTGGCGCGCGCTGACCTCGATGGGCACCGCGCTGGTGCTGTTGTTCCTGCTGGCCCTGGGTGCGGTGCCCGGCGCGCTGCTACCTCAACGCAGCCTCAACGCCGGCAAGGTCGCCGACTACCTGGCCGCCCACCCGCTGATCGGGCCGTGGCTGGATCGACTGCAGGCCTTCAACGTGTTCGGCAGCTTCTGGTTCACCGCCATCTACACGCTGCTGTTCGTGTCGCTGGTCGGCTGCCTGACGCCGAGGATGATCGAGCATGCCCGCGGCATGCGGGCAACACCGGTACCGGCGCCGCGCAACCTGGCCCGACTGCCCAAGCACGCCACCGCCACGATCGCGGGCGAACCCGACCAGCTGGCGGCGACAATGGCGGACCGGCTGCGGGGTTGGCGCAAGGTCATCCGCAGCAGCGGCACTGTTGACGGCGACATCGAAATCTCCGCCGAGAAGGGCTACCTACGCGAATTCGGCAACCTGGTGTTCCATTTCTCGCTGGTGGGCCTGCTGGTGGCGGTGGCCGCCGGCAAGCTGTTCGGCTACGAGGGCAATGTCGTCGTGATCGCCGACGGCGGTCCCGGTTTCTGCTCGGCATCGCCCGCCGCGTTCGACTCGTTTCGGGCCGGCAACACCGTCGACGGCACGTCGCTGTACCCGATCTGCCTCCGCGTCAAGGACTTTGACGCCCGCTACCTTTCGAACGGGCAGGCCACGTCGTTCGCTGCCGACATCGACTACCAGGCCGGGCGCGACCTCACCAACGACAGTTGGCGGCGCTATCGGCTGGAGGTCAACCACCCGCTGCGCGTCGATGGCAACCGGGTCTACTTGCAGGGCCACGGCTACGCGCCGACGTTCACCGTGACCTTTCCCGACGGGCAGACCCGCACCTCGACGGTGCAGTGGCGACCCGACAACCCTCGCACGCTGCTGTCGTCAGGTGTCGCGCGTATCGACCCGCCGGCCGGCGCGTATCCCGACGCCGGCGAACGTCGCAAACACCAGATCGCCATCCAGGGCCTGCTCGCGCCGACCGAGCAGCTCGAGGGCACCCTGCTGTCCTCAAGGTTTCCCGCGCTGAACGCCCCGGCAGTCGCCGTCGATATCTACTCCGGTGACACCGGCCTGGACAGCGGCCGGCCGCAGTCGCTGTACACCTTGGACCCGCGTCTCATCGACCAGCACCGGCTCACCCGGGTCAAACGGATTAACCTGCGCGTCGGCGACAGTGTGCGGCTCGATCAGGGCCCGGCGGCAGGCACCGTGGTGCGTTTCGACGGCGCCGTCCCGTTCGTCAACCTGCAGGTTTCGCACGATCCCGGGCAGATCTGGGTATTGGTGTTCGCCATCACGATGATGGCCGGGCTGGTCGTGTCGCTGCTGGTGCGTCGACGGCGGGTATGGGTCCGGCTGATACCGGGCACGGCCGGTACGGTGAATGTCGAGCTAGGCGGCCTGGCGCGGACGGACAACTCGGGCTGGGGCGACGAATTCGAGCGGCTCGTCGACCGGTTGCAGGACGGATTGGAAACGCCGGCCGCGGCGCCCGGCGAGCCGGTTGGGACCGGGAGGAGCCGCCGATGAACCGCACCGACAACGATGATGCCGGCGCAGCCGGGATTGTGGGGGTACCGCCCGCTTGCGGGGGAGAGTGGCGCCAATGAACACAGCGCACATCAACCTGGAGCTGGCGCGCAATTCCGACTGGGCGTTCACTTCGGCGGTGGTAATGCTGGTGGTCGCCTTCTTGCTGCTCGCCGTCGAACTCGCCTATGCCCGCAGCCGGCGCGCCGAACCTGAGTTGGTGAGCGCCGGATCGGTGGCCGCTGACAGCGCGACGCCGGGCGTCGTGCTGGACGCCCCGCGGCGGCCGTTTGACGAACGCGTCGGACGGGCCGGGCTGATCCTGGTCTACGCCGGGATCGGCTTGTTGCTGCTCTGTATCGTGCTGCGCGGGCTAGCCACCGTGCGGGTGCCGTGGGGCAACATGTACGAGTTCATCAACCTCACCTGCTTTTGCGGCCTGGTCGCCGGCGCGATCGTGTTACGCCGACCGCAGTACCGTCCGCTGTGGGTTTTTCTGCTGCTGCCGGTACTGATTTTGCTGACGGTGTCGGGTCGCTGGCTCTACACCAACGCCGCGCCGGTGATGCCGGCGCTGCAGTCGTACTGGCTGCCCATCCACGTGTCGGTGGTCAGCCTGGGCTCGGGGGTGTTCCTCGTCGCGGGCGTGGCCAGCATCCTGTTCCTGTTGCGGACCTCTGGGCTAGGTGAGCCGGAGACGCCCGGCGCGTTTGCTCGGATGGTGCAGCGGTTGCCCGACGCGCAGACCCTGGACCGGATCGCCTACCGGACCACGATCTTCGCCTTCCCGGTGTTCGGGTTCGGGGTGATCTTCGGCGCAATCTGGGCCGAGCAGGCCTGGGGCCGGTATTGGGGTTGGGATCCCAAGGAAACGATGGCGTTTATCGCGTGGGTGGCTTACGCCGCCTACCTGCATGCCCGGTCGACGGCGGGCTGGCGGGACAAGAAAGCGGCCTGGATCAACGTGGTCGGTTTCGTGGCCATGGTGTTCAACCTGTTCTTCGTCAACCTGGTGACGGTTGGCCTGCACTCCTATGCTGGGGTGGGCTAGGCCGAGATCGGGGATACCGATCGGCACTGCGATATGTTCGGTAACAAGACCGTTCGTCAAAAAGCGACCCGAGTGTTGCTACAAGGGGAAAGAGCACGTGTCTGACCATCCGACGCATGGTGCGAATGCGGGGGGATCGCATAGTCGCGAAGACCGTCCGACAACCGAGCTGCGGCCGCAGCCGCCGCCACCGCCACCTCCAGCGGTCACCGAGCCGCCGACCAGGGCCTTTGCCGGGTTCCGCACCGAGCGGCGTTTCAGCGAGGCTGTGACGCGGGGCGTGCCGCCCCCGGAGACTCGCGTCGAACCGCGGGCCTGGGCGGCCACTCCGCACAAAGGACTTCCCCAGGTCGTCGATTCGCCGTCACAAAACTCCGGCGGCTATCACCGGGGACAACCCCCGGGCGCGCCGATCAACACCGGGCAACGGCCTACCATGCACCCGTCGCCGTATCCGGAGCTGTCCACCAGCACCCTGCTGCGCCATGTCAAGCCGCCGCCGTCGGAGGGCTGGCGCCGGTGGCTGTACGTCTTGTCGGGACGGCTGATCAACGTGGGCGAGAGTCCACGGATCCTGCGGTACAACGACCTGGTTGTGCAGGTCAACAGACCGCTGCGGGGTTGCTACCGCGTCGCGATGCTGTCGCTGAAGGGCGGCGTCGGCAAAACCACCATCACTGCCACGCTGGGGGCGACCTTCGCGTCGATTCGCGGAGACCGGGTGGTGGCCGTGGACGCCAACCCCGATCGCGGCACGCTGAGTCAGAAGGTGCCGTTGGAGACTCCGGCCACCGTGCGCCACCTCCTTCGCGACGCCGAGGGCATCGATCGCTACAGCGACGTTCGCAGCTACACCTCGCAGGGTCCGAGCCGGCTGGAAGTGCTGGCCTCGGAAAGCGACCCGGCCATGTCCGAGGCGTTCAGCGCGGAAGACTACGCGCAGACGCTGGAAATCCTGGAGCGGTTCTACGGCCTGGTGCTCACCGACTGCGGGACCGGCCTTTTGCATTCGGCGATGACGCCGGTGCTGGAGAAGGCCGACGCCCTGATCGTGGTCAGCTCGGGATCGATCGACGGCGCGCGCAGCGCGTCAGCGACGCTGGACTGGCTCGACGCGCACGGCCACGAGGATCTGGTCCGCAACTCGATCGCGGTCATCAACGCGGTGCGGCCGCGTTCCGGCAAGGTCGACATGCGAAAGGTGGTCGATCACTTCTCCCGGCGGTGCCGCGCGGTGCGCCTAGTGCCGTTCGACCCCCATCTCGAGGAGGGTGCGGAGATCAACCTGGACCGGCTGAAGCGGGAAACCCGGGAAGCGCTCATCGAACTGGCAGCCGTTGTCGCCGATGGTTTTCCGAACGATCAGCGCCGATCCAACGAGCACTTCATCTAGCTAGCGCGGGTTGTTGTCGCCGTGGGTTAGCCGCCACATGAACTCCGGATCATCGTCGGGCCCGATGACGCGAGTCTTCTGCCGGTTGACCTGTGAACGGGCAACACGCCAGCCGACGTAGATCAGTGTCCCCAGAACGAGGACGAGGAGCAGGTACAGCACTCAACACCTCCTTGGTGTGAATATACGCGGCGTCTTAGGCTCGCATCGTGCCAAAGGCTCAGAGCTCGGCCGGTCGGGCCGCCGTCAGCGTCCTGCTTTACGTCGCGGCACGGCTGGTCTTGGTGGCGGCGCTGACCGCGGTGATTTACGGAGCGGGCCGACTGCTCGGCGTCCACGAATTCCCGATGACCGTCGCCCTGTTGTTTGCTCTCGTCATTGCGATGCCGCTGGGCATTTGGCTGTTCGGTCCGCTGCGCCGCCGGGCCACCGAGGGCCTGGAGGTGGCCACCGAGCGCCGGCGCCGCGACCGCGAGCAGTTGCGGGCCAGGCTGCGTGGCGAGACACCGCCCGACGCCGGCTCCGAAACATCTGACTAAAAACGCATCCGGGGCAAGGCTTGCAAAGAGTCTGTCAACCTTCCTTGACACGCCTGAAGTTGTCAAGTTATCTTGACGAGCGTGAGCGAATTGTCCGATCTGTCGCTGGGGCCCGCAGCGGACGCCGCAGGTAGCGCCGATCCCGCAGTCGGGCTGCGCGCGGTGCGTGCACTGCAGCGCCTGCAGGAGCGGTTGGAGGCAATCCACGTCGCCAACGCACGCGAGCAGGGCTGGAGTTGGCAGGCGATCGCCAACGCGCTGGGCGTGAGCCGGCAGGCGGTGCACCAGAAATACAACCGGAGGAGATGACCGATGAGACCGTTTCAGCGGTTCGCCCGCAATGCCCGGGTCGCGGTCATGCTGGCCCAGGAAGAGGCGCGCGAACTGTGCGACCGCGAAACCGGTTCGCAGCACCTGCTTCTCGGAATCCTGCAGGCCGCGGGCGAGGAGCTCTCGGCGGTGTTGACCGGCTACGGGCTGACCACCGAGGTTGTGCGGGCCCAGCTGGCCGAAACTTCACCCGGCGACAAGTCGTTCGACGAGGATGCCGACGCGCTGAGCACCATCGGTATTGATCTGCGGGCGGTCCGCGACAGCGTGGCCCGCACCTTTGGCGCCGACGCATTTGACCAGGCCCTGTCCCGCTCGGGTCGCCGTCGCCGGCTACGGGGGCATATCTCGTTCAGCCACGGGGCCAAGAAGGTATTAGAACTTGCGCTACGAGAAGCATTGGCGCACAAGGACAACGAGATTCGCTGCGAGCATCTTTTACTGGGCATCCTGCGAAGCGGCGACAAAGCGGCCATCGACTTGATCACCGAGCACGTCTACACCGCACAGTTGCGTGCGGTGGTCGTCAAACTGATGGACAAAGCCGCGTAGTGCACGCGGCTTCTCGTCGAGTGTGCATCCACGACGACGACACGCCGACGGCTCCCGCCCTGTGTGCGCACTCGAAGTCCCTAGCGCACAGTCGAAAGCATCTCAGGTCGCCAGCGTCAACGCGGCTGCCACCGCGGTCGACCACACCAGCATCGCCAGGCCGGTGTCGCGCAGCACCGGAATCAGCTCGGCACCCGCCCGGCCCGATCGCACCGGCGCCGCCGCCCGCAGCGCCAACGGCGTGGCCAGCAGCCCCAGCGCGCACCACGGGCTGGCCACCGTCAGCGTCAGGGTCAACACGCAGGCGAGCGCTAGCAGTGACAGATAGAGCTTGCGAGTCCCGGTGTCGCCCAAGCGCACCGCCAACGTGAGCTTGCCGGACTGTGCGTCGGTGGGGATATCCCGCAGGTTGTTGGCCACCAACACCGCCGACGACACCGCCCCTGTCGTCACGGCCAACACCAGACCCACCCAGTCCACCCGCAACGCCTGGGTGTACTGGGTGCCGAGCACCGCGATCAGCCCGAAGAACACGAAGACCGCGAGTTCACCAAAACCCGCGTAGCCGTAAGGTTTTGAGCCGCCGGTGTACAACCAAGCGCCGGCGATGCAGAACGCACCGACTCCGATCAGCCACGGCGCGCTTGTCAATGCCAGCACCATCCCGGCCACGGCCGCGACGCCCATGCTGACCACGGCCACCGTCAGCACCGACCGCGGTGTCGCCAGCCGCGAGCCCACTAGGCGCATCGGGCCGGCGCGGTCGTCATCGGTGCCGCGAATGCCGTCGGAGTAGTCGTTGGCGAAGTTGACCCCGATGATCAACGCCACCGCGACGGCCAGTGCGAGCAGGGCCTTCCACCAGTTGGCGCCGTGCAGCCAGGCAGCGGCGCCGGTGCCTGCGATCACCGGTGCGATGGCGTTGGGAAGTGTCCGCGGTCGCGCGCCCGCGATCCATTGCGCAAAACTGGCCACCCGTCAATCGTTCCATGCCCGTGCACGACAATGAGCCCATGCCCGCCGGCTGACGGTGCAGTGCGGGCACGCCCCCTCGCCGCTGTGCGGCTGAGGGTACCCCCACCCGCTTGCGGGGGGACGAAGCGATGAGGAGGCGCGGCGTACATGATCGGAGTGATCGGCGGCAGCGGCTTCTACACGTTCTTCGACCCAGACGCACGCACCATCAACCTGGACACCCCGTTCGGCGAACCCAGCGCCCCGGTCACGGTCGGTGCCGTCGGCCAGCACGAGGTCGCGTTTCTGCCCCGCCACGGCGCCAACCACCAGTATCCGGCGCACAAGGTGCCGTACCGGGCCAACATGTGGGCGCTGCGCGCGTTGGGGGTGCGCCAAGTCTTCGCCCCGTGTGCGGTCGGCAGCCTGACGCCTGAATTCGAGCCGGGCACGATCGTGGTGCCCGACCAGCTGGTGGACCGCACCCGTCGCCGCGCCGATACCTACTTCGACTCCGGGGCCGCGCACGTGTCCTTCGCCGATCCGTATTGCCCGACGTTGCGGTCCGCGGTCACCGGGCTGGCCGACGTGGTCGACGGCGGCACCATGGTGGTCATCGAGGGTCCGCGGTTTTCCACCCGCGCAGAAAGCCAGTGGTTCGCCGCCGCCGGCTTCACCTTGATCAACATGACCGCCTACCCGGAAGCGGTGCTGGCCCGTGAGCTCGAAATATGCTATGCGACAATCGCTTTAGTGACAGATTTGGACGCCGGCATCGACGCCGGAGCCGGGGTGAAGGTCGTCGACGTGATCGGCGAATTCGAGAAGAATATCGAGCCGTTCAAGAAACTTGTGCGCGAGGCGATCGGCCGCGTCGCCGCCGAACGCTCCTGCACCGAGTGCCTGTCGCACACCGGTATCCAGCTGCCGTTCGACCAGCCGTGAGAGTGCTGCTGACCGGTGCGGCCGGTTTCATCGGCTCGCGAGTCGACGCGGCGCTGCGAGCCGCGGGTCACGACGTGGTCGCCGTCGATGCCATGCTGCCCGCCGCACACGGCGACGACGCCGCGCTGCCGCGCGATTGTCGGCGCGTTGACATCCGCGACGCCGACGCGCTGGCCCCGCTGCTGGACGGTGTCGGCCTGGTGTGCCACCAGGCCGCGGTGGTCGGCGCCGGCGTGGATGCCGCCGACGCGCCGGACTACGGCAGCCACAACGATTTCGGCACGACGGTGCTGCTGGCGCAGATGTTTCACGCTGGGGTAGCGCGTCTGGTGCTGGCGTCGTCGATGGTGGTCTATGGGCAGGGCCGGTACCGCTGCGACGAGCACGGGCCGGTCGATCCGCTGCCGCGGCGGCGGGCCGACCTCGATGCGGGTATTTTCGAGCACCGCTGCCCGGTCGGCGGGGAGGAGCTGGCCTGGCAGCTGGTCGACGAGGACGCGCCGCTGCGGCCGCGCAGCCTGTATGCGGCCAGCAAGACGGCACAGGAGCATTACGCGCTGGCGTGGTCGGAGTCGACGGGCGGATCGGTGGTGGCGTTGCGCTACCACAACGTCTACGGCCCCGACATGCCGCGCGACACGCCGTATTCCGGGGTCGCCGCGATTTTTCGCTCAGCGCTCGAAAAGGGCGAACCACCAGAGGTTTTCGAGGATGGCGCGCAGATGCGGGACTTCGTTCACGTCGATGACGTCGCGGCGGCCAACGTGGTAGCGGTGGCCGCTGACCGCGGCGGGTTCACCGCTGCGAATGTCTGCTCTGGGCAGCCGATTTCCATCATGGAGGTGGCGACGCAGCTGTGCCAAGCGCGAGGTTCCGCTGTGGGCCCTGTGTCGCCGGTTGTCACCGGCCAATACCGCAGCGGCGACGTGCGCCACATCGTCGCTGATCCGACCCGCGCCGCCGACCTGCTGGGTTTCCGGGCGGCGGTCAAGCCGCGGGAAGGATTGCGTGACTTCGCGTTCGCCCCGCTGCGCGGCTAAACAGCGGCACAGAAAGCTATTACGGCGGGTGCGCCGCCTGTACGATTCAAAGATGTCTGAACCAGCCCCGCCGCGGCCCGCCGTGACACGCCGCCAGGTGCTACTCGGCAGCTCGTTGCTCAGCGTTGGCCTGCTCGCCTGGCGCAGTTCACTACACAGCCCGGTAGTCCATAGCTCACCGGACACATCGAACGACACCTTCGCAGTCACCCACACCGATGCCGAGTGGCGGCAGCTCCTGAACCCGCAGCAGTATCAGGTCCTGCGCAAGGCCGGCACGGAGCAGCCGTTCAGCAGCCCGCTCAATGACGAGCACCGCCCTGGTGTGTTCAGTTGCGCGGGTTGTGCACAGGATCTGTTCTCGTCTGCCACCAAGTTCGACAGCGGCACGGGCTGGCCGAGCTTCTACCAGTCGCTGGCCAACGCCGTGATCACGCGTGAAGACACCACGCTGGGCATGACGCGCACCGAGGTCCTGTGCCGTCGCTGCGGCGGGCACCTCGGCCATGTCTTCGATGACGGCCCAGCACCGACCGGCCTGCGTTACTGCATGAACGGCGTCGCAATGAACTTCCGGCCTCAATCAGTTTGAGGTCGGCATGGCCGACGGTCTGGTGACGGTGGTGCTGCCGTGTTTGAACGAGGCCGAGTCGCTGCCGTTTGTGCTGGCGGCCATGCCCGCGGGTTACCAGGCGTTGGTGGTGGACAACAACAGCACCGACGACACCGCCGACGTGGCCCGAAGACACGGCGCCAGGGTGGTCGCCGAACCCCGGCCCGGCTACGGCTCGGCCGTACACGCAGGCGTCGTTGCGGCGACGACACCGATCGTCGCGGTGATCGACGCGGACGGGTCCCTGGACCCCGCCGATCTGCCATCGCTGGTCGCCGAGCTGGATCGCGGCGCCGACCTGGCGATCGGCAGGCGCCGCCCGGTACGGGAGCTGCGCTGGCCCTGGGTAGCGCGGCTGGGCACAGTGATGATGAGCTGGCGGCTGCGCACCCGGCACGGCCTCCCGGTGCACGACATCGCGCCGATGCGAGTCTTCCGGCGGGACGCCTTGCTGAGCCTGGGTGTCAGCGACCGCCGGTCGGGATATCCGCTGGAGCTGCTGGTGCGGGCGGCCGCGGCCGGCTGGCGGGTGGTCGAGCACGACGTGGCATACGGGCCCCGCGTGGGGGGTAAGTCCAAGGTGAGCGGTTCGTTGCGGGGCAGCATGACCGCGATTCTGGACTTCTGGAAGGTGATCTCGTGAGCCGCGACGGCGACAATGCGGAGTGGCGCGCATGAGCCGCGACGGCGACAATGCGGAGCGAAGCGACGAGGTGGGGGTACCTCCCGCTTGCGGGGGAGAGCGGCGCGCATGAGCGTCGTGCCGGTGACGCTGTTGGTGGTGGCCAAAGCCCCGGTGCCCGGCCGAGCTAAGACCCGGCTGGCCGCGACGGTCGGCGACCAGGTCGCCGCCGGGGTGGCCGCCGCCGCGTTGCTCGACACTCTCGATGCGGTAGCGGCCACCCCGGTCGCCGCGCGGGTCGTGGCCCTCACCGGCGAACTCGACGCCGCCGCCGACGCCGCCGAGATACGACGCCGGCTGGCGTCGTTTTCCGTGATCGGCCAGCGCGGCAACGACTTCGGCGAACGGTTGGCCAACGCGCATGCCGACGCCGCGTCCGTCGACGGGCATCCGGTGCTACAAATCGGGATGGACACCCCGCAGGTGACCGCCGCACTGCTGGGCGACTGTGGGCGCCGCCTGGTTGAATCTTCGGCTGTCCTCGGGTTGGCCAACGACGGAGGGTGGTGGGCGCTCGGCGTGCACACCCCCGCGCTCGCCGATTGTCTGCGCGACGTCCCGATGTCGCAGCCGGACACTGGAGCTCTGACGCTGAAAACCCTGCGCGGCAACGGTGTTGATGTCGCTCTTCTCGACGAGTTGGCTGATTTCGACATCGCGGACGATGTGGCCCCGGTGCGTGAGGCGTGTCGGCCGGGCAGCCGGTTCGCCCACGTCACCCGCGCCGCGGGTCTGTGAGCGATCGTTGGGTGATCGCGCGTCCGGTCAGGCCGATCGCGAACACCCCAAGCCCGACGACGACCGACTGCCACGGCAAGGTGGCGACCAGCAGCAGGCAGCCGACGACCCCGCACACGTTCAGCACACGCGGCCAACGCCGCTGCGTGGCCGGCTGGGTGTAGGCCGCCGCGTTGGCGATCGCGTAGTAGATCAGCACCCCGAACGACGAGAAGCCGATCACGCCGCGCAGGTCCACGGTGCCCGCCAGGACGCACACGACCGCAGCAACGGCGATCTCGGCGTGATGTGGCACCTGGTAGCGCGGATGTACGGCGGCCAGCCAGCCGGGCAGGTCCCGGTGACGGGCCATCGCCAGCGTCGTGCGCCCGATCCCGGCGATCAGCGCCAGCAGCGCACCCAGGCTCGCCAGCGTCGCACCCACCGCCACTGCCGGCAGCAACGGCGCGGCCCCTGCCGCGCGCAGCGCCTCGGCCAGCGGGGCCGCAGACCGTGCCAGCCGGTCGGGTCCCGCTGCCAGCAGCGCCGCGACTCCGACGATCAGATACACCGCCACCGTTATCCCGAACGCCACAATGATCGCTCGCGGTATGGCCCGGGCCGGGTCGCGGACCTCTTCGCCCATCGTCGCGATCCGCGCATAGCCCGCGAACGCGAAGAACAGCAGCCCGGCCGATTGCAAAACACCGTAGACCGTGGCCGATGACCAGGCGCCCGCGCTGCTGAGATTCGACGGCTGTACGCCGGCGATCGCGATGGCAATGACCACAACGGCGAGGGCAACAAGCGTGCAGGCCACCAGGATTCGGGCCAATCTCGCGGTCTTTCTGATGCCGCGGTAGTTCAGTGCGGTCAGCCCGATCACCGCGCCGACGGCGATAAGGCGCTGCGCCCACCATGGGCCTGGCAGCGCATAAGTGCCGATCGTCAGCGCCATCGCCGCACACGACGCTGTCTTGCCGACAACAAACCCCCATCCCGCGACGAAGCCCCACCACGGGCCGAGCCGTTCGCGCCCGTAGATGTAGGTGCCGCCGGAGGTCGGATAAACCGCCGCCAGCTGCGCCGAGGCCGCGGCGTTGCAGTACGCGATCGCCGCGGCAATGGCCAACCCGATCAACAACCCGGCCCCGGCGGCGCGCGCGGCGGGGCCGAACGCGGCGAACACCCCGGCGCCCATCATCGATCCCAGTCCGATCACCACCGCGTCGCCGGTGCTGAGTCGGCGGGACAGTTCCGGCTGCCCCGACTGATTCTCTTGGCCGTCCACGTCCACTACCAGTGGGTGAAGATCAGGCTGTTCAACAACAGCGCCCCGACGACGTTGACAGCCAGCCACAGCCGCTGAGACCACGGCGGCAGCAGGGCGGGCGCGGCCGTCAGCCAGACCGTGAACGGCAGCCAGATCCGTTCGGTCTCGGCCTTGCTCAGCGTGGTCACGTCCGCCCAGATCACGGCAACCAGCATCGCCAGGAGCAGCAGGTGCAGGCCCGACCGCCGACGAATCGCGGCCGGGTCGAAGACCCGGCCGAGCCCCGCAACGCTGCCCAACCCGATCGCGCACACTGCCGCGGCCAGGTTGGCCCAGCTCCAGTACTGGAATGGCCGATCATGCGCAATTCCCTGCCAATAGCGTTGCTGCACAAGGGCATAACCGTCGAACCAGCAGAAGCCGGTAGCCGCGAACGCCGCCGCCACCGCGGCTGCGGTGAGCAGTGCCGGGCCGAGCGCGCGCAGCGACGAGCGCCAGTCGGTCGCGCACACCAGCACCGCCAACGCCGGAAACGCCAGCAACGTCAGGCCGTAGCTGAGGAACACCGCCCAGCCGAGCAGCAATCCCGCTGCGGCCGCGATCACCGCAGCGAACCGAACCGCGCCGTGCACCGCCACTGTCAGCAGTGCGATACCCCAGGCGGCGACTCCGGCAAAGTATCCGTCGGCGGAGACCGCGATCCAGATCGCGGTGGGTGCCACCGCGACGAACGGCGCGGCTCGGCGCGCGGTCGGCTCGTCGGCCACAGTCCGCAGCGTGATCACGATTGCGGCGGCGGTGCTCGACCCGACCAGCACACACAGCAACCCGGCCCACGCACCGCCACCGAGGCCGATGCGGTCCAGCCACACGAACGTCAGCAGCGCCCCCGGCGGGTGACCGGAGACGTGGGTGATCCACGAGTTCGGCTGAAAGTCCAGGATCCGGCTGGAGAACGTGCGCAGCGCCTCTGGGATGTCGATGATGCCCGGAACCTGCGGCAGGTACTCGTCCTTGTCGGTCAACCGGCCGGCGAAGCCGCGTTGCCAGCCGTCGATCATCGCCAGTGAGAACGCCCACGTGCATGACGTGGCCCAGGCGGCCAGCGGCAGCATCCGCCACGAAAGCCGCTGCGCCACAGCGGGTCCCCACACCACTGCGGCCAGCCCGAGCAGAATCGCCGGTCCGGTGCCCCAGCCGACGTGGGCGTTGAACCAGCCGAAGATCGGGGCAGCGCCGGCATGCCAGCCGAAACGGTCCGGCGCGGCGTGCAGACGCGATCTGATGCCCCAGTGCAAGCGGGGCAAGACGAACGCGGCGGCAACGAGGACCAGCCCGATCGCAGCCGCGATTGCGTCCCGGCGAGCGATCCTCACGACCGCTTAACCTACTTTCCGGCTGGCGCTTCGGCCGCGGGTTGTTGGGGTGGCCGTCCTTTGCGCAGCGTGGCAAGCAATTCGCGGTAGGGCCCGACGAGGTAGACGGTGTCGTCGGCGTGCAGTCGGGCGTCGCGGCGCGGGTGCAGTTTGACCAGTGCATTGGGCCGGGTGATGGCGATGACCCGGGTTTGGGTGGACAGGTCGAACATGCGCAGGCCGTCGAGTTCGCTACCAGGCGCCACGCGCATTCCGCCGACCACAAACGAGCGTTGCCCCACCGAGAACGTGCCCAGCACCTGCAGACCGACCGCGGCGCCGATGAACCACGGTGCGGCCAGCTCGACGGTGGAGCGCACGTTTTCAAAACCGAACCGCTGCGCCACCGCAAAGCCCAGCGTGTTGTCATAGACCCGCAGCACCAGCGGAACATCGGTCCAGTTGAGCCCGGGCCGCACCTCGGTACCCAGCATCTCGGTCAGCACGATCCCGGTTTCGATGTTGGTCATGTCGTCACGAGTCAGCACCGCCACCGCGCGGGCGCGATCCACCCGCGCCGATCGCAGTGTCTGGCCCAACGTGGCGTCGCCGAAGATCACCGGCACATCGAGTTTGCGTGCCACCGACAAGAAGCTGTTTTCCTCGTCTCGCTCGATCACCGCCACGTCATAGCCGGCAGCGGTCAGATCGCTGACCACGCGCATGCCGAGTGCACTCAACCCGACGACCACAATGTGATTGCGCAGATGGCGCACCCGCGGGCGCGCGACCCCAAAGACGAAGCGGCGCGAGAGCAGCACGTCAGCGACGAACGCGACCAGCAAAGCGGTCATGGTCACCCCGCTGAACATCAACAGGGCGGCGAACATACGTAGCCAGGTGGGCTGGTGCACGAAGCTGAAGTCGCCGTAGCCGGTCGTGGTCATCGTCTCGACGGTGAAGTAGAACGCGTCGATCCAGCCCATCCGCGGCGGGGCCCGGTAGTTGAGCCGCAACAACACCGTGGAGGTGGTCAGCAACATCAGCGTGCCGGCCACAACTGGGTAAAACGCCGGGTTGAAGTCGGTGAGCAGGGCGCGGACCGCATCGAACGCCTTCCGCAGTCGAGGCTGGCGCGACCGTGTGCGGGTCAGGCTCCGGACCTTGATGTTTTGGGCGGCCACCTCGTCGGCGGTGCCAACCATCATCGTCCAATCACCGGCGTGCACCCGCTGATCTCGGCTCGGGCAGACCTCCACCTCGCCGGGGGTGGGGGAGTCTTCGCTGTGAATCACCGCCACCGGCGCCAAATCGCCGTATAGCTCGCGCAGCGTCGCGTCGCGCGACGCCTCGCGGCCCGCGACGACGAATTCGATGCCCGCGGCCTCGAACTGGTGCGTGGTTTGCTCCAGACATGCCTCGACCACCGACGGCGCCGCGAGTTCGGCGACGTTGAAGATCGCGCCGGGCCCGTTGTCGTCGGCTACCGCTTCGCGCAGCACGTCGTTGGACAGCCGCGCCACCACCCGCACGTTCGGGTTGGCTTTCCTTGCCAGCAGCGCGATTTCGAGATTTGTCGCGTCGTCATCCCCGGCACAGACGACGGCGTTCGCATGACCGATATCGGCGAGGGCGAGTTCGCGCGCGACCCCGGCCTCGGAGAGTTCGAGGTTGGCCAGGCTGGCGACGGTCACGCCGGCGTTTTTGAGCTCCTCGATGATCGTCATGGCCAACGCATCGTCACCGCTGACAATGATGTGGCGGTGCATTGTTGCATTATGTCATCCGGCTCTAATACTCATTCGACCTGACACGGACGTCCGGTGGTGGCGATGCGAAAGTTGGCTAAGGCAACCGTCTTCCAGCGTGATAAGCCAGCGCCTGCCGGTCCACCTTGCCGATGCCGCGCATCGGCAGCGCATCGAGGATATGCAGCTCGCGGGGCGCGGCGGTGCGATCCAGGGTTCGCGTGACATGTGCCCGCAGCGTTTCGAGCGAGGGCGGGGCATAACCATCGACCAGCACGATGGCAGCGACCACCCGCTGACCCAGCCGCTCGTCGGCGAGCCCGAACACCGCGCAGTCGGCCACTGCGGGGTGGGTCCGCAGCGCAGCCTCCACGGGCTGTGGCAGCACGGTCAACCCGCCCGTGCTGATCGCCTCGTCGGCTCGGCCCAGCACACTGAGTGCACCCGAATCATCAACAGCGCCAATATCATCGGTGCGAAACCAGCCCGGCTCGGCGAACGGGTCGGGATCGGGTGGGTTGCGATAGCCGTTGGCCAGCGTCGGGCCGCCGATCACAATCCGGCCATCAGCCTCCACCCGCAGTCGCACCCCGTCGAGTGGAACACCGTCGTACACGCAGCCGCCGGCGGTTTCGCTCATCCCGTAGGTGCGGACCACCGTGATACCCGCGCTCGCGGCAGCGTCGAGGATCGGTCGCGGGGCCGGCCCGCCGCCGATCAGCACGGCATCCAACTCCGCCAGCGCGGCAGCAGCCGCCGGATCGGTCAGCGCCTTGGCCAACTGCGTGGCCACCAGCGCCGTGTAGCGGCGATCGGAGCCGAGTTCCTTGACGGCAGAGGGCAATTCACTGATATCGAATCCGGTCGAGACATCCAGCTCGACCGGAACGGTATCGGCCAGTAGGCTGCGCACCAGCACCTGGACACCGGCGATGTGATAGGGCGGCAAAGCCAGCAGCCATCGGCCCGGGCCGCCCAGACGGTCATGGGTGGCGGTCGCACTGGCGGTCAGCGCGGCGGCGGTGAGCATCGCACCCTTGGGTGCGCCGGTGGTACCCGAGGTCGTCACCACCAGGGCGATGTCATCGTCGATGGCTTCGCCCACCCGCAGCGCCGACAATGTGAATTGGCGATTAGCCCCGGCCGGCACCGGCAGCAGTGCGGAGGCACGGCCGTCCAGAACCTGCTCGAGGGCTGCGAGCAGCGGGCGCGCCGAGGAGCCCTGCGCCACGGCGAACGCGCGCAGAACGGCTATCCGGCCTCCTCGCCGTTGCGGGCATCGTCTAGCGGCCAGCCCTTGGCGGCCAGCCGTGCTCGGACCCGCTCGATGTCTTCCGGGGACGGCAGCTGGTCGGTGAGCTGGGTGATCAACACGCCGATGTCGGTGTCATCGAACCCGGGCCGGTGCATCACTTCGCGGGCCACCACCTTGACCTCGTCGTTAGACAGCCGACGCGTCAGCAGGGCGAGTACCGGAAAGTAGTCGGTGGGTGGGATGCCGTCTGGATATCCCGCGCGGAGCCACTCGATTATCGAGGTCAGGAATCGGTTCACACTGCCTCAACTTCCCCCGCACAGCGTCGGTTAAGCCTGAACAGCAAATGAATTTTCATACTACGCAGGTTTGGCTCCGAGGATGTACATGCCGGTGTGCGCCCCGATGAAATCCCGGGCGATGTACAACACGCCGATCACGACCGCGACCAGCGCCACCGAGTACAACAACCAGCTGAGGGCGGTCAGCGCCGGATTCTTGTGGCCCACGGCAGTGCCATCGGAGGAGCCCACGACACCGGCGCCCGCGGCGCCCGCCCGCACCGCGAGTGCGAACAGCGCGGGCAGTCCGCTACCGAGGAGCAAACCGAAAATCAGGATCTTCAACGAAGCCTCGTAGTTGAACCAAGTGCTCATGGCGTGCCCGCTTTCTTTGCCGGGGCGGTGCCGGTAACCTTGCCGTTCCCGCCTGGGACTCCCGCGCCGACGGTGACCGTGGGCTGGTCGGCCTCATCGAGCCCGGCAGTCAAGTCACCCTTCCACTCGGCGTTGACGTTCTTGTGGTCGACCTTCGTCTTGCGCGACCGCAGGTAGATGACGGAGGCCGTCGCCACCAGCAGGCCGAAGCCGATGGCCGCGCCGGCGAAGCCGCCGATCCCGTGTACCACCCAGTAGGTGATGGCACCGACGAGACCGGCCAACGGCAGCGTGATCAGCCAGGCGGTTGCCATCCGGCCAGCCACTCCCCAGCGCACCTCTGCGCCGGGTTTGCCAACCCCGCTGCCGAGCACGGATCCGGTCACCACCTGAGTGGTGGACAGGGCGTACCCGAAATGAGCGGACAGCAGAATGATTACCGCCGAAGACGATTCGGCGGCCATGCCCTGCGGCGACTTGATCTCGACGAGTCCCTTGCCCATGGTGCGGATGATCCGCCAGCCGCCGGTATAGGTACCCAGCGCCATCGCGCAAGCGCAGGCCACGATGACCCACAGTGGCGGCAGGGCGGCTGTCCGGCTGACCGCGCCGTAAGAGATCAGCGCCAGGAAGATCACGCCCATCGTCTTCTGGGCGTCGTTGGTGCCGTGTGCGAGCGAGACCAGCGACGCCGAGAAGATCTGGCCGCGACGGAAGGCGGCCTCGCTGCGCTTTTCCGGGATGCCGCGGTTCAACCGGTAGACCAGCCAGGTGCCGACCGCACCGACCACCCCGGCCAACACCACCGACACCAGGGCCGGGATCAGTACCCGGGACACCACCCCGGTCCAGATCACCCCGTGCCCGCCGACCGCGGCGATCATGGCACCGACGATGCCGCCGACCAGGGCGTGCGAGGAGCTTGACGGGATACCCAGGAGCCAGGTCAACAGGTTCCAGACGATGCCGCCGACCAGACCGGCGAAGACCAATTGCAAGGTCACCAGATGACCGTTCACCAAATCCTTGGCGATTGTCCCGGCGACCGCGGTGGACAGGAACGCGCCGCCGAGGTTCAGCACCGCCGAGAGTGTTACCGCGGCCTTCGGCGAGAGCGCGCCGCTGGCGATGGAGGTGGCCATCGCATTTCCAGTGTCGTGAAACCCGTTCGTGTAATCGAATGCGAGGGCGGTGATCACGACGATGATCAAGAGGAACAACTGGAGGTTCACGGGCCTAATTCTGGGGGTAGGCGAGTGCGGTTGTCGAAAGAACGGCGATGTGAATCCCAGGTATTCGACACTCGTCGTCAGATGTTCGCTTCGGGTTAACTTTGAGGCTTATGGCGTTGACCTCTGACGTCGCGGCGCAGTGGGTGATCGCCGGGAATCTGGACGAAAATCAGGGTCACGCCGTCGGGATCGACGACATGCATTTCGTGCAGCCCCCATGACTCGCGGCGGGCCTCGCGGGCGATCGTGACACCTCTGCTCTCCAGCTCCGCCTGTGTCGCGGCGAGATCGCGCACCTGCAACCAGAGCGCGCCGGGAAAGGGCCCGGCGGGGTGCTCCGGCGCGCCGTGGCCGGCAAGTTCGATCAGTGACTGGCCGGCATAGAACACGGTGCCCGCGCCGTACTCGCGGGCGATCGCCAACCCAAGCTGGTCGCGGTAAAAGCTCAGCGATCGCTGGTAGTCCGCCGGCCGGAACAGCATCCGGCTGGCGAGAATCTCCATGCCTTCGTGTCTAGCACGGCCGGCCCAGAACTTGGCTGAAGTTGATTGCCCGGCTCCTCCTCATCGCGCTTCGCGCTCTGCATCGTCGCCGGGCTGAAGACGCTGTCGCCTTATCAGCGCCGTGGCCACGCCCGGGCCGATGGTGTCCAGCGCCTGTGTTACGACGGCCATCCGCGGCGCGATCCGGACCGGCCGGGTGCGCGCAGCGGTGATCATCCAGCCGGCCGCCTCGCGTGATGACAACGCCGGCAACCCCTGGTATTGCTTCGTCGGCGCGATCATCGGGGTGGCCACCAGCGGGTAATACAGCGTCGTCGAATGCACACCCTTTCTGGCCCATTCGGTTTCGATGACCCGGCTGACCGCCGAGAGCGCGGCCTTCGACGCGTTGTACACCGAGAACAGCGGTGACGCCTCGCTGAAGACTCCCCAGGTTGCCACGTTGATGATGTGCCCATCACGGCGCTGCAGCATCCCGGGCGCGATCCCTCGGATCAGGCGCAGCGGCGAGTAGTAGTTGAGCACCATCGTCCGCTCGACGTCGTGCCAACGTTCCAGCGACTCAGCCAGCGGCCGGCGAATCGAGCGACCGGCATTGTTGATCAGAATGTCCACCCCGCCAAGACGCTCTTCGACGTCGGCGGCCAGTGCGTCGACGGCGTCCATGTCGGAGAGATCGCAGGGGATCGCAATCGCGGTGCCGCCGCGGTCTTCGATCCGACCCACCACCGCATCCAGCAGGTCCTTGCGTCGGGCGACGGCGACCACGGTGGCGCCGCGGCGGGCGAACTCTTCGGCGGCACTCTCGCCGATCCCCGACGACGCTCCGGTGAGTAGGACTCGCTTGCCGTCGAGGTCGATGGATTTGGCGGCCGGCCGGTATGACGCGAGTTGCCGCGCGATGGGCGGGCGCATGGTGGCCAGCGTGAACTGCTCGGCCAATCGTCGAAGCGGATTTTTGCTCACAGGTCGCGAGTCTAAGGGGGCCCGGATTGCTAGAAGTAGCGCGGGAACCGGCTCCAATCGGGCGGCCGCTTCTCCAGGAATGCGTCGCGGCCCTCGACGGCTTCGTCGGTCATGTATGCCAGCCGGGTGGCCTCACCGGCGAACAGTTGCTGACCCACCAGCCCGTCGTCGAGTAGGTTGAATGCGTACTTCAGCATCCGTTGTGCCTGAGGCGATTTCGCGTTGATCTCGGCCGCCCACTGCGCACCCACCGACTCCAGTTCGGCGTGGTCGACGACGGCGTTGACCGCGCCCATCGCGTGCATCTGCACGGCGGTGTAGTCGCGGCCGAGGAAGAAGATCTCGCGGGCGAACTTCTGGCCGACCTGCCGGGCCAGGTACGCGCTGCCGTAGCCACCGTCGAAGCTGCCGACGTCGGCGTCGGTCTGCTTGAACCGGGCGTGCTCGCGGCTGGCCAGGGTGAGGTCGCAGGTCACGTGCAGGCTGTGCCCGCCGCCCGCCGCCCAGCCGTTGACCAGGCAGATCACCACCTTGGGCATGAACCGGATCAGCCGCTGCACCTCGAGGATGTGCAGCCTTCCGGCGCGCGCGGTATCAACGGTGTCCGCGGTCTCGCCGGCGGCGTACTGGTAGCCGCTGCGCCCGCGGATGCGCTGATCCCCGCCGGAGCAGAACGCCCAACCCCCGTCCTTGGGTGAGGGCCCGTTTCCGGTCAACAGCACCACCCCGATGTCGGGCGACATCCGGGCGTGATCGAGCACCCGGTAGAGCTCGTCGACGGTGTGCGGTCGAAACGCGTTGCGCACCTCCGGGCGATTGAAGGCCACCCGCACGGTGGCGTCAGCGACGTGGCGGTGATAGGTGATATCGGTCAGCTCGGCGAACCCGTCGACCGGCTTCCAGTCCTCAGCGTGAAAGGGGTTGTTAGTCATCGGTTTACACCCGGTCCAACCGGAACACTGCGCAGCGGCCGGCCAGCGCCTCGAATTCTTCAGGCCGGACCGGTTCGCTGCTGCCCATACCGCGACGGTACTCGTCAGCTCGGCCAGCGCTTTGGCAAGGCCACGTATCTTGGCGACGGCGGTGCGGGTTGCTTAATGTGTGCATCCGTGACCGCTACGTCGCATCCGCATGAGCCGCACCTGGGTTCGGTTTCGGCCAGACTGAACTGGCTACGCGCCGGGGTGCTCGGCGCCAACGACGGGATTGTGTCAACCGCCGGCATCGTCGTGGGCGTTGCCGCGGCGACCGTCGCACGTGGCCCGATCATGACCGCAGGCATCGCCGGGTTGGTGGCGGGCGCGGTGTCGATGGCGTTGGGCGAATACGTGTCGGTGAGCGCTCAGCGCGACACCGAGCAGGCGCTGTTGCGCACCGAGCGCCGGGAGCTCCGTGAGGACCCGGCTGCCGAGCTGGACGAACTCGCCGCGCTGTATGAAGCCAAAGGGTTGTCGACGGCGACGGCGCGCACCGTGGCCGAGGAACTCACCGACCATGATCCGATCGTCGCGCACGCCGAGGTAGAGCTCGGGTTCGATCCCGCGGATCTGACCAACCCGTGGCAGGCCGCGTTGTCGTCGGCCTTGTCGTTCGCCATCGGCGCGCTGCTGCCGCTGATCGCGATCCTGGCCGCGCCGATCGCGCTGCGGATCCCGGTCACCGTCGCGGCGGTGCTGCTGGCGCTGGTGATCACCGGGGCGGTGTCGGCCGGCTTGGGCGGCGCGCGGAAACATCGCGCAGTACTGCGCAATTTCGTCGGCGGGGGCCTGGCTCTGGCAGTCACCTACCTGATCGGTCATCTGGTCGGCGCCGCGATCACCTGACCATCAGCGCCTCTCAATGAACCTTTCGACGCCGTGGCGGTACTGCGGGCTTGCCTCGGGCGGGCTGACCGCGTCCAGCCGCCCCGGCCTGCTGGGCGGAAGATACGACAGCCAGACCGGCCCGGCCAGACGATGAACCGAACCAATGCGATTTCGGCCGCGAGCGGTCATTATGTGCAGATGGACACCGGGACGATCGACCGCGAGGCGCTGCGGGCGAGGTACCTCGACGAGCGGACGAAGCGGCTGCGGCCCGACGGCAACGCGCAGTACGTCGAGCCGACTGGCCGGTTCGCGCACCTGCTGGGCGACCCGTACACCGAGCCGGTCGACCGCGCGTCGCGCTCCGACGAGGTCACCGTGGCCGTCATCGGCGGCGGCTTCTCCGGGCTGGTCACCGGCGCTCGGCTGAAGCAGGCGGGCGTTTCCGACGTACGCCTGATCGAGGCCGGCGGTGACGTCGGCGGGGCGTGGTACTGGAACCGCTACCCCGGCGCCATGTGCGACACCGCCGCGATGATCTACCTGCCGCTGCTCGAAGAGACCGGGCACCGCCCCACCCGGAAGTACACCTTCGCGCCCGAGATCTTCGGTCATGCGCAGCGGATCGCCCGCCACTTCGACCTGTATGAGAACGCGCTGTTCTCGACCGAGGTCACGAACCTGGCGTGGGACGGGAGGTCGTCGCGCTGGATTGTCGAGACGAACCATGGCGACCGGATCCGGGCCAGGTTCGTCACGATGGGCATTGGCCCGTTGCACCGGCCGAAGCTCCCCGGCATCCCCGGCATCGAGACCTTCGGCGGACACTGCTTCCACACCAGCCGCTGGGACTACGACTACACCGGGGGTGACTTCACCGGCGCGCCGATGGACAAGCTGGGCGACCAGCGGGTCGGCATTATCGGGACCGGCGCGACCGCCGTGCAGTGCATCCCGCACCTGGCGCAGGCGGCCGGGGAGCTGTTCGTCTTCCAACGGACGCCGTCGTCGATCGACGTCCGCAACAACTATCCGCTCGATTCGGAGCTCTTTGACTCGCTCGAACCCGGCTGGCAGCAGAAGTGGCTGATGAACTTCACCGTCCTGCAGAACGGCGGCTTCGCCGATGAGGACCTGGTCACGGACGGCTGGACCGACATCGCGCAACGAATCCGCGACCGGGTGGTCAGTAACATGGCCGAAGCGCGCGGGATGTTCGGGCTCGAGGGGTATCGGCGGGCGTACGAGGAGAGCGACGACGAGAAGATGACCGAGATTCGGGCCCGGATCGACGCCGTCGTCACCGACCCCAAGACCGCCGAGGCCCTGAAACCTTGGTATCGCTTGCTCTGCAAGCGACCGTGCTTCCACGACGAATACCTGCAGGCCTACAACGAGCCGAACGTCCATCTGGTCGACAGCGACGGGCAGGGCGTCGGCGCCATCGACGACACGGGCGTCTGGGTCGGCGGGGTGCACTACGAGCTCGACTGCCTGATCTTTGCGTCCGGCTTCGAGGTCGGCACGGAGTATTCGCGACGAGCCGGCTTTGACGCGACCGGGCGCGATGGGCGCCGGCTCTCGGAGCACTGGGCGGACGGCATGCAGACCCTGCACGGCATCCACTCACACGGCTTCCCCAACCTGTTCATCGTAGGGCCGCACCAGGGCGCCAACCTGATCGCCAACATCACCCACAACCTGGTCGAAGCGGGTACGACGATCGCCGCGGTCGTCGCGCACGCGCTCGAGGACGGCGCGGACGAGGTCGAGGTGAGCGAGGGCGCTGAGCAGTCGTGGGTCCAGATGCTCGAAGCCGCCCCGCGGTCGTTCCTCGACGATCCCGACTGCACGCCCGGTTACTACAACAACGAGGGCAAGCCGATGGGGCGCCGCGAGCGGCTCAACAGCGGCCGCTATCCGCACGGTCCAGTCGCCTACTTCCACTACGTCGACGCCTGGCGGCGGTCGGGGGAGTTCGAGGGCCTCGAGTTCCGCGCGAACGCGGCCGCAGCGCAAAGCATCGGCTGGCTGAGGCCGACGGGCGAGGAGTGACGACACAGTCAGCGACGGCGGGCGACCTGCCCAGCGGCTCGCCGGAGCAGACCGGCCGACTGCTGGACCTATTGGTGGCAGGCGTGGCCGCTTCGAATCGCTGAGGGAATGAAACGACGCGTTCAGCGGTAGAACACCGCATGAGACTCAATGAAGCCGCGCGCGAACTCATCGGCAACGGCGCCGACGCCACCCTGGTCACCCTGAATCCCGATGGCAGCCCCCAGGTCACGCTGGTCTGGGTGGCGCTGCGATCCACACCCGACGGCGACGAGCTGGTGACCGCCCATCTGGCCGAGCACAAGAAGGTCCGGAACATCCGCCGCGATCCTCGCGTCGCGTTGACGATCGCGTCGACTGGCGACGCCGGCAAAGCCATGCGGCCGTATCTTGCGATAGAGGGGACCGCGCAGATCGAAGAGGGCGGCGCCCCTGAGCTTCTGAAGACTCTGGCACAGACGCTGTCAGACCCGAACGTGTTCCCGCCCAAAGGGGCGCCGCCCGGCTTCGTGACGCACATCCACGTCGACAAGATCGGCGGAATGGGTCCCGGGGTGTCCTGACCTCGCCGAGCAGACAAACTCAGCCGACGGCGCGGCCGGCGCCTTCCCAGAACTGCGCCCGGACGGCCTTCTTGTCCGGCTTGCCCAGCCCGGTCAGTGGCAACGCGTCGACGATCACCACCCGCTTGGGTGACTGCACCGAGCCCTTGCGATCCTTGACCGCGGCCTGGATTTCGGCGGTCATGTTGGCGATCGCGTCGTCGTCGGACGCCGCGTCGGCGCGTAGCACCACCACCGCGGTGACGGCCTCTCCCCACTTCTCGTCCGGCGCACCGACCACGCACACCTGCGCGATTGCCGGATGCTCGGCGACGACGTCCTCTACCTCGCGGGGAAAGACGTTGAAGCCGCCGGTCACGATCATGTCCTTGACCCGGTCGACGATGTAGTAGAAGCCGTCCTCGTCCTCGCGGGCCATGTCGCCGGTGCGCAGCCAGCCGTCCTTGAACGTGTCCGCCGTCGCCTCCGGCAAGTTCCAGTACCCACCGGCCAAAAGCGGTCCGCTGACACAGATTTCGCCTGGCTCGCCCTGCGGCACCGGGTTGCCGTCCTCACCGAGCAGCGCCACTCGGGCGAACAGCGTGGGCCGCCCACAAGAGGTCAGCCGCTTCTCGTCGTGGTCGGCCTTGGCCAGATAGGTGATCGCCATCGGCGCCTCGGATTGCCCGTAGTACTGGGCGAAGATCGGGCCGAACCGCCGGATCGCCTCGGCCAGCCGCACCGGGTTGATCGCCGAAGCGCCGTAGTAGACGGTCTCCAGCGATGACAGGTCCCGGGTGTGCGAGTCCGGGTGGTCCATCAAGGCATAGAGCATCGACGGCACCAGCATGGTGGCCGTAATGCGTTGCTCTTCAATGACTTTCAACACCTCAGCCGGGTCGAACTTGCCGAGTACGAACATCGACCCGCCCTTGACCACGGTCGGCGTGAAGAACGCCGCACCCGCGTGCGACAGCGGGGTGCACATCAGGAACCGCGGGTTTTCCGGCCACTCCCATTCTGCGAGCTGGATCGACGTCATGCTGGCGATGTTTCCCGCAGTGCCGATGACGCCCTTGGGCTTGCCCGTCGTGCCACCGGTGTAGGTCAGGCCGCCGATATGGTTCGGCGCAAGGTCGGCGACGACCAGCGGCTTCGGCTCGTACTTCGCTGCCTCCGCCGACACATCGACCGCCACGTCGTTGAGCTGTTCCGGCACCGGACCGATGGTCAGGATCTGCTTGAGCGAGTCGACCTTCTCCAGCAGGCCCAGCGCGCGCTCGACGAACATCGGGTTGGGGTCGATGATCAGCGAGGTGGCACCAGCGTCGGACAGCACGTAGGCGTGGTCGTCCAGCGAGCCGAGCGGGTGCAGAGCCGTGCGCCGGTACCCCTGGGTCTGGCTGGCACCGAGGATCATCAGGACCTCGGGACGGTTGAGCGACAGCAGGCCGACCGTGACACCGGTGCCGGCGCCCAGCGCGTCGAAGGCCTGGATGTACTGGCTGATCCGCTCGGCCAGCTGACCGCCGGTCAGCGTGATATCGCCGAGGAACAACACCGGCTTGTTCTTGTGCCGCTTCAGCGCGCCCACCAGCAAGTGGCCGTTATGGGTCGGGTTACGCAGCAGTTCGTCACTCATATGGCCAGACTAGAACGTGTTGCAATTCGTGTCTGTCGCGCCCTGTTGCCACCCTGAAGATCAGTAGGCTTTCTGCACATGGTGCTGTCGGCTGATCCGCGCGCGGTGCCGCCCGAGCAGATCACCGACCTGGACGTGCGTGCGACGTCTGTGGCGGGCCGCCAGGTCTACTCGCAGTGACTCCCGCACTTGACGAGCTGCTTGACCGGCTGCATGTCGTGGCGCTGCCGATGCGGGTGCGGTTCCGCGGCATCACCAGCCGTGAGCTGGCATTGATCGACGGTCCGGCCGGATGGGGCGAATTCGGCGCCTTCCTGGAATACGACCATCCCGAGGCCGCGCACTGGCTGGCCGCCGCCCTCGACTCGGCCTACCGGCCGGCGCCGCCGCCGCTACGCGACCGCATTGCGATTAACGCCACCGTCCCGGCCGTGCCCGCCGCTCAGGTACCCAAAATCCTCGCCCGGTTCCCCGGCGCGAGCACCGCGAAGGTGAAGGTCGCCGAACCCGGCCAGACCCTCGCCGACGACGTCGCCCGTGTGGACGCGGTCCGCGGCATGGTGTCCACTGTGCGGGTCGACGCCAACGGCGCCTGGACCGTCGCGCAGGCTGTGGAGGCCGCGTCCGCGCTGACCGCAACCGGTCCGTTGGAGTATCTGGAGCAGCCCTGCGGCACGGTCGACGAACTCGCTGAACTGCGCCGCCGCATTAACGTCCCGATCGCCGCCGACGAGAGCATCCGTAAAGCCGGCGATCCGCTGGCTGTGGTCCGCGCCGGCGCCGCCGACATCGCCGTGCTGAAAGTGGCACCGCTGGGGGGTATTTCGGCTCTGCTGGAGATCGCCGAGCAGATCGACATTCCGGTCGTGGTCTCCAGCGCGCTGGATTCCGCGGTCGGGATCGGCGTTGGCCTGGCCGCCGCCGCGGCCCTGCCGGAACTGCGTCATGCCTGCGGGCTGGGCACCGGCAGGCTCTTCGTCGAGGACGTCGCCGAGCCGGTCGTGCCCGCCGACGGCTACCTGCCGGTCGCGCCCGTGACACCGGACCCGGCGCGGTTGCAGGCGCTGGCCGCGGAGCCGCAGCGGCGGCAGTGGTGGATCGACCGGGTCAAGGCCTGTTACCCGCTGATGTCCTGATTTGTGGGGTGCATGGCGTAGACGACATGGCGTCTGTCGCCAACACTTACCGGTATGGCACGAAAAGTGTTGATAGTCGGCTTCCCCGGCGTCCAGGCGCTGGACATGGTCGGGCCGTTCGACGTATTTGCCGGGGCGTCGCTGGCCCTGTCCGCCGAAGGCAAGGAGCCTTACCAGCCGATGGTGGCGTCGATCGACGGACAACCGGTTTCCACCGAGACCGGGCTGAGCTTCGGCGCCGTAAAACTGCCCGACCCGAGTGAACCCATCGACACCCTGGTCTTGCCAGGCGGCCACGGCGTGCAGGCGGCCCGGCGGGATTCGCGCGTCATCGACTGGATCGCCGCGGCAGCGCCGCATGCCCGCCGGGTCGTTACGGTGTGCACCGGAGCGTTCCTCGCCGCCCAGACCGGTCTGCTGGACGGTTGCCGGGCGACCACCCATTGGGCGTTCGCTGACCAATTGGCGCGGGAATTCCCGGCAGTCGACGTCGACCCGGATCCGATCTTCGTGCGTAGTTCGAGCACCGTCTGGACCGCCGCCGGCGTCTGCGCGGGCATCGATCTGGCGCTGGCGCTGGTCGAAGAGGACCATGGCACCGAGCTGGCGCAGACAGTAGCCCGGTACCTGGTGCTGCATCTGCGCCGGCCCGGCGGGCAGACGCAGTTCGCCGCGCCGGTGTGGGTGGCCCGGGCCAAGCGCGAACCGATCCGCGCCGTCCAGAATGCCGTCGAGTCCGAACCCGGTGGCGTGCACAGCATTACCGAGCTGGCCCGCCTGGCCGCGATGAGCCCACGGCATTTCACCCGGGTGTTCACCGACGAGGTCGGCGAGGCGCCCGGCGCTTACGTCGAACGAGTCCGCACCGAGGCGGCCCGCCGCCAGCTCGAGCAGACCGACGATACGGTAGTGGCGATCGCGGCGCGCTGCGGCTTCGGCACTGCGGAAACCATGCGCCGCAACTTCATTCGGCGGATCGGGGTTTCGCCCGACCAATACCGCAAAACATTCGCCTGAACCGAGGAGCACCATGACACAGATCGCGATCGTCACGTATCCGGGTTTCACCGCGCTGGACTTCATTGGCCCCTACGAGGTGCTGCGCTGGCTGCCCGACGCCGAGGTCCGCTTCGTGTGGCACGAACCGGGCCCGGTCACGGCCGACTCCGGAGTGCTTGTTGTCGGGGCCACTCATTCGTTTGCCGAAACTCCTTCGCCCGACGTGGTTTTGGTGCCGGGCGGGATGACCACTGTAGAGCACGCCCGAGATGAGGCGCTGCTGGACTGGGTGCGTCGGGCGCATCAGAGCGCGACCTGGACGGCTTCGGTGTGCTCGGGCTCGATCATTCTCGCGGCGGCCGGGCTACTCAACGGCAAACGCGCCACCTCGCATTGGATGACTCTTCCCATTGTGAAAACGTTGGGCGCCATCCCAGTTGGCGATGAACGCGTGGTCCAAGAAGGTGACATCGTCACCAGCGCCGGGGTGTCGGCGGGTATCGACCTGGCGCTGTGGCTGGCCGGCCGGATCGGCGGTGACGATCGGGCGAAAGCTATCCAGCTGTCGATGGAATACGACCCCCAGCCGCCGTTCGACTCCGGCCACATGGCCAAGGCGTCGGCGAAGACCAAGGCGGCCGCCACCGCGCTGTTGGCCAGGGATGCCGCCAAACCGGCTCAGCTCAAGGCCGGGACGCTGCTGCTGTGGGACCGCGCGCTGTCGGCGGCGCGGGCCAAGGCCCGACGCGCGTGAGTACCTAAGCTGCTATTGCGTCGATCACCGCGTCCGGGTTGTCCAGGGCGACAAATGTTTTAGCATCCGGCACCTCGATCAGTTTTCCGTTGCTGAACACCCCGGCCAGGCGGCGGCCCAGGCTTGGTGTGAAGCAGCGATCCAACTGGCCCCAGACCAGCGTGACCGGCTTGCTGAACCGGGGCAGGCGGGTGGCCACGTCGGTGAGATCGGTTGTGGCCACCTGACGCAGCAGGGCGGCCAGGTCGCGGCAGATGCGTGAGTCCTTCAAACACGGTTGCAGCCAGGAGGCCGTGAGATGCGGATCGGGCTGGTTGATCAGCAGCCCGTAGCCAAGTGGAGAGTGACGCAGCGCCCGCAACCGCAGTGGCCCCATCAGCGCCTTGATCGAGATGGGGCCGCGAAGCACGCCGAACGCGACGTCGAACGGGTACGGCGGGCATTTTTCGAAGGCGTCGCAGTTGGTCAGCACCAGGCGCCCGATCCGGTCCGGATGGGCGTCGACGACCAGTTGGCACAGCCCTCCGCCGGTGTCGCTTCCGACCAGCGTCACATCGGAAAGGTCGAGGGCGACGATCGCGTCGTTGATGATCTCCGCCACGCCGGGCAGCGACAGCGCGCTCGCCTCGCGGACCGGGATGGTGTGTGAGCCCAGCGGCCACGTCGGCACGATGCAGCGGAAACCACGGCGCGCCAGGTTTTCGGCGACGTCGCGCCACAGCTGCCCGTCCACCAGGATGCCGTGCACGAACAGCACTGGCGGATGCGCTGAATCCTGCGGTCCGAACTGCCGGTATTCGATGGTGGCCTGCTTGAGTGCGAGCTCTGGCATGCGTTTTTCCTCCTCGAGTAGTCGGTTCCGCTGCCCGAAATTGAAGTTCAACGGCTGCTGCCAGGTCGACGTAGTGAACTGCCAGATACTGCCAACATGCGAGCATCGCGTAGGTTCGTCGTCGTGATCAACCTGGCTTACGACGACAAAGGCAGCGGCGAGCCCGTCGTTTTCATCGCCGGACGTGGTGGTTTGGGACGCACCTGGCATCTGAACCAAGTGCCGGCCTTTCAGGCGGCCGGCTACCGCGTCATCACCTTCGACAATCGCGGGGTGGGCGCGACGGAGAACACTGACGATTTCACAACGCAAACCATGGTCTCCGACACCGTTGCGCTGATCGAATCCCTGGACGTCGCCCCGGTGCGCATCGTCGGGGTGTCGATGGGCTCCTATATCGCGCAAGAGTTGATGCTGGTCCGGGCCGATTTGGTCAGCAAGGCCGCGCTGATGGCCACCCGCGGCCGGCTCGACCGCGCCCGCAACTTCTTCCACACCGCCGAAGATGACCTGGCCGCCTCAGGTGTGCAGTTGCCGACGAGCTACGACGCAAAGATTCGGCTGCTGGAGAGCTTTTCCCCGAAGACGCTGAACAACGAAGAAGCGGTCGCCGAATGGATCGGCATGTTCAACATCTGGCCGATCAAGATCACCCCTGGGTATACCCGTCAGGGCGCGATTGCGCCGCTGACTAACCGGCTAGCCGCCTACCGAAGCATCACCGCGCCGGTGCTGGTGATCGGATTCGCCGATGACGTGGTGACGCCGCCGCACCTGGGCCGAGAGGTCGCCGATGCCTTACCCAACGGCCAGTTCCTGAAGCTCGCCGACACCGGGCATCTCGGGTTCCTCGAGCGGCCAGAGGCGGTCAACGCCGCGATACTGCAGTTCTTCGATGGGATGGTCCCCTAAGTCTGCTCGCTAGGCTGTACTGGTGAATCCCTCGACGGCTCAGGCTCGCGTCGTCGTCGACGAACTGATCCGCGGCGGTGTCCGCGATGTGGTGTTGTGCCCGGGCTCACGCAACGCCCCGCTGGCGTTTGCGCTGCAAGACGCCGACCGGGCCGGCCGGATCCGGCTGCACGTGCGCATCGACGAGCGGACCGCCGGATATCTGGCGATTGGGCTGGCGATCGCCGCGGGCGCACCGGTCTGCGTCGCGATGACGTCGGGCACTGCGGTGGCCAACCTGGGTCCGGCCGTGGTGGAGGCCAACTACGCGCGGGTGCCGCTGATCGTGTTGTCGGCCAACCGGCCCTACGAGCTGCTCGGCACCGGCGCCAACCAGACCATGGAGCAGCTGGGCTACTTCGGCACCCAGGTCCGCGCCACGATCAGCCTCGGGCTGGCCGAGGACGCGCCGGAGCGGATGGACGCGTTCAACGCGACCTGGCGGTCGGCCACCTGCCGGGTGCTGTCGGCCGCTACCGGTGCTCGCAGCGCCAACGCCGGGCCGGTGCAATTCGACATCCCGCTGCGCGAGCCGCTGGTACCCGACCCTGATCCCGGCCATACGCCGCAAGGACGCCCGGGCGGCAAACCATGGACCTACTCCCCGCAGGTCAGCTTCGACCAGCCGCTGGACATCGACCTGAGCCTGGACACCGTTGTCATCGCCGGCCACGGCGCCGGCGAGCAACCTGAACTGGCCGTGTTGCCGACCGTCGCCGAGCCGACCGCGCCGCCGGCGGCCAATCCGCTGCACCCGCTGGCGTTGCCGCTGCTGCGCCCGCAGCAGGTGATCATGCTGGGGCGCCCGACCCTGCACCGGCCGGTGTCGGCGCTGCTGGCCGACCCGTCGGTGCCGGTCTCCGCGCTGACCACCGGCCCGCGCTGGCCCGACGTGTCGGGCAATTCCCAGGCCACCGGGACCCGGGCGGTCACCACCGGTGAGCCGAACCCGGCCTGGCTGCGCCGCTGCGCCGAAGTCAACCGGCACGCGATCACCGCGGTGCGCGGCCAGCTCAAGGCCCACCCGCTGACCACCGGCCTGCACGTGGCCGCCGCCGTCGCCGACGCGCTGCGCCCCGGTGACCAACTGGTGCTCGGTGCGTCCAACCCGGTGCGCGACGCCGCGCTGGTGGGCCTAAATCCGCACGGCATCAAGGTGCGCTCCAATCGCGGGGTTGCTGGCATCGACGGCACGGTGTCCACCGCGATCGGGGCGGCGCTTGCCCATGAGCAGACGGGTAGCCAGAGCCGCGCAGGCGGCGACATCGTCCCTCGCACTATTGCGCTGATCGGTGATCTGACCTTCGTCCACGACAGCTCCGGATTGCTGATCGGGCCGACCGAGCCGGTACCAGCGCAACTCACCATCGTGGTGTCCAACGACAACGGCGGCGGCATCTTCGAACTGCTCGAGCAGGGCGACCCGCGATTCTCCGACGTTTCCTCCCGGGTGTTCGGCACCCCGCACGACGTGGATGTCGGCGCGCTGTGTCGCGCCTACCACGTCGACAGCCGGCAGATCGAGGTCGATCAACTCGGCGCGGTCCTCGACGAACCTGGTACCGGCATGCGGGTGCTCGAGGTCAAAGCCGACCGATCCTCGCTGCGGCAGCTGCACGCCGCCATCAAGGCCGCCCTGTGAAAATTCCTGCCAGCGCGGTGACGGCCCTTGCATCGCTGAAAGCCGTGGTGCGCATCCTCATTCACGGTTGCAGCGGCGACCTCCCCGACACCCGGGGGCATCGCGTGGTGCGCTGGGCACGGATCGGCGTGCTGATCCTGACCGGCCTGGTTACGCTGCAGTCGTTGCTGCTGGTGGTCGGCGCGTGGCGCAACGACATTGCCATTCAACGCAATATGGGAGTGGCGGAGGCCGAGGTGCTCAGCGCCGGTCCGCGGCGCTCCACCATCGAGTTCGTCACGCCGGACCGGGTCATCTACCGTCCGGAGCTCGGTGTGCTCTATCCGTCCGAATTAGCAACGGGGATGCGGATTTACGTCGAATACGACAAACTCAACCCGAACCTGGTACGCGTGCAGCACCGCAACGCCAAGCTGGCCATCATCCCGGCCGGATCCATCGCGGTGGTCGGCTGGCTGGTCGCCGCGGCTGCCCTGGCCGGTCTGGTGTTGGCGGACAAGCGGCTGGACCGTCAGCTGGACAAGTCGTCAAGCCAGGCCGGGTCCTGAAGATCGACGAGCCTGTTGGCCCTCAGGTCGTAAACCGTTGGGGTGCCGGGGTTTGCCGGGTTCACCTCATTGAGACATGCGCGGTTGGCGTCGCTGACCGCGGCGGTGTCCACCGCGTGATCACCGGCTGCGATCCGGTCGGCCACCGCCTCGGGTATCCCGCTTTCCCGAGCCATCGCCGCGATATCGCTGTTGTTCGGGCCGTCGGAACTCTGGTGGCGGTAGAGATCTTGCACGAAAGCCTGATACGCGGTCGCCGAGGTTGTCGGGTCGGCCGCCACAAACAGCGCATTGGCGATCCGGGCGGAAACGTCGTTGTGACGCTTGTCGTCGAGGAAAGTCAGCCATCGATACGTAACGGCGAGTCGGCCGCTGGCCAGATCGCCGGCAACCCGGTCGCCGTAGGTCGACTCCAACTGCGCGCAGTGCGGGCACTGCGGTTCGCAGAAGATCTCCAACTGCGCTGGAGCGTCGTTGGACCCAACCATCACCCCGTTGCCGTCCGGGGTGCGTGGCACGTCGGCGTGCGCGGTCCCGGCGCCGAAAAGCACCGACCACAGCGCGGTGGCCGCCAATAATCGCAGGCAGGAGCACATTGTCCAACTCCCCTTTGCGTCAGAGTTCGCATGACGTATGCCCGTCGGTAACCATATCGACAGGCGACGCTGCCACCGTGATGGTGTGCGCGTAGCGATTGTCGCGGAGTCCTTTCTCCCGCACGTCAACGGCGTCAGCAACTCGGTGGTTCGGATACTCGAGCACCTGCGCCGCACCGGCAACGAAGCTCTAGTCATCGCACCCGACACCCCGCCGGGACAGCCGCCGGCCGATCGGATCCACGATGGTATTCGGGTGCACCGGACGCCGTCGCGGATGTTTCCGAAGGTGACCACCCTGCCGCTGGGCGTGCCCACGCCCCGGCTGATGAGCGTGCTGCGCGGATTCGATCCCGACGTAGTGCATTTGGCGTCGCCGGCGCTGCTCGGCTACGGCGGGCTGCGAGCGGCGCGTCGCCTCGGGGTGCCAACGGTCGCGGTATACCAAACCGACGTACCGGGTTTCGCGGAGAGCTACGGGATCGGGATCACCGCGCGGGCAGCGTGGGCGTGGTTCCGCCACCTGCACCGCCTGGCCGACCGTACCCTGGCGCCGTCCAGCGCGACAATGGAATCTCTTACCGCTCAAGGTATTCCGCGGGTGCACCACTGGGCGCGCGGGGTCGACGTACTCGGCTACGCACCGTCCGCTCGCAGCGAGACTCTCCGGCAGCACTGGTCGCCGGATGGCAAGCCGATTGTCGGGTTTGTCGGTCGGCTCGCGCCGGAGAAGCATGTCGAGCGGCTGATCGGGTTGGCTGCCAGCGGCACTGTGCAGGTGGTCATTGTCGGTAACGGGGTCGATCGTGCCAAGCTGCAATCGGCAATGCCGACAGCAGTTTTCACCGGAGCGCTGTACGGCGAGGAGCTTGCCGAAGCGTATGCCAGCATGGATGTCTTCGTGCACGCCGGTGAGCACGAGACGTTTTGCCAAGTCGTGCAGGAAGCGCTGGCGTCGGGGCTGCCAGTGATCGCCCCCGACGCCGGCGGTCCACGCGATCTCGTCACCCCATGGCGTACCGGACTGCTGTTGGGAGTCAACGAGTTCGAGGCGCGGCTACCCGAGGCCGTCGCGCACCTGGTCGCGGAACGCGAGCGCTACGCGCTGGCAGCCCGGCGCAGCGTACTCGCCCGCACCTGGCCGGTCATCTGCGACGAGTTGCTTGGTCACTACGAGGCGGTACTGGGCAACCGCCGCGCAGTGGCGGCCTAAGCTAGCCCTGCGCTAACTTCGCAACGGGCTGCCACTGCTCCCAAGTGCGCAACCGGTTTTCGTAGTCTTCGCGCGCCAGCCCAAGCGGTGCCTCGCCGAAGAACACCGGTAGCGGCGGCTCTTCGGCGTCAACAACTTTCAGCAGCGCCGCCGCGGAAGCTTTCGGATTGCCCGGCGCGGACCGCCGTTGCTGGCGTACCGCTTCGGTCGCCGCATGCACGTCGGCGTAGGCGGGCAGCGGATCGGCACGCCTGGACGACGAACCGGACCAGTCGGTGTCGTAACCGGCCGGTTCGATCAACGTGACATGAATGCCGAACGAAGCCACCTCTTGGGCCAGCGCCTGGGAGAAGCCCTCCAGCGCCCACTTCGACGCGTGGTAGATGCCGACGTTCGGAAACGCGGTGATGCCGCCGATCGAGGAGACCTGGATGATGTGCCCGCTGCGCTGCTCGCGCAGGTACGGCAGTGCGGCCTGGGTGATCCACAGCGCACCGAACACGTTGGTTTCGATCTGATCGCGTGCGTCTTGCTCGGACAATTCTTCGACGAAGCCGAACTGGCCGTAGCCGGCGTTGTTGACGACGATGTCCAGCCGGCCGAAGTGATTGTGGGCCTGCTTGACCGCAGCGAAGTCCGCGTCGACGCCCCATTCCCGGATCGCCACGATTGGCCCGTTAGTGTCGACAGCGTGAGCCGCGCGACCCTGGACAAGGATCCTCGCGAGGTGGCGTCGATGTTCGACGGCGTCGCCCGGCGCTACGACCTGACCAACACCGTGCTGTCGCTGGGCCAGGACCGGTACTGGCGTCGTGCCACCCGGTTGGCGCTGGACATCGGGTCGGGCGAGAAGGTGCTGGATCTGGCCGCGGGTACCGCGGTGTCGACGGTCGAGCTGGCCAGTTCCGGGGCGTGGTGCGTGGCGACGGACTTTTCGATCGGGATGCTGGCCGCCGGGCGCGCGCGCATCGTGCCGAAGGTCGCCGGTGACGCCACCCGATTGCCGTTCGGCGACAGCGTGTTCGACGCCGTCACCATCAGTTTCGGTTTGCGTAACGTCGCCGACCGCGACGCAGCGCTGCGCGAGATGGCTCGGGTCACCCGGCCCGGCGGGCGGTTAGTGGTGTGCGAATTCTCCACGCCCACCAACCCGCTGTTCGCCACGGCCTACAAGGAGTATTTGATGCAGGCACTGCCGCGGGTGGCGCGGGCCGTGTCGAGCAATCCGGAGGCGTATGTCTACCTGGCCGAGTCGATTCGGGCCTGGCCCGACCAGGCGGCGCTGGCGCATCAGATCTCGAAAGCCGGATGGTCGGCGGTGCGGTGGCGCAACCTGACCGGCGGCATCGTCGCGCTGCACGCCGCCTACAAGCCGCTCAGCTGAACGGTTTTCGACGATCGATCAGCCGCGAGGCCAGTCCGCCGCCGCGCCATACCCGTGCCACCCAGTCGGCGTCGTCGTCGGTGACCAGGTTGCCCATCACCCGCACCGCGATGCCCATCAACGCCGTCGAGCGCATGGCGGTCGGACCGGTCGCGGGCAAGAACCGCGGGAACGTCAGCAACAATGCCAGCCGGCGCGCCACCGAAAACCCGCGCCCGTAATGGGATTGCAGCGTCTGCGGCCAGATCTTCGACAGGTCGCCCGAGCCGAGCACCTCGACGGCGAGCCGACCGGTTTCCAGCCCGTAGTCGATGCCCTCGCCGTTCAGCGGGTTGACGCAGGCGGCGGCGTCGCCGATCAGCATCCAGTTCCGCCCAGCCACCCCCGACACCGCCCCGCCCATCGGTAGCAGCGCCGAGGAAACCGCACGCGGTTGGCCGGTGAACCCCCACTCGTCGCGGCGCAGGTCGGTGTAATACGACATCAGCGGCCGCAGCGCCAGCTCGGCCGGTCGCTTGGAGGTCGACAGCGCGCCCACGCCGATGTTCACCTCGCCGTTGCCCAGCGGGAAGATCCAGCCGTAGCCGGGCAGCACCGCGCCGTCGGGGGAGCGTAGTTCCAGGTGTGAGGTCAGCCACGGCTCGTCGCTGCGCGGCGTGGTCAGGTATGCGCGGGCGGCGATGCCGTACACCGTGTCCTGATGCCATCGCCGGCCCAGAACGCGGCCCAGGGTCGAGCGGGCGCCGTCGGCGACAATCAGCTCGCGGCAACCGACTTCTGTCCCGTCGGCCAGCGCCACCGACACCACCCGACCCGGCGAATCATAATGAACACCAACAGCTTTCACGCCTAGGCGCATCCGCGCGCCAGCGTCCTCGGCGACTTTGCGGATCCGGTCGTCCAGCTCGACGCGGGCCACCGCGCTGCCGGTGGACGGGAACGACGGGCCGGGCCATGCCACTTCCACCTCGCCGTCGAATCCGCTCATCCTCAAGCCCCGATGCCGGATTCGGGCATCCAGCCATTCGCCCAGCCCCAGCCGTTCCAGCTCGGCGACCGCGCGCGGCGTCAACCCATCACCGCAGGCCTTGTCGCGGGGAAAGTTCGCCGCGTCGATGACGAGCACGTCGCGGCCCGCCCGGGCGGCCCAGGCGGCAGCCGCCGACCCGGCCGGTCCGGCGCCCACCACCACCACGTCGGCATGGGAGTGCATGTTCACCAGTATGTTGGTCGGGTGAGGACTCCGACGACGGTGGTGGCAGGCTTAGATCTCAGCGACTTCGGCGACGCTGCCTTCGCGACCAATGTGCGCGACGGGGTGGCTCGCATCGAGCAACTCATGGAGACCGAGCTGCGCGGCTCCGACGACCTGATGACGGAGGCGGTGCTGCACCTGTTCGAGGCCGGCGGCAAACGGTTCCGCCCGCTGTTCACGGTGCTATCCGCGCAGCTGGGCCCGCAGCCGGACGCCGGTGAGGTGACGATCGCCGGCGCAGTGATCGAGCTGGTGCATCTGGCCACGCTCTACCACGACGATGTGATGGACGAGGCCGAGGTGCGCCGCGGAGCACCCAGCGCCAACGTGCGGTGGGGCAACAATGTTGCGATTCTGGCCGGCGACTACCTGTTCGCGACGGCCTCCCGGCTGGTGTCAAGGCTGGGCCCCAACGCGGTGCGGATCATCGCGGAGACATTCGCCCAGCTGGTGACCGGCCAGATGCGCGAAACCCGGGGCTTAGAAGGAGCCGCCAATGGAGCCGATCCGATCGAGCACTACCTGAAGGTGGTGCATGAGAAGACGGCCTGTCTGATCGGCGCGGCAGGCCAGTTCGGCGCGATGTTCTCCGGTGCCGATGAGGATCAAATCCAGCGGCTCAGCCGCCTGGGCAGCATCGTCGGCACGGTGTTCCAGATCTCCGACGACATCATCGACATCGACAGCGACCCGGACGAGTCCGGCAAGCTGCCCGGCACTGACCTGCGTGAAGGTGTCCACACGTTGCCGGTGCTCTACTCGTTGCACGAAAGCGGGCCGGAGGCGGACCGACTGCGCGAACTGCTGGTCGGGCCGATCGACGACGACGAGCGGGTGGCCGAGGCATTGAGGCTGTTGCGGTCCTCGGCAGGCATGGCCAAGGCCAAGGACACCTTGGCGCGATACGCGGCGCAGGCGCGCGAAGAGTTGGCGGGGCTGCCCGACGGTCCTGGTCGGCAGGCGCTGGTCACCCTGGTCGACTACACGATCCACCGACACGGCTAGGTTTCAGGAACCCGATGGCCCGTCGTGAGCGTTTAATGAACGAGTACCAGGTTTTTCTAGGAGGAAACTGATGACCTGGCATCCGCATCACAACACGTTCAAGACGTTCGCGTTGCTGGTGGGCATGTCGGCGCTGATCGTGTTCGTCGGCGCGCTGTTCGGCAGGACGGCGTTGTGGATTGCTGTGCTGTTCGCCATCGGCATGAACGTCTACACGTATTTCAACAGCGACAAACTGGCGCTGCGGGCGATGCATGCGCAGCCGGTGTCGGAAGTGCAGGAGCCGGTGATCTACCGGATCGTGCGTGAGCTTGCCACCGCGGCGCACCAGCCGATGCCGCGGCTGTACATCAGCGACACCGCCGCGCCCAACGCGTTCGCCACCGGCCGCAACCCGCGCAACGCTGCGGTGTGCTGCACCACCGGGATTCTCAACATCCTCGACGAGCGTGAGCTGCGTGCGGTGCTGGGTCACGAGCTTTCGCACGTCTACAACCGCGACATCCTGATCTCGTGTGTGGCCGGCGCGCTGGCGTCGGTGATCACTGCATTGGCCAACATGGCGATGTTCGCCGGCATGTTCGGTGGTAACAACCGAGATGGCGCGAATCCCTTTGCGCTGCTGCTGGTTTCGATGCTGGGCCCGATCGCGGCGACCGTAGTGCGGATGGCTGTGTCGCGTTCGCGGGAGTATCAAGCCGACGAATCGGGTGCGTTGCTGACCGGCGACCCGTTGGCGTTGGCCTCGGCGCTGCGCAAGATCTCCGGTGGCGTGCAGGCCGCCCCGCTGCCGCCTGAGCCGCAGCTGGCCGCCCAGGCGCACCTGATGATCGCCAACCCGTTCCGCAACGGCGAGCGAATCGGTTCGCTGTTCTCGACGCACCCGCCGATCGCCGACCGGATTCGCCGGCTCGAGGAAATGGCCGGACGCTAGTACCACAAGACTCGGCAGCCTCAGGAGTCTCCACAGCTGACCATTCCAAGTCGACCGCGCATGTGATATCACGCGCACGTGAATCACTACACGTACCGCGCCGAATGGTGCGGTGAGTACGGCGAATACGTTGGCCGATGCATTGAATTGTCCTGGATGTCGCGGTGGGCGCCGACTCTGCAGCAAGCGATTGCGGACGTCGAGCAAGCCGTCGACGAGTACATCGCCGAGTGCGAGGCGGCTGACGAAGAGCCGCGGGTCCCGCTAACCGAACGAAAATACAGCGGCAAGTTCGTCGTCAGGACGTCGCCGGCGCTGCATGCGCGCCTCGCCGTCGAAGCCGCCGAACAGAACGTGTCGATGAATCAATGGGTGGTGCAGAAGTTAGCTGACCGTCCGCCAACTGGTCTTTTCGACCTGTGATATCGCATTCGCCATCGTTTCCGAAACAAGGTGCATCCCCAGCTCTCGTTACAGCTGTGGCAGGTGTGCTCAGAACCCCGCGCCATATACCTCGTGTCCGGGTGTGTCGGCTGCCAAGCCGCGGTAGGCGTCGTCGACGGTCGCGCCGTGGTTGATCACGGCGTCGACTTCGCGCGCGAGCGGCATGTTCAACCCGTACTTGTCGGCGAACTCCATGATCACGCTGGCGGCCTTGACGCCCTCGGCGACTTGGTTCATCGACGAGATGATCTCGTCGATGGGTTTGCCCGCGCCAAGTTGCTCACCGACGTGGCGGTTGCGGCTGCGCTGGCTGGTGCAGGTGACGATCAGGTCGCCCATGCCGGCTACTCCGGCGAAGGTGTCGCGTTGCCCACCCATCGCCTCGCCCAGCTTTGACATCTCGCGCACCGCGCGGGCCATCACCATCGCGCGGGTGTTCTCGCCGATGCCCAGCGAGTAGCCCATCCCGACCGCGATCGCATAGACGTTCTTCAATGCGCCGGCCATCTCCACGCCGACCACGTCGTCGGTGGTGTACACGCGAAAACGCCTGGTGCGGAACAGCTGTGCGAGTCGGGCGGCGAGGTGTTGGTCGGGCATCGCCAGCACCGCCGCGGCCGCGTAGCCTTCGCCGACCTCGCGGGCGATGTTGGGACCGGCCAGGATGCCGGCGGGGTGGCCGGGCAGCACCTCGTCGACGATCTGCGACATCCGCATGTTGGTGCCCTGTTCGAGTCCCTTGACCAAAGACACCACCGGCACCCATGGCCGCAACTCGCTCGCCAGCTCAGTGAGCACGCCGCGGAACCCGTGCGACGGCACCCCCATCACAACGACGTCGGCGCACCTGGCGGCCTCGGCGAAGTCGGTGGTGGCGCGCAGGCTTTCGCTGAGGACGGCGTCGTTGCCCAGATAGCGGGTGTTGCGGTGGTTCTCGTTGATGTCGTTGGCGGTCTCTTCCGAGCGCACCCATTGCAGCGTCGGTCCGCGGCGCGCGCAGATAGAAGCGACTGTGGTGCCCCAGGAACCGCCACCAAAAACGACGACGTTCGGTTCGCGCATAGCAACTGCCATGGCGATCAGCGTATTGCCGTCGCCCGTTCTTTACCGGAGGTTGGCTAGAAGTGGCCCCAGCCGCGTTGGCCGTCCCAGCCGCCACAGACGCCGTTGGAGCACGCGTTGACAGTTCCACCCTGGAAGGGGTTCCAGCCACCGCAGCCATTCCAGCCGGGACCACTGCCGCAGCCCCCGCCGCCACCCTGACCGTCGGGACCGCCGCTACCACTCGAGGGGTCGGCAAGAACAACGTGACTCGTTGCCGTGGTCGGCGTAGTCGTGCTCACGACGGCTACCGATGCGGCGGCAATCGCTCCAGCAGCCGCTCCCGCCACGACCACCGATGTGACGAAATTCCGTGTGATTAGCATGGCTCAATAATGCTCCGGCGAGTCCGCCGCCGCCACTCTGCTTGTCGGCGTGCCACCGATTTTCGAAAGACGGGCCGGAGCCGCTATCCGGTCTGCGCCGCCTTTTCGTCCGCGCGACCGAACACCATGGCCTCTTCGATCCGGTCGAACCGGTAGTCGATGGCGTCAGCGAAGTAGTTCTGCCGAACGTTCCACGGCCGTTTGGTGCCGGATTTTGGTAGCGCGTGCGGCGAGCGCAGCACGTAGCCGGCCTGGATGTCCCACGACGGTTTTTCCGGCATCGGCTGACCGTCGAGATGCGGATAGGCGTGCGTGTAGCCGTGAGATTTCATGTGCGCCAGCAGCTTTGCTGTCGCACGGGCGGTGATGTCGGCGCGTAGCGTCCACGAGGCGTTGGTGTACCCGACGCACCAGAACAGGTTCGGCACATCCTCCAACATGTGGGCCTTGTAGACGAAGCGGTCCTGCGGCTTGATCTCGCCGCCGTCGACGGACACGGCGACGCCGCCGAGCGCCTGCAGTTGCAGGCCGGTGGCGGTGACGATGATGTCGGCGTCGAGATGCTTGCCGGACTTCAAAACGATTCCGGTGGAATCGAAGTGGTCGATGTCGTCGGTGACCACTTCGGCCCGGCCCTCACCGATCGCGACGTACAGGTCGGCGTCGGGGATCAGGCACAGCCGTTGATCCCACGGGTTGTAGCGTGGCTTGAAATGGGTGGCGACGTCGTAGCCCTCGGGCAAGTTCCTGATCGCTATGCGGCGGATCAACCATTTGAAGAAGCCCGGTGTCTTGCGCGCCAAGAACCAGATCATGCCCTCGAGCAGCGCATTGCGTTGCCGGATGATCGAGTGAGCAACCTTGCCCGGCAACACTTTTCGCAGCCAATCCGCTGACGGGCTGTACTTGGACCCCGAAAATAAATAGGTCGGCGAGCGCTGCAGCATGGTGACCTTGGACGCCTTTTCGGCCAGCGACGGGATCAGCGACATCGCGGTGGCGCCACTGCCGATGACCACCATCTTCTTGGCGGCGTAGTCGAGGTCTTCCGGCCAATACTGCGGATGAACGACGGTGCCGCCGAACTCTTCGATGCCCGGGAAGTCCGGGGTGTAGCCCTCGTCGTAGTTGTAATAGCCAGACCCGAAAAACACGAAGCGTCCGCGGTAGACCTTCTCTGCGCCGTCCTGTTCGGCAGTGACCGTCCAGGTGTCGGTCGAGGAATCCCAGTCCGCCGAGCGAACGTAGCTGTTGAACCGGATGTGGCGGTCGATGCCGTGCTTGTGCGCGGTGGCCGTCAGGTATTCGCGGATGTGCTCCCCGTCGGCCACCCCTTCTTTCCGGGTCCACGGCTCCCACGGAAAGCACAAGGTGAAGATGCTGCTGTCGGAGCGGACGCCCGGGTAGCGGAACAGGTCCCAGGTGCCGCCGATCTGATCGCGCCGCTCCAAGATGACGTAGCGGGTCTCGGGGTTGCGCTCGGTGATGCGGTAGGCCGCGCCCAGTCCGGAGAAGCCGGCGCCGACGATGATGACGTCAACCTCTTCCACGTCCGGTGGCGTCACGCTCATTGCGAACCTCGCTTCTCCCGCGGCGGTGTGGTGCTGATCACCAGATTAGGCACCTATCGGTAGTTGACGAACTGCAGCGCGACGTCGAGGTCGGCCTTCTTGAGCATCGCGATGACGGCTTGCAGGTCGTCGCGCTTTTTGCTGGTGACGCGGACCTCGTCGCCCTGGATCTGGGTCTTGACGGTCTTGGGGCCCTCATCGCGGATCAGCTTGGTGATCTTCTTGGCGTTTTCGCTGCTGATGCCCTGTTTGAGGGTGCCGGTGACCTTGTAGGTCTTGCCGGAGGCCTGCGGCTCGCCGGCGTCGAAGGATTTGAGGCTGACGTCGCGGCGGATCAGCTTCTCCTTGAAGACGTCGACGGCGGCCTTGACGCGCTCCTCGGTCGAGCTGGTCAGCTCGACCGCCTCCTCGCCCTTCCAGGCGATCTTGGTGTCGGTGCCGCGGAAGTCGAACCGGGTGGCCAGTTCCTTGGCGGCCTGGTTGAGGGCGTTGTCGACCTCCTGGCGATCGATCTTGCTGACGACGTCGAACGATGAATCCGCCATTGGATCCGTCCCCTTCCTGTCGAGGTTGGCCGTTTGCGTCCCCGGTACATCCTCGTTGTACTCTTGCTACCCGTACCACACAGGCAGGTTGCCCGAGCGGCCAATGGGAGCGGACTGTAAATCCGTCGGCTTACGCCTACCCAGGTTCGAATCCTGGACCTGCCACCAAGATCAGCCGCCTTATTCGGGGGAGCTGGCGATTTTGAGAAGTCGGCCAGTCCGCAGCTGGTCCACTGCAGATTGCGCGGCGGCGTCGAAAGCGGTCGCCACGGCGTCGAGGTCGTCCGGGAAAAGATGCCCGTAGCGGTCCAGCGTCAGCACCGCCGTCTTGTGTCCGAGGAGCTTCTGCACCACGTTGGCCCCGGCACTGATCGCCAGCGAGGCGCGCGGTGGCTTTGTTCACGGGCCGCCAACTCGGAGGCAACCGCCACAACATAGCCACGTTGCTGGTTGTTTTTTGCGGAAGTGTCGGGGGTGCTCCGCTAGTGCCGGTTGAGATCCTCGGCGAGGATCACATCGACCAATACCCGCGGCACACCGGTGACAGCTGTGACCGCCGCCGGGTCCATGCCGTCGCGCAGCATCGCTCGCACGGTCAGCACGCGCAGACACACATAAGGACCCGGCCGTGAGCACGATCGCCCAGACTCATTGCGGGACACCGGTATCGGAACTAGCGGTCCCACCGGTGGGCGCGACCGCCCCCAGAGGCGGCGACGATGCCAAGTGGTGGACATGGTCAGGCCGTGCGTAGGGTCGCGCCGGTGACGTCCAAAGACGAGGTGGGCGACGGTTGGGGTTCTGCGGGGCAGGCCTGAGACAACATGTGCTTGGCGACTTGCACTGCAGCAACCACCAACAGCAGCTCAGGAACCCCCGCTCCGGCCGCCTCGGCAGCGAACATGAGAACCGGCTCAGCCATTCCCAGGACCCGCTTGACCGTGGCCGGGGTCGACATGCTGACATCGGCAAGGACCGGCAGCGACTGCGCCAGGGCGGCGATGCCGGGAAGGCGCAGGCTCCACGCGCGCGCGGACGAACCGGTCCCCCAAGTCACAGTGGGTGTCATCGCTGCCTCCTTTCGCGTCGAACATGGCCGCCGAGGGCGGCGATCATGATCGCCGGTGACTGCACGCGGTTGCGGCGGTAGTAGTCGCGCAGGTTCTTGCGCTCCTCGTCGGTGAGGCGGTGTCGGGCAACGAACCGACGCGCACGCCCCCCACCTGAGGTTGGGGACTCAGTCGACCTGCCAGCGTGATCGAAACGGTGAATAAATGCGTAAATGGTCATGGCGTCCTCCCGGGGAAAGGCCGCGAACCATAACAAATGTCCGTCCACACCGGAATTGGGCGTGCACTATTAGTCGACCGGAAAAAGGCGCCCCAGTCGAGGGTTTAAGAGCAGCGTGAATTCATAATGTGACGGTGAATGCTGGGCCGCGACCGAGTAGGGGCAAATTCGGACTCGGATACGGACTATCACCCGAAGTCATTGTCGATCCCCACCTCCTCACAGCCGGGACGCGCGCGGGCGTCTGGTCGCAAGCACACAGGGAGGAACTGTCGCAGCCGAAACCGGCGAGCACCCCTCTGTCCGTGCAGGCGTCTTACCTAACGAAGTGCTTACAAAGAAATGCTGCCTCCCCGCTCGAGGGAGGTCAACCCCCATGTTCGGCAATTGCGAATGCTTGACGAATTCTTTATGCCATTGCCCAAGCCGCTACTGCGTGCAGACTGGAGTAGTTGTATGCGCCCATGCTGCCACGTCGCTTCTGGGCTACGGTGGAACCGCTGCTCGATGTCTTGTCTTGGGCGAAATGCGGCAGCAGCCATCGTCTTGCCCTTGCGAACGAACTCTGGACGAGCCCGGTAAGGCTGACTCCGGTCACGCGCCGCTTTGAAACCGCCATGGCAGGAAACTGCAGCGAGTACGATCACCGCATCCAGCGTTCGGAACCTAGCTTCACGGTGACTCGACCCGGGAGGCCACGTGGTTGGAGCTGATCAGCACGCCAGCAGGCAGGCGGCGCAACATACTATCGGGTATCGCCTCGCTGCTGCTGGCCGCGAGGTTGCCGAGGAAGCTCGGCTCGCGCTCCTCGAGCAGATCTTCGACCCGCTATCGCGACGGCGTCGGGACATGGTTCAGCCCGGCTGGCGTTGTCTTGAGGTCGGTGCGGGCCGTGGGTCGATGGCGGTCTGGCTGGCTCAGCGGGTCGGCCCTTCCGGCCACGTGGTGGCCACCGACGTCGACGTCGGCTACCTCGAACGGTTGGATCTGCCGAACCTTGAGGTGGTGCAACACAACATCCTCGAGGACCCGCTTGAACTCCTGGGTCCTGGCTCGTTTGACGTTGTGTGCTCGCGCCTGTTGTTGTTTCACCTCGTCGGCCGCCAGGAGGAGGCGATAGCGCGAATGGCGCAGTGCCTACGTCCGGGTGGCTGGCTGATCGACGAGGACGCTGACTGGGGCACACCTGGGTCAGTTGATCCCGCGCATCCGAGTTATCAGGTCTACCACGACGCGTGGCGGAACGGTGACTGGTGGATTTCACGCGGCTACGATCCGGTGTTCGGGCGGAAGCTGCCAGCGCTGTTTGAGCGCTGCGGTCTGGAGGAGATTCGACACGAGGCCTCCACCGAAGTGGTTCGTGGAGGTTCCCCTTGGGGGCGGTGGTTTGTCGAGACCCTGGAGGTCATGAACACACTTGGCGGGGGCGCGACGAGCGAGGTCCAGCAGCGTGAGCACGAGCGGATCGTGGCCACTTTTGCGGACCCATCGACCTGGGTGCTGAGGGAACTGTTGCACGCCTGCTGGGGCAGGCGTCCAGGGCATGGTGGCTAACGGCTAACGCCCTACTCCGCCGAGGCCTCGAGTACCACCAATCGCGCGGGACTCGACCCGCAGAGTGCCAGGCCACGCAAAATATTCCGTAATGCCTGTTGAAATGCTGTTTTGACTGATGCGCCATCGCATGCCAACGCATGCAAACGCTCAGAAGTGCGGACATAAATCCGTCGGCTTACGCCTACCCAGGTTCGAATCCTGGACCTGCCACCAAGGCTCAGCGGGGGCGGTGTTCCACCGCGCCGCTCGGGTCGTAATACAGCTCCTGGCGGGCGATCCGGCCGTCGCGATAGCGGTACATCACCACGTACGTCGAGCGCAGGCGTTCCGCACCCTGGGTCCAGTCGAACTGCACGCGCACGAACGCCGCGTCCGCATCGGGCGTGATGGCGTGCTCCACCGCCTCGTAGCGAATGGCGGCGCAGTCACGGATGGTGAGTGCGACGAACTCGAGTGTGCGCTCGATGCCATCGATCTGCGCCGGCCAACCGAAGAGACGTACCGTCGGGCTCACGTACACCACGTCGGGCTGATAGAGGTCACGCGCGACTGCCGGATCGCCATCCGCGAATGCCCGCGCGAAGCACGCCTCCTGAGCAAGTAGCGCGTCCTCCGAAATGCCTTGCGCGGTCAAGCCTTACCACTCCACACCGGTAGAAACGCAGAACTCGTTCTGCTCGGGATCCGACATCCTTACCCATCGGGTTCCTCCGAAGCTCTGCACGCCTTCGTCGATGCGATGAGCGCCGAGTGCCTGCAGTCGGTGGACCTCGGCCTCGATGTCGTCGACCACGATGTCGAGGTGCATGCGATTCTTGCCCGCTTTGGGTTCTGGTACCCCCTGAAGGAGAAGCGGTGAAGCGATGCCTTCTTTGGGAACGAGCACAGCCAGCTTCACGTCCGTGTAGTACTCGCGATATTCGAGCGCCTCGCGCCAGAACGTAGCGAGCGTCTGTGGCTCTGCACAGTCCAGCACCAGTTCCACTGTTGCCTTGTGCCCCATCGAGTAAGGATACTCAGCGGCCGGGCGACCTACGAGCCATCGCTGAGTCTGGGGCTGCCCAGTCGGTCGACACCTTGCGATGCTTGATCAGCCAGGTGTTGTCGTCGGGCACAAAGGTGTCGCGATAGCGGCCGATGTGGTCGAGCCCCATATGAGTGACGACGGTGAAGTAGCACGAGACTTGCGCATGGTCGCGAGTCATGTTGGTGAACAGCACGTTGGCGACGTTGTGCCGGACGATCGGCTTGACGTCTGCGCTTGCGGCGACCTTCCCGGTGATCCCGCCGAGGAATGCGACGATCTCGGATCGGCCGCGCAGGGGTTCGGCGCCGCGTATCTCGAGTACACCGTCGGCACAGAAGGTCTCGGCAAGTTCGTCGAGTCGGCCCGCGTCACCGGCCCAGTTGTATCGCGCGAGGGT
>NZ_DASPSP010000297.1:0-22200 GCF_035623875.1 Mycobacterium sp. | reverse complement strand
CGCCCGCACCAACACCGATCCCAAAGGCATCGTGCGGGCTGTGGATGACTACATCCTGCGTCCATGGGGCCTATACCTGGCCCGCGCTACGCCTGGCCGCGCGCAGTTCCATTACCTCGAGTCGTGGTTGCTGCCGTCGCTGGGTTTGCGGGCCACGATCTTTCATTTCAACCCCGGCCACGAACGCGGCCACGACTATTACCTCGACGTCGGCGAATACACGCCCGGTCCGTCCGTGTGGCGTTCCGAAGACCATTACCTCGATCTCGAGGTACGCACCAATGCCGGGGTGGATTTGGCCGACGTCGACGAGCTGCTGGACGCGGTTCGGCACGGCCTGCTGACCCCCGAGGTCGGCGAGCAGGCGGTGCGGCGCGCGGTCGCCGCCGTCGACGGCCTGTCCCGGCACGGCTATGACCTGCAGCGTTGGCTTGCCGCCGAGGGGATGCAGCTGGAGTGGCGTTGAATACCGCAACCGTTGCAGTACAACGGATTTAGACAGCAAGCAAGCGCTCGAAGAGTTCCCGGGAGTGCATCAGGGCCAGGCGTAGGTCTTCGGTCGACGCCTCCTTGCCGCGAGACCACTGCTCCTCCAGACGCGACCGCGCCCCGGCGAATCCAGTCGTGAGCTGCTCGACCAGGTCGGAGACCAAGACGTCCGCCTTCTGGACGCACTCCTTGGGATCATCCACGAAGGCCGCCTGAACGCCGGCCCATCGCGCACGCAGCCCCGCGAGATCGTCGCTGGCAAAAAGCACTTCGGCTGCCGACGATTCGTGTTTCGTCCTCGACGGCTCCGCGCCGGGGGCCTCGGCACTGGGTACCGCTGTGTCAGCAACCGGTGCCGGCTCGGGGTAACGGCCGTGCTCTCGTGCTCCATTCGCGGTGCGTCCGACACGGGGATCGGGGGCTCAGCGGGCGACTCCGTCGTTGTTTCTTGTTCATGCATGGTCATGGACTTGCTCCTGCGGTTCGGTCTTGTCGGTCTCCAGCAACATCTCGTACAGCGCCCGGTAGTGCAAGAACGCCTCCCGCTGCTGCTCGGTGTTGGCATGCTGCGGCGAGATGTGGACACCGTGGGCGACTCGGTAGTTCTCGACGATCTCCGGGTGGTCTACCGAGATGTCTGCGGCCCGCTGGTCGAAATCGTCGACGCGATAACCGCGTTGACGCATCACCTCGGTTACCAAACGGTCGGCGACACCGACGGCCGTTGCGGGGTTGTCCACAAACCCGGCCTGTACCTTTTGCCAGCGGCCGGCGAAATCTGAAAGCGCCGAGGGCGTCAACGGAACGATCTCGAGCTTGCCTCGCTTGCGTTCTCGCGTAGTGAGTTCCCGCACCGCACCTTTCTCGCTTCCGGTGTCGGATACCAGGCGCTCGTACTCACTGCCGTAGTGCTGTTTCAGCCGCTTCGTTTTGATGCGAAAGCTGACCATGCTTATTGCGACAATCGCCGCGACGACCACCACGACGCCGACGGCCGCGATGCAGATCCATTCCCAAGTGGGCATGACAGACTCCTCTCTGACATGTGTCTGATTAGCCCGAATGGCTTCGCCGCAAACGTCATTTTGTGATGCGCGGCACAGGCGACGGCCGCCTGTGCTGCGACATAGGGCTTGCGAGTGGTCAAGTCGGCGGTCGAACGGTTGCCGGCAACGAAGTGCCCGCCCTAAACGCGTCGCGTAATCTCTGCAGCCATGAGCTCCACCATGCAGAGATGGGTCGCAATCGCCGCTTTGGCCGGCGCTGCGATCAGCTCGCAGTTGACTCCCGCGGCCGCGCGGGCCGACCTGCACAACATCACCTACATTGCCCGGATCGACGGAGTGGCCCCCGGCAGCCAAGCCACCTTCGTGACCAACACCAATCAAACGAACACCGCGCCGTTGAGCTCGATGCCCGGCAACGCATTCCAGGCCAACGCGGTGCTGGCCGATCCTAATCAAGCCGGCATGCAAGTGTCGATCCGGTGGCCGTATGCGGCGAACGTGCACTGCGAGATCGACGTGGACGGCAACGTCGCCACGCAAGTCGATCATTTCGTCCAGCCGGCCGCAGGTAGGACCGATCCGATGAATGGCGTGCTGCCCTGCGGTGCGCCGCTGACTAATCCGTAGGTCTACGGCCGCCAGCGCGATCTGTCGGCCCAGTCCCATGCGCGGCGGTACGCCTCGAGAAACCATGGCTCCTTGACGGCGAGATAACGCTCGATGTCTCCGTCCGGCGCCGCGGCCTGGTCGGCGTTGCGTTTGACGGCCAGGTACTCGTCGCGGACGTTGGGATTGGCTTTCAGCCAGTCGACGAACAGCAGCGCGAACTGTTGATCGGGCCAGCCATCGACACGCAGATGCACATTCGTCGGCCGACCGGGATCAGCTGATCCATGAAACCGCTTCTGCCACAAGCCCGGATCGTCACTGTGGTCGTAGCGCTTGACGGTGCTTCGCGCGTCGGGCTTGGCGTTGTCGGCGGCGATGTGTTCGACGCGCGGGTAGCCGACGGCAAGCAATGGCTCAGCGAGTTTGTCTGCAACAGTGAGTGATTCGACGGTGACCTGAATATCGATGGCGTCCTTTGCGTCCAGCCCGGGAATCGCGGTGGAACCGATGTGGTCGACGCGCAACGCCTTTGCCCCACAGGCGACCTTGAGGCGGGCGACGATGCGCGCAGCCTGGTCGGGCCAGGTCGGATCGGCAGGCACCAGCCGGGCGGGTGGGCGAACGACGTGGTGGGCGCTGAGGTTGGCGGCGAACGGCATGATGCGGTGATTCCACACCTCGCGAGCACGCTCGGTCAGCGCCTCTCGAGTACTCGAATTGTCCAGCCAGACATCGGCGACGGCCCGGCGCTGGTCGTCGTCGGCCTGCGCCGCGATGCGTGCGCGGGCGTCGTCCTCGGCCATACCGCGTTGTTCGACAAGTCGCGTCACCCGCAGTTCCGCGTCGGCGTAAACCACGACGACCAGCGGGAACAGCGGGGCCATCCCGGACTCCACCAGCAGTGGAATGTCTTCCACCACAACCGAATCCTCCGGGACGGCGGCGATCAGCTCGGCGCGACGCTTACCCACCAACGGATGAACGATCCCGTTGAGCGTCGCGCGGCTCTCGTCGCTGCTGAATGCCTTGGCAGCCAATGCCGGACGATTCAGCGCGCCGTCGGGCAGCAGAATGTCGTCACCGAACGCGTCGACGAGTGCGGCCAACCCCTCAGTGCCCGGCTCGACCACTTCGCGGGCGATCACGTCGCCGTCGACGACGACCCCACCGCACCCCGAAAAGGTGGCCGAAACCGCCGACTTACCGGCGCCGATGCCGCCGGTCAGCCCGATCCGAAGCATCCCTAGCTAGCTAGGCGCTACCGGCGAGCTTCTCCCGCAGGGCGGCGAGTTGCGCATCGCTGGCCAGCGAGCCGCCGCTCTGCTCCTCCTCGCCCGACGAGCCGTTGGCCTGCGGGCGCTCGGCAGCGGCGGCGTCGGCTGCGGCGAACTTTTCCATCTGCGCGGTGTGCATCTTGTGCCGTCGCTCGGCCTCGGCGTAGCGGGCTTCCCATTCGGTGCGCTGCGTGTCGAAACCCGCTAGCCATTCGTTGGTTTCGGGGTCGAAGCCCTCGGGGAAAATGTAGTTGCCCTGCTCGTCGTAGCTGTCGGCCATGCCGTACTTGGCCGGGTCGAACTCCTCGGTGTAGTCCTCGTTGGCCTGCTTGAGCGACAACGAGATTCGGCGACGCTCCAGGTCGATGTCGATGACCTTGACCATCGCGTCGTCGCCGACGGCAACCACCTGGTCCGGTACCTCGACGTGACGCTCGGCCAACTCGGAGATGTGCACCAAGCCCTCGATGCCCTCCTCGACGCGGACGAACGCGCCGAACGGCACCAGCTTGGTGACTTTGCCCGGCACGATCTGACCGATGGCGTGGGTGCGGGCGAAGTGCCGCCACGGGTCTTCCTGAGTCGCCTTGAGCGACAACGAAACCCGCTCGCGGTCCATGTCGACGTCAAGCACCTCGACGGTGACCTCATCGCCGACCTGAACCACCTCTGACGGGTGGTCGATGTGCTTCCAAGACAGCTCGGAGACGTGCACCAGACCGTCGACCCCGCCGAGATCGACGAACGCACCGAAGTTGACGATCGAGGACACCACACCCTTACGGATGGCGCCCTTCTGCAGTTGGTTGAGGAACTCGCTGCGGACCTCGGACTGGGTCTGCTCGAGCCAGGCGCGGCGGGACAGCACCACGTTGTTGCGGTTCTTGTCCAGCTCGATGATCTTGGCTTCGATCTCCTTGCCGATGTAGGGCTGCAGATCGCGAACGCGTCGCATCTCGACCAGCGATGCGGGCAGGAAGCCGCGCAATCCGATGTCGAGGATCAGGCCACCCTTGACGACCTCGATGACGGTGCCTTTGACGGCCTCGTCCTTCTCCTTCAGGGCCTCGATAGTGCCCCAGGCGCGCTCGTACTGGGCGCGCTTCTTGGACAGGATCAGGCGGCCTTCTTTGTCCTCCTTGGTAAGGACCAGGGCTTCGACCTCATCGCCCACGGAAACGACCTCGTTGGGGTCGACGTCGTGCTTGATGGACAGTTCGCGGGAGGGGATGACCCCCTCGGTCTTGTAGCCGATGTCGAGCAGGACCTCGTCCCGGTCAACCTTGACGATTGTCCCTTCGACGATGTCGCCATCGTTGAAGTATTTGATTGTTTTGTCGATGGCGGCGAGAAAGTCCTCGCTCGAGCCAATGTCGTTGACGGCTACTTGCGGCGAGGTGACGGCGGGACTCGGCATATTGTTGGGTTGCTCCGGACAGGTTGGGGTCGTAGGGATAAAGCGGTCTGTGTTCGATTGCCCGGCTCCTCCGCATCGCGCTGCGCGCTCTGCATAGTCGCCGGACTACCTCGTCGAGGTTACTCGACTGCGCACACGCTGGCCAAACTCGCCCCATCTAGGCCGACCGTCAAATCACCGGGAAAAAATCATCGAGATTCCTGCAGCGGGTTCACCCAAGACGGAATCGGGTTTAATGGGCCGCGGTGTCCCAGCTGCGGCCATAGCCCACCGAGACCTCCAGCGGCACGTCAAGCGGGTATGCGCTGCCCATTTTCTGGCGCACCAACGCCTCAAGGCGCTCTCGCTCACCGTCGGCCGCTTCGAACAACAGTTCGTCGTGGACCTGCAGCAGCATCCGCGACGCCAGTCCGGCCGCTTTCAGCGCCTTGTCGACCTCGATCATGGCCACCTTGATGATGTCGGCCGCGCTGCCCTGGATCGGCGCGTTGAGCGCCGCCCGCTCGGCGGCCTCGCGCACCTGACGATTGCTGCTGTCCAGCTCGGGCAGATAACGGCGGCGGCCTAACACCGTCGAGGTGTAGCCGTCCTTGCGGGCCTGTTCGACGACGTCCAGCAGGTAGTCCCGCACCCCGCCGAACCGGGCGAAGTACTGGTCCATCTGGACTTTGGCCTCTTCGGTGGAGATCTTCAGCTGCTGCGCCAACCCATAGGCGCTCAACCCGTAGGCCAACCCGTACGACATCGCCTTGACCCGGCGCCGCAGCTCGCCGGTCACCTCCTCGATCGGCACCCCGAAAGCCCGGGATGCGACGAACGAATGCAGATCCTCGCCCGTGTTGAACGCCTCGATCAGGCCGGCGTCACCGGACAGATGCGCCATGATTCGCATCTCGATCTGGCTGTAGTCGGCCGTCATCAACTCCGCGTAGCCACCGCCGACCACGAACGCGTTGCGGATCTGCCGGCCGGCGTCGGTGCGGATCGGAATGTTTTGCAGATTGGGCTCGGTGGAGGACAGCCTGCCGGTCGCCGCGATCGTCTGGTTGAACGTGGTGTGGATCCGGCCGTCGCCGGCCACCGAGTTCAACAACCCGTCGACGGTCACCTTCAGCCGGGTCACGTCGCGGTGCGCGAGCAGGTGCTGAAGGAACGGATGCCCGGTCTTGTCGAACAGCGACTGCAACGCATCCGCGTCGGTGGTGTACCCGGTCTTCGTCCGCTTGGTCTTCGGCATCTCCAGTTCGTCAAACAGCACTACCTGCAACTGTTTTGGCGAGCCGAGGTTTATCTGCTTGCCGATCACCGCGTACGCCGCCTCCGCGGCATCGCGGATCTGGTCGCCGAATTGGCTTTGTAGCTCAGTCAATTGGTCCAGATCGACGGCGATACCCGCGGCCTCCATACCGGCCAACACCTGTTGCACCGGCAGTTCCATCTCGGCCAGCAGTGAAGTGGAGTCGATGCGGGCCAGTTCTACGTCCAGCGCGTCAGCGAGGTCCACCACCGCGCGGGCACGCAGCACCGCGGTCTGCACGGCTTGGTCATCGACCCCGTCGGTGTCGTCGAGCAGTGAAAGCTGCTGCTGTTCAGACGTTTCCGCGCGTAGCTCGCGGCGCAAGTAGCGCAGCGACAGGTCGTCGAGGGTGAAGCTGCGCTGTCCCGGGCGGACCAGATAGGCGGCCAGCGCGGTATCGGAGCTGACCCCGTTAAGCGTCCAGCCGCGTCCGGCGAGGTCGTGAATGGCCAACTTGGCCTCGTGCAGTGCTTTCGGCTTCTCGGGGTCGGCGAGCCACGCCGCCAGCGCGGAATCGTCATCGGGTGTCAGCGTCGTGGTCTCGATGTAGCCGCCGTCGCCGTCGGCTGCGGCGATGGCCAGCGCGGTCGCGTCGCCGTCATAGGGCAGATGCGTCCCCACCACCGCAAGCCCCGATCGGCGCCCGTCGGCGACGTGCTCGGCCAGCCACCGCCCGACCGTGCCGGGCTCCAGCAGTCCGCCACGCAGGTCGAATCCCTCGTCGACCTCTGGTTCGACGGCAGTCAGCGTGTCGAACAGCCGGTCCCGCAGCACCCGGAATTCCAGCTGGTCGAACAACTGGTGAATCTGGTCGCGATCCCAGGGCTGCATCCGCAGCGTGTCCGGCGTCTGCGCCAACGGCACGTCACGGACCAGGTCGGTGAGCTCTCGGTTGAGCACCACGCTGGCCAGATGAGCCCGCAGCGCGTCACCCACCTTGCCGCGCACCGAGTCGGCGTTGTCGACCAGCGCCTGCAGCGAGCCGTATTCGCTGATCCATTTCGACGCAGTCTTCTCGCCCACCCCCGGAATACCGGGCAAGTTGTCGCTCGGATCGCCGCGCAGCGCAGCGAAGTCGGGGTATTGCTCGGGGGTCAGCCCGTACTTCTCGACTACCGCCTCCGGGGTGAAGCGAGTCAGCTCGCTGACACCTTTGCGGGGATAGAGCACCGTCACGTCGTCGGTGACCAGCTGCAAGGAATCGCGGTCACCGCTGACCACCAGGACCCGGTAGCCCTCCTTTTCGGCCTGGGTCGCCAGTGTCGCGATCAAGTCGTCGGCTTCGAAACCAGGCTCGGCCAGCACCGTAATGCCCAGTGCCGCAAGGACTTCCTTGGTGACGTCGATCTGGCCGTGGAACTCATCCGGAGTGGACGACCGGTTTGCCTTGTACTCCGGGTAGCGGTCGGAGCGAAAGGTCTGCCGCGACACGTCGAACGCCGCGGCCACATGGGTGGGCGATTCGTCGCGCAACAGGTTGATCAGCATGGCGGTGAACCCGTACACCGCGTTGGTAGTCAGCCCGCCCTGCGTCTTGAAATTCTCGGCGGGCAGCGCGTAGAAGGCCCGGAACGCCAGCGAATTGCCGTCCAGCAGCATCAACGTCGGCTTGTCGTCAGCGGCCTGGGCAGCTTCCGTCTTCTTGCTTGCGGTCCTCGCTGGGCTCACGCCCTAACTCTAGGCACTGGGTCTGACCTCGAGTAGCGGCTGCGCCCGCCGCGACAAAACTGCAACACGTTTCAGTTTTGTCGACGTTGTCGGTACGCTGGCCGAATGCCAGGAGCTACCCGTCAAGAACCGGCAATCGACGGCTGGTTCGCCGACTCCACCACAGCTGAAGGAGCCGGTACACCGCATCTGATCGGCGCCAAATGTCCGCAATGCGGCACCTACGTCTTCCCGCCGCGGGCCAACAATTGCCCCAACCCCGGCTGCGACGGTGACCAGCTCGAGCAAGCGCCGCTATCGCGGCGCGGGAAGCTGTGGAGCTACACCGAGAACCGTTATCCCCCGCCGCCGCCCTACCCCGCTCCGGATCCCTTTGAGCCGTTTGCCATCGCCGCGGTGCAGTTGGCCGACGAGGGGCTGATCGTGTTGGGCAAGGTGGTCGAGGGCACGCTGGCCGCCGACTTGAAGGTGGGCATCGAGATGGAGCTGACCACCATGCCGCTGTTCACCGACGGCGACGGCGTGGAGCGCATCGTGTACGCGTGGAGGATCGCATCGTGAGTACGCCAGAACCGCTCTACATCCTCGGCGCCGGAATGCATCCGTGGGGCAAATGGGGCAGGGACTTCACCGAATACGGCGTGGTCGCCGCGCGCTCTGCGCTGGCCGAGGCCGGCCTGGACTGGCGCCAGATCCAGTTGGTCGCCGGGGCGGACACCATCCGCAACGGGTATCCCGGCTTCATCGCCGGGTCGACGTTCGCGCAGAAACTCGGCTGGAACGGCGTCCCGGTCAGCTCCAGTTATGCCGCCTGCGCCAGCGGTTCGCAGGCGCTGCAGAGCGCCCGCGCGCAGATTCTCGCCGGCTTCTGCGACGTGGCGCTGGTAATCGGCGCCGACACCACCCCGAAGGGGGCGTTCGCGCCGGTCGGCGGGGAACGCAAGAACGACCCGGACTGGCAGCGATTCCACCTGATCGGCGCCATGAACCCGGTGTATTTCGCGCTGCTGGCGCGCCGCCGGATGGACCTCTACGGCGCGACGTCCGAGGACTTCGCGCAGGTGAAGGTCAAGAACTCGCGCCATGGCCTGCAGAACCCGCATGCGCGCTACCGCAAGGAATCCTCAGTCGACGACGTGCTGGCCAGCCCGGTGGTGGCCGACCCGTTGCGGCAGCTCGACATCTGCGCCACCTCCGACGGCGCGGCGGCTTTGATCGTGGCCAGCGCCGATTTCGCGCGCAAGCACCTCGGCTCGCTCGAAGGCGTTCCGTCGGTACGTGCGGTCAGCACGGTGACCCCCCGCTATCCGCAGCATCTGCCCGAATTACCGGATATCGCAACGGATTCCACCGCCGCCGTGCCCGCACCGGACCGGGTGTTCAAGGATCAGATCCTCGACGCGGCCTATGCCGAGGCGGGCATCGGGCCCGAGGACGTGAGCCTTGCCGAGGTCTATGACCTGTCCACCGCGCTAGAACTCGACTGGTATGAGCACCTAGGGCTCTGTCCCAAGGGTGACGCCGAGGCGTTGCTGCGCAGTGGTGCCACCACCATCGGCGGGAAGATTCCGGTCAACCCGTCGGGTGGGCTGGCCTGCTTCGGCGAGGCGATTCCGGCACAGGCGATCGCGCAGGTCTGCGAGCTCACCTGGCAGCTGCGCGGCCAGGCCACCGGCCGTCAGGTCGAGGGCGCGAAGGCCGGAATCAGCGCGAATCAGGGCCTGTTCGGGCACGGCTCGTCGGTGATCGTCGCGCGCTAGCCATGTTTCGTGCCTGGTGGTCAGTCCGGCGTGACGCTCGGTGCTGACAGCCACTCCAGCGCGACGCTCGGCGCTTTGGCGATGCGCGCCTAGCCCGACGATTCCGCGTCTTTGGGACTATCCAGGGTTTCCAGAACGACTTCGGCTACGTGTTTCATCGTGGTGCGCCGGTCCATCGCGGCGCGCTGAATCCACTTGAACGCCTCCGGCTCAGTCATCCCTTGGTTGGCCTGTAGCAGGCCTTTTGCCCGTTCGACGAGCTTGCGAGTCTCCAGCCGGTCAGACAGCGTCTCGACCTCGCGTTCCAGCGCCCTGATCTCGCTGAATCGGCTCAGCGCCAGCTCTATCGCGGGAATCAGGTCGGAGATGGTGAAGGGTTTGACCAGGTAAGCCATCGCTCCGGCGTCCCGCGCCCGCTCAACCAGGTCGCGCTGACTGAACGCGGTCAGCACCACAATCGGTGCGATGCGTTTGCGGGCGATCTCCGACGCAGCATCGATGCCGTCGCGGCGCGGCATCTTCACGTCCATGATCACCAGGTCGGGGCTGAGCCGCTCGGCCAGCTCGACGGCTTCCTGGCCGTCGCCGGCTTCGCCGACGATTTCATATCCCTCTTCGCGGAGCATCTCGGCCAAATCGAGCCGGATGAGCGCCTCATCCTCGGCGATCAGCACCCGGCGCGAGGCTTGGGTATCGACGTCGGTCGTTGAGCCGGTCATGACGACATTGTGTCGTGGCCCGCCGGGATCATCGACCGCGGGGTTGTGACGCTCGCCGCGCGACGACCATCCTCTATGGTGGGAGGCCGTAGCCAGCAAGCCCTCGTATCCCAACTGGCAGAGGAAACGGATTCAAAACCCGTCCAGTGTGAGTTCGAATCTCACCGAGGGCACAGCCGAGTTCTAAGCCGTTCCGTCATGCTTTCGAATGATGTCCTCAGCGCTCGTTGCGCGTAACGCCGCAACTTTGGGTAGCCAAGGCTCTACGTGAAGGTCGTACCGTACGTTGGATAGGTGATTGTCGCCGGAGCTTTTCTAGCGGAAGCGGCCGCAGCTGTCGATAACAAGCTGCATGTATGGGGAGGAGTGATATCTCATTGCGGACTGGGCCCCGAGCGGATAGTGCGGCCGGTCTTGGTGGCGTTGACGCAAGCGGAGTCCGACAACACCGACCGCACGATTGACGTCGATATCCGGCCGCCGAACGGCGAGGAAACCCTTCATCTCTCGCTCGAAGTGCCGGAAGCTGTCGCAAACAACGAAGTCGGCTTCAGTTACTGGCCGCTCCCCCTGCATCTGCCCTTCGATGGTCGCTGGGTCTTTGTATTGACCGCTGCGGGCGGAACACCGGTGTCGTTTCCGCTCATCGTGAGCGCGCTGCAGTCCCCAGCGTGACTGGCCTCACGTGTGACACCTCAGCGAGGGCACACAAATAGCGGTGCTATGCAGGCGCGATTGCCGAACGCCGCCAGACAAGATTTGAGACTGCTTTAGCTCACCTACTACCCTTTTGCTGTGGTGGTTAAGAGGTGCGGTGCCACACAATCGGCAGGTTCGCGCCGGACGCCGGACTGCGTAGCAGCAGTGCGGGCGGAACCGCACGTCCGCGATCAGCACTATGCTGAGCGCATCACGCGGCGGCGCCGCATTTTGCGCTTCAACACATCGATGGCGATGGTCGTCAGCGCCGCTTTCGGGGTGATGCAACTTGTGGTCGCACCCCAGCTGTGGTGGACCGGTGTGATCAATATCGTCGTTGCCGCGATCTTCGCAATCATCCCCTACCTGTACCGCTTCGGTGAGCTAGTTCCGCCGCTGACTTTCATCGGCACGGCTTATGCGTCGATCTTCGTCATCTGCTGGATGGTGGGTACCGGCTCGGGCCTGCAGCTCTACTTCTTGGTCGCAGCCTGCCTTGCCGTGTTGCAGCTAGGCAGCGAACGCATCATCTTGGCGGCCAGCCTGGCAGCGGTCGCCGCTGCGTTGGTAATCACCTTGCAGTTCCTGGTCCCTCGCGACACTGGTGTTCAACCGGCATGGCTGCTGTCGCTAAACTTCGTCGTCACCACCGTGTCGGCCTGCGTGATGACGGTCGCGACGGTGTGGTACGCGCTGCGCGAGATCCGCCGCGCCCAAAAGGCCATGGAAGTCGAATACGACCGCTCCGAAGCTCTGCTGGCCAACATCTTGCCGGAAAGCATCGCCGACCGGCTAAAAGACCCGGGGCGCAACATCATTGCCGACAAATACGACGATGCTTCGGTCCTGTTCGCCGACATCGCCGGCTTTACCGAACGGGCCAGCGACATCGCGCCGGACAAGCTGATCCGATTCCTGGATCGGTTCTACAGCGACTTCGACGCACTGGTGGACAAGCACGGGCTGGAGAAGATCAAGGTCAGCGGCGATTCCTACATGGTGGTCAGTGGAGTGCCCCAGCCGCGGTCCGATCATGTCGAGGCACTGGCAGACCTTGCCCTCGACATGGCCGAAACCGCGAAAGGCCTAAGGGATTCGCGCGGCAACGTGCTGCCACTGCGAATCGGGCTCGCCTCCGGCCCCGTCGTCGCGGGCGTGGTGGGTTCTCGCCGGTTCTTCTACGACGTGTGGGGCGATGCGGTGAATGTGGCATCCCGGATGGAATCCACCGATTCGGTGGGACGGATCCAAGTGCCTGAGGACGTCTACCAGCGGCTGAAAAACGACTTTGTACTGCAGGAGCGGGGTGCCGTCGCTGTCAAGGGGAAGGGCGTCATGCGCACGTGGTATCTCGTTGGCCGCAAACCAGACACCGGTTCCGGCGATGTGCGTGCCGAGGCGCCACAAGCGGCCGGCGTCTAACTCGTAGCGCAAACCCCCCACCGCAATCGCCGTTTGTGGGAAACTTCGGCCATGGAAACCACTGCTGTTCCAAGGTTGTTGCCGCATCTGTGGAAGTCGACGCTGGTGTCCGGAATCCTGGCGCTGGCCCTGGGTGTCCTGGTGCTGGCGTGGCCCGGAGAGACCATCCTGATCGCGGCCATTTTGTTTGGCATCTACTTGCTGGTCACCGGATTCGCGCAAGTCTTCTTTGCATTCAGCCTGCACGTCTCCGCTGGCGGGCGGATCCTGCTGTTCATCAGCGGCGCCGCATCGCTGGTTTTGGCGGTGCTGTGCTTCCGACACTTCGGCGAAGGCTATGCGATTCTCCTGTTAGCCATCTGGATTGGTGTCGGCTTCATCTTTCGCGGTGTGGCAACGTCGATCTCGGCCATTAGCGATCCCACCTTGCCCGGTCGCGGTTGGCAGATATTCCTGGGTGTCATCAGCTTGTTGGCGGGCATCGTGATGATCGGATCGCCTTTCGAATCACTCGCGATCCTGACGCTGGTCGTCGGCATCTGGCTCATCGTCATCGGCGCCTTCGAGATCGTGTCGTCGTTCGGCGTCCGCAGCGCCTCCAAGCGGGTGGACAAGGCCCTGGCGGGTGCACCGCACGCCGCGGCCTGACGGGCCGAATCGTGATCGACAGGAAAAATCCGTAGCAATGATCGCGGGCCTTTACTACACTGCGTCGTAGCAACTGGGCCCCTGTCGCCAGGGAGATGACCAATGAACGTCGTCGACGTGTCGCGGTGGCAGTTCGGTATCACCACCGTCTACCACTTTATCTTCGTGCCGCTCACCATCGGTCTGGCGCCGCTGATCGCCATCATGCAGACGGCATGGGTGGTCACCGACAACGTCGCCTGGTATCGGCTCACTAAATTCTTCGGCAAGCTGTTCCTGATCAACTTTGCAATCGGAGTGGCCACCGGGATCGTGCAGGAGTTCCAATTCGGGATGAATTGGAGCGAGTACTCGCGGTTCGTCGGCGACGTGTTCGGCGCTCCGCTGGCGATGGAAGGTCTGGCCGCGTTCTTCTTCGAATCCACCTTCATCGGTTTGTGGATCTTCGGCTGGAGCCGGCTGCCCCGGCTGGTGCACCTGGCATGCATCTGGATCGTAGCGATCGCCGTCAACGTATCCGCGTTCTTCATCATCGTGGCGAACTCCTTCATGCAGCACCCGGTCGGTGCACACTACAACCCTGCAACCCGACGCGCGGAGTTGCACAGCATCACCGCGCTGCTCGGCAATAACACTGCGCGGGCTGCATTTTCACATACTGTGGCCGGTTCATTACTGACCGCCGCGACATTTGTCGCAGCCATCAGTGCGTGGTGGCTGGTGCGTTCCGGCAAACCCGCAACGGATCACGCCGTCGCGGAATCAGATGCCCGCAGCATGTTCCGCCCAGCGGCCATCCTGGGATGTTGGGTCGCGCTCATCGCCACAATCGGCTTGTTCTTCACTGGTGACTATCAGGGCAAGCTGATGTTCGTCCAGCAGCCGATGAAAATGGCTTCGGCGGAATCGTTGTGCAACACCGAAACCGATCCGGACTTCTCCATCCTGACCGTCGGCACGCACAACAACTGCGACAGCATCAGCCGTGTGATCGAAGTACCTTACGTGCTGCCGTTCCTCGCACAAGGCCGAACCCACGACGTCACGTTGCAGGGTGTGCGCAATATCCAGCAGGACTACCAAGACCGATTCGGCCCAAACGACTACCGGCCCAACCTATTCGTCACCTACTGGTCGTTTCGCGCAATGATCGGGCTGCTGGCGATACCGGTGCTTTTCGCGGTCGTTGCGTTGTGGCTCACCCGCGGTGGCCGGATCCCCAATCAACGGTGGTTTTCTTGGTTGGCGCTGGTGGCCATCCCGGCGCCGTTCCTGGCCAACATCTCCGGGTGGGTGTTTACCGAAATGGGCCGTCAGCCCTGGATCGTTGTGCCAAACCCGACCGGCGACCAGCAGGTCCGATTCACCGTTCACGAGGCCGTCTCACATCACGCCTCCGGCATCGTCGTCACTTCGCTGGTTACCTTCACCGCGGTCTACGCGGTGCTGGCGGTGGTCTGGTTCTGGCTGCTCGAGCGCTACATCGTCGAAGGGCCCCAAGAACACGACGCGGAACCGGCCGCGCCCCGGTCGCCCAGCGATGCCGAGGTGGCACCGTTGTCTTTTGCCTATTAAGGCCTGCTGACGGAAAGGAGCTGACCGATGGGATTGCAAGAGTTGTGGTTCGGCATCATCGGAATGCTGTTCCTCGGTTTCTTCATCCTGGAGGGCTTCGACTTCGGCGTAGGCATGTTGATGGAGCCGTTCGCCCGCGTCGGCGTCGGCGAACCAGAAGCCCACCGCCGCGCCGCGCTGAACACCATCGGGCCGGTCTGGGACGGCAACGAGGTTTGGCTGATCACCGGCGGCGCGGCGATGTTCGCCGCATTTCCCGGCTGGTACGCCGCTGTCTTCTCCACCCTGTATCTGCCGTTGCTGGCGATCCTGTTCGGCATGATCGTGCGTTCGGTGTCAATCGAATGGCGCGGCAAGGTCGACGACTCGAAATGGCGTGCCTGGGCCGACTTCGGAATCGCCGCCGGGTCGTGGTTGCCTGCCGTGTTGTGGGGCGTGGCGTTCGCCATCTTGGTGCGTGGCCTGCCGGTGGACGCCAATGGCCACATCGACTTGTCGATCACCGACGTGCTCAACGCTTATACGCTGTTGGGTGGTCTGGCTACGGCGGGGCTGTTTCTGTTCTACGGGGCGGTATTCGTAGCCCTGAAGACATCGGGCGCGATCCACGACGATGCTCACCGCTTCGCGAAGTGGCTGGCGCTTCCGGTGACTGGACTGGTTGCGGTCTTTGGGCTTTGGACGCAACTGGCCTACGGCAAGAACTGGACCTGGCTGGTGCTGGCGGCCGCGGTGGTCGCGCAGCTGGCGGCGGTGGTGTTGGTGTGGCGACGCGCGTCCGATGGTTGGGCGTTTCTGTGCACTGCCTTGGTAGTGGCAGCGGTGGTGATCCTTTTGTTCGGAGCACTTTATCCGAACCTGGTGCCTTCGACGCTGAACAAGCAGTGGAATGTGACGATCTACAATGCCTCGTCGACTCCGTACACCCTCAAGATCATGACCTGGGTGACATTGCTCATGGCTCCGCTGACGGTGATCTACCAAGGATGGACGTATTGGGTTTTCCGGCAGCGGATTTCGGCTGACCGCATCCCGCCGTCGACCGGGCTGGCGAGGCGAGCGCCCTGAGCGCGAGCAGTCGGGGGCCTCTAGATCCGCGACTGTGGAGGGCATCTGCAGGGCTGCGCCAATTCCTTCTCGCGACAACAATTTGCGGTGTAGTGATCTCGGGTTGCGCGATCGGCTCGGCGATCTTGCTGGCGCACATCGCCTCCCGGGTCATCACCGATCCAGCCGCGCGCAGCGTGGGCCGATGGGTACCGATGTTGTTCTTCCTGCTGACGGTATGGGCGGTGCGTGCTGTGGCGCACTGGCTGCAGGCCCGGCTGGGCCAACGTGGGGCCAGCGCAGTGATCGCCGATCTCAGCGGCCAGGTCCTTACGGCCGTCACGGCCCGAAAACCCAGGCAACTGACAGCCCAGCGCGACGCCGCGGCCGCGGTGGTGACCCGCGGGCTTGACGCACTGCGGCCCTATTTCACCGCTTACCTGCCGGCGTTGCTGCTGGCGGCGATCCTGACCCCGGTGAGCGCAGCCGTGATTGGGCTCTACGACCTGAAATCGGCTGTGATTGTTGCGATCACGCTGCCGTTGATCCCCATCTTCATGGTGCTGATCGGCCTGGCGACCGCTGACCGGTCCGCGGCTGCGCTGGCCGCAATGGCCACCTTGCAGGCTCGGCTGCTCGACCTGATCGCAGGAATTCCCACGCTGCGGGCTCTCGGCCGCGCCACCGGGCCCGAACGGCGCATTTCCGAGTTGGCTGCGGCGCACCGGCGTTCAGCGATGGCGACACTGAGGATCGCTTTCCTCTCTGCGCTGGTATTAGAACTGCTCGCCACCCTCGGCGTCGCCATGGTCGCGGTCAGCATCGGCCTGCGACTGGTGTTCGGTGAGATCAGCTTGACCACCGGTTTGACGGTGTTGTTGCTCGCGCCTGACGTCTACTGGCCGCTGCGCCGTATCGGGGTGGAATTCCATGCCGCTCAGGATGGCCGGGCCGCCGCCGACAAGGCGTTCGCGCTGATCGAGGACTCGGCGATCGCGGTCCCGGGTTCGCGGACGGTCTCGGCGCGGGATGCCGTGATTGTTCTCGACGAGCTCAGCGTCGAAGGTCGCGATGGGCTCTGCCCGCATGACCTCAGCGCGGTGATCCAGCCGAGTCAGGTAACGGTGCTGACCGGTGCGAACGGCGCAGGAAAAAGCACCACTCTGCAGGTCATCGCCGGAATCACGACGGCCACCAATGGTGCTGTCACCGTGGCCGGAGTCGAGATCGCCGATCTCGAGCCGAGCGCGTGGTGGCGGCAGGTGTCCTGGCTGCCACAGCGCCCAGTGCTCATCCCCGGGACCGTGGCTGACAACCTGGCTCTGTTCGGTGAACTCGCTGAACTTGAAAGCGCCTGTGTCTCATCCGGATTCGATCAAGTATTGACCGAGCTGCCTGATGGGATGGACACCGTCATCGGAAGCGGCGGCGTGGGGCTGTCGCTGGGTCAGCGGCAACGCCTCGGCTTGGCCCGCGCGCTCGGCTCAGCGGCGCCGGTGCTGCTGCTCGACGAACCCACCGCCCACCTGGACGCCACAACCGAAGCCCGGGTGCTGAGGGCCATCGTCGAACGAGCCCGCGCCGGTGCCACCGTGGTGCTCGTCGGTCACCGCGAACACGTCGTCGGAATCGCTGATCACATCATCGAGGTGGCCGGGGCGGGTGACGTCCATGATGTTCGCGTCTGATCCCCAGCTGGCCGCGCTGCGGTTGCTGCACCCGCGGATCCCGCGCTTGCTGCTGGCGATTGCGCTTGGGGTGTTATCGCTGGGCAGCGCCCTGGCGCTGGCCGGATTGTCGGCCTGGTTGATCACCCGCGCCTGGCAAATGCCACCGGTGCTGAATCTGTCGATCGCGGTGGTGGCGGTCCGGACCTTCGCGATTTCCCGTGGCGTGCTGCATTATTGCGAACGGCTGGCCAGCCACGACACGGCGTTGCGGGCCGCCGGCACCGCCCGCGAGCTGATCTACGAGCGCTTGGCGCACGGTCCTGCCGACATCGCCACTCGATTGCACAGCGGCGAGCTGGTCTCACGAGTCGGCGCTGATGTCGATCAGCTGGCCGACGTGCTGGTCCGCTCCCTGTTGCCGTTTAGCGTCGCAGCGGTGCTTGCCGTGGCGGCGATCGCGGTCGTCGCGGTCATCTCTCCGCTGGCTGCGGCGATTTTGGCGATCTGCCTCCTGGTCGCCGGCATTGTCGCGCCATGGCTGGCATCGAGGGCTGCTGCCGCACAGGAAGTGGTTGCACGCCAACACCATTCCGCTCGCGACATATCGGCGATGCTGGCACTGGAGCACGCACCCGAGCTACGAGTCGCCGGTAGGTTGAGCAATGTCGTCCGGGAGTCGCAACGCCGGCAGCGCGATTGGGGCGACGCTATCGACGCCGCGGCCCGACCGGCCGCGTTCGCGGAGGCCATCCCCACCGCGGCGATCGGCGTCAGCGTGCTGGGCGCCGTGGTGGCGGGCATCGGGATGGCAGGCTCGGTGGCACCCACCACGTTGGCAGTCCTGATGCTGTTGCCGCTGTCAGCATTCGAGGCGACGACTCCATTGCCCGCCGCTGCCATCCAGTTGACACGTTCACGGTTGGCGGGACGACGTCTGCTCGACCTGACCTCGGCCGGCGCAGCAGTGCCGACGGCGGATCCCGGAGCGCTGTCCGAATCCGGACGACCACATCCGCCGCCTGCCGGGCGGCTGCGCACCAACGGCATGGTGGCTGCACACCCTGGCTGTCGGGTGCCGGCTGCGGTGACGGTCGATCTGCCGCCGGGCGCCAGGCTGGCCGTCACCGGCCCCAGCGGCTCTGGTAAGACGACGCTGCTGATGACCCTCGCAGGTCTGCTGGCGCCGTTGCGTGGCGATGTCACGCTGGGCGGAGCACCGCTGCGCCTTTTCAGCGAAGACGAAATACGCCGTGCTATAGGATTTTTCGCGGAGGACGCGCATATCTTTGCGACCACCGTCCGGGACAACCTGCTGGTTGCGCGGGGCGATTGCCCGGATCATCAGCTGGGCGTCGCGCTGCGCCAGGTCGGTCTGGAAACCTGGCTGTCTGGTCTGCCTAATGGTCTCGACACGGTGTTGTCCGGCGGCGCGCAGGCGTTGTCGGCGGGCCAACGCAGGAGGCTGCTGCTCGCCCGGGCGCTCATCTCACCTGCGCAGATCGTGCTGCTCGATGAACCGACCGAGCACCTCGATGCCGCTGACGCCGAACCCATCCTGCGCAGCCTGCTGAGCGCCCATGGTGGTGTGTTGGCTGCCGACCGGACGGTGGTGGTCGCTACTCATCACCTGTCCAATAACATTCGGTGTCCCGAACTACGAATCGGCGCCGGCGAGTACTCTGGCGAACAATCTTCCAGGACGCCCGATCGAGAAAGCGAGCCATGACCGAACCTCCGGACAGGCCGTCGGAGAGACGCCACAACCCCGAGGGAACACCGCAAACGGCGCCATATCCATACCCATACCCATACCAACATCAGCCCGGCCCATACCGCGGTGGCTATCTACCACCGCCCTACTACAGTTACCCGCCAACGCCGGTCGAACCCAAAAACGGTCTAGGTATCGCCTCGCTGGTGATCGCGATTATCGGGTTGCTCAGCGTATGGGTGCCCATCGTCAACATCGTCAGCATCGTCCTGGGACTCATCGCGGTGGTCATCGGGTTCCTCGGACGCGGACGTGTCAAGCGGCGCATCGCCAGCAATGGTGGAGTCGCGGTCGCCGGCATCGTGCTGGGTACGCTCGCGATCGTCGTTGGCTTGGCCTTCATTGCTCTCTGGACGACGGTGTGGAGGGACGTCGGCGGCGGCGACTATATCGACTGCATGCAGAAAGCCGGTTCAGACCAACTCAAGCAGCAGCGCTGCGCAGATCAATTTCGGCAAAAAGTCCAAGACAAGTTGAGCGTCACGCTGACGCCAACACCCGTGCCGTAGACCGCTAAAGGCCGCGGCGACGCGGCATGAACTCTAGCGACAGCAACACATAAATCAGTGGCACCAGCTGAGTTAGCGACACCAGCGCATATCGCCGTTGGTCTGGCGAGCGGAATTTGCGCAAGTACCGATAGAGCGATTCAAGCGCGATCAACGGGTTCAGCAGATGGATCAGCCAGTAGAACAGGCTTTGCATCCGTCCGCGCTGCTTGTCGTCGAAGATCTCCGGGAAAGCCGCGAATGCCAATGAGACCCGTTGTGCACCAGCATTTTTAGCCGCGTTGATCATGTCGACGCTGAGCCGCTCGTCGATCCCGTTGGGCGCCCCGGGGCGACGCCAAGGCACGTCCAGGGTGATGTCGCTACCCCCACCGGCGGTGGCGTACCGGTGGAAGCCTTGCACCCGCCCGGATTTGTCTCTCGCGATGATCAGCTGAATTCCCGGGTATCGGCCCGCCAGCACGCCGTCCAAATTCATGCAGAATCCGCGATCGGTGTGCGCACCGCTGGAAGACGCCCGCAACACCTCGGTGAGCTCGGCCCGCAGTCGGCCATCGAGTTTCTGCTCGGCCACAATCTCGGTGGTGATACCGCAGTTGTGCGTGCGTTTGACCGCCTGACGCAAGTTGCGGAACTGACGCCCAACCGTTTCGAAGCTGGACACGTCGATGACGACGTCCCGACCGATCGGTACCGGACGCAACGATTGGCCCAGCACCTTCGGGTCGGTCCACAGGTGAAGCCGCCGCTCACTGCAAGCCAGCACGACGATCCGCCAGCCGTGGGTATGACACATGTTGGCGAAGTCGACGACCAGTTGAGGGAATTGCGCCTCGTCGCCGACAGGGTCCCCGCTCACCACCGCGTAGCCGATTCGCGTCCGGTATGCCAGCGCCGCGGTCCCGTCCGCGCTGAACAGGTAGCACTTGCCCGCCTGCATGGCGAACGGCGCCAGCGGGTCGCCGCTGGTGGCTTTGATCAACTCCCACACCCGAGACAGATCGCCGGGATGCCGCCGCGCTGAGGTGGCCCACATCAGCGCGAGACCGGACCCGGCGATCAGCGCGTCACCGAGCAGATCGAAAGCCAGCACGTGCGCGCAAATCCCGGCGAACAAGACGAGAACGGCAGCGGTCGCGTGCCTGGTCGTGACGGGGCGACCCCGAAAAATACCCCGCGCGATCAACGCCACCGCGGCCAGCACCGTCAACGACCATTCCACCCGGCCAGTTGCATGCCAGCCCGCGTGGTCGTGGCCGCGGACAATCGCTGTCATTAACCAACACGCCGCACTGAACAGGGCCAATGCTCCCACCCAGCGGGCCGCCGGCGAGTTGACGTGAACGACAACCCGCTCACTTGCGCGGACCCCGGGCGCGATGCCGATTGACGACTCGTGCACGCCCACCTCCGGTTGGTCGGCAATAAAATCGGGCGGCTTCGTCAGAGCACTCATCGCCGGTACGCCGCTAACGTCCGATTACCCAACCACATCAAACGGTACGCTTCGAACCGGTTTTGCTGCGATGACATTGGGCGCGCCGCAATCGAATCGTTGCCGGCCGTTGTTCGCCGGCCTACCCCCACGAGCCTGGGAAATACTTCACCACGCCTTCTTGCACCACAGTGGCGACCGGCCGCCCGGAGCGGTCGAAGAAGTAGCCGGTCCCCAGCCCGCGTGAATCGGTGGCCACCGGCGAGGATGTGGAATACAACACCCAGTCGTCGAAGCTGACCTGGCGGTGAAACCAGACCGAGTGATTGACGGTCGCAGCGAAGATCCGGTCGAACCCCCACGAGAGGCCGTGCGTGGTGATGATCGAGTCCAGCACGGTGGTATCCGAACAGTAGAGCATCGTGGCGGTGTGCAGCGCAGGGTCGTCAGGCATCACGCCGTCGGCTTTCACCCAGACTCGGTTGTAGTCGAGCCGCTCGCCTTTATGCCGCATCACCCAGGACGGGTCATTGGTGTAGCGCCATTCGATTGGTTGCAACGCGTTGACGAACAACGGAACCTTGTCCTCGTACCCGCTCAGCAGCTCCTTGATCGACGGCAATGTCTCCGGATCGGCGACTTCGGGCGGTTCGACGTTGTGCTCAAGGCCTTGACCGCCAGACAGGTAGGAGATCATCACCGCCGCCAGCAGGGTGCCGTTCTGAGTCACCTCGATGCGCCGGTTGGCGAACCGGCGCTCGTCGCGCAGCCGCACCACCTGGAATTCGATGTCTTTGGCGGTATCACCGCCATTGATGAAATGCACGGAGAGCGCGTTGGGCGGCAAATCGCGGGTCAGCGTGCGGCTGGCCGCCACAAATGATTGCGCCATCATCAGTCCGCCGAACGTCCGAGGCGGGTTCTTAGTGGGGTGAGATCCGATGAAGACGTCGTCGCCCATGCGATGCAGGTCGAGCACCGTCATCAGCTCGTCGAAGTCAGACACCGGCTTAGCCTAATTGCCCGGCTCCTCAGCCCTCCGCTCCGCCGAGCGCATCGTCACCGCGCGGCCTAATTGCCCGGCTCCTCAGCCCTCCGCTCCGCCGAGCGCATCGTCACCGCGCGGCCTAATTGCCCGGCTCCTTAGCCCTCCGCTCCGCCGAGCGCATCGTCACCGCGCGGCC
>NZ_DASPSP010000065.1:0-12067 GCF_035623875.1 Mycobacterium sp. | reverse complement strand
GATGTGGAAACCGGTGGTATGTGCGGTGCAAGGTATGTGCACCGCGGGCGCGTTCTACTTCATCAACGAGTCCGATGTGGTCATCTGCTCGACGGATGCGACGTTTTTCGATTCCCATGTGTCGGCGGGGCTGGTCTGTGCGCTGGAGCCGATCGGGCTGATGCGCAAGATCGGCCTGGGTGAAACGTTGCGGATAGCCCTGATGGGCAACGACGAACGGGTCAGCGCCGACGCCGCTCTTCGGATCGGGTTGGTATCCGAAGTTGTCGCCGGCGAACAGTTGTGGACCCGGGCGCACGAGATCGCCGCAACGATTGCGGCCAAACCGCCGTCGGCGACCCAAGGCACCGTCAAAGCGATCTGGGAATCACTGGACAAGCCCTATCGGGCGGCGCTGGATCAGGGGCTGATCTACACCCGGCTAGGAAATCCGATCGGGACTGCCGAGCTGGCGGCACGCGGCGACGCTCCCCCGCCGGATCCGAGGATCCGGTGACGGCGCACCCGCTCAGCCGGCGCATCGCGGACGTTCTCGGTCTACAGCCCGACGCGCCTGCTCTGGAGTACGAGGGGCAATGGCTGTCGTGGGGCGAACTCGCCGAAATGGCCGACCGGATCCTCTCGCTTGTTGGTGATGGCAACCAACACCCGCAGATCGGGATCCTGTTGCGTAATCGCCCGGCCCAGGTGGCCACGCTGCTCGGCGTGCTGCAGAGCGGAGCAACAGTAGTTGTGATCAATCCGGCCCGCGGCGACGAGCGCACCAAAGCAGACGTCAACCAGCTGGGCCTGCCGTTGATCGTCGGCGAGCCCGCCGACGTGGCAATGCTGGGAAGGCTGTCTGCGACGACCGTGGTGTCGATTTCGGACGTCACCACCGAGCCGAAAGTGGTTGCGGCCGTGGAGGCCTGCTCCGATCGCGATGTGCGGCCCGGCGTCGCGGTGCGGATGTTGACCAGCGGAACGACCGGGCCGCCCAAACGGGTCGACCTCACATACGACATGCTCGCGCATAGCGTGATGGGTCCCGAAGGTGACCGGCCGTCGGCGCCGAGGGAGCTGCGTCGAGGCGTCGCGATCGTGAACTCGCCGCTGGTGCATATCGGCGGGGTGTTCCGGATCCTGCAATGTGTAGCCGAGGCGCGGCCGTTCGTGTTGCTGGAGCGATTCGAGCTCGACCGTTGGGCCGAAGCCGTGCGCACGCATCGGCCGCGCGCGGTATCGCTGGTACCGGCCGCGCTGCGGATGGTGCTGCATTCCAACCTGCGTCGGGATGATCTGGCGAGCATCCGTGCCGTCACTTCCGGTACCGCACCGCTGTCAGCTGAGGACGCCGACGCGTTCACCGAGAAATATGGAATCCCTGTTCTGACTTCCTATGCGGCAACGGAATTCGGTGGCGGCGTCGCGGGTTGGACGTTGCCTGACCACCAGAAGTATTGGCGAGTCAAACGCGGCAGCGTGGGACGCGCCAACCCCGGAACCCAACTGCGGGTGGTCCGCGACGACGGCACCCCGCTCGCGCCCGATCAAGTCGGGCTGCTCGAGGTCAAGCCGGGACAGCTGGGACCGGCGGCGAAGTGGATGCGCACCACCGACATGGCACGCATCGATGCCGACGGCTTCCTATGGATTATCGGCCGAGCCGATCAGGCGATCATCCGCGGCGGCTTCAAAGTGCTGCCCGACGACGTCCGCGCCACGTTGGAGAGCCATCCCGCGGTCGCAGGCGCAGCGGTGGTCGGGCGGCGCGACGAACGCCTCGGGGAGACGCCCGTCGCGATGGTGGAACTGCGAGAGCCGGCAGCTGTCGATGCCGGTGCACTCGCCGACTTTCTGCGGACGCGATTGGCGCGCTACGAGATTCCCACCGACATCGCCGTCGTCGCCGAACTCCCGAGAACGCCGTCAGGCAAGCCGGACCTGAGTGCGGTCCGGCGCTTCTTCAGCGGTGCCGTCTCCGCGGCCCAGGGCGACCATGCCGAGTGAGTCGCCAACCGTTGGCGAAATCCTGCGAGAGCAGGCGCACAGCAGAGGTGATCATCCGCTGCTGGTATGCGACACCGAACGCATCAGCTACGCCGAAGCCGACCGTCGCTCCGCGCAATTGGCTCGTGGGCTCATCGCTCTCGGCGCAGGCAAAGGCAGCCATCTCGGATTGCTCTACCCCAACGGCGTTGCGTTTGTCGTCGGCATGCTCGCAGCGGCGCGAATCGGCGCCGTCGTCGTCCCGTTTTCCACGTTCGCGACCACGCGAGAGCTACGCGAGCAACTGGTCGACAGCGACACCGAAATTCTTCTTGCTGCCGCATCCTACCGCTCACACGACTACGTGCAGCAGCTGACCGACGTGCTGTCCGGCTCGGATCTCGACGGAGACGATCGGCTATTCGACACCGCCGCACCGCAATTGCGCCACGTGATCTTCGATGTCGCACGCCTTCATCGCTTGGCCGAGACAGTCGATGAGCGGCTTTTGACGGCGATGGAAGACGATGTCGACGGGTCGGATCCGCTGACGATCATCTACACGTCAGGCACCACCAGCGCGCCCAAGGGGGTGCTGCACACGCACGCCGCGCTGCTCAACCACCAGAGGAATCTCGGCGCGATCCGAGGCCTGGCCGCCGACGACAAGCTTTTCTGCAACTCGCCGTTCTTCTGGATCGGAGGGTTCGGGTTTGCGTTGCTTGCCACGTTGATCGCCGGATCGACCTTGGTGTGCTCCAACGCCGAAGATGCGGGCCAGACGCTCGATCTGCTCGAGGCCGAAAGACCAACCGTCACCAATGGTTTCGCTGCGGGCATCGCGCACCTGGCGCGGCACCCCAGTTTTGACAGACGCGACCTGTCGTCAATGCGACGCGGCAACCTGTATCCGATCATGGCGCCCGAGGTACGGCCGGCAGATCCGGAGTTGCGGCACAACATGCTCGGATTGACCGAGGCCGGCAGCGTGGTCCTGATCAGCGGCGACGACAGCGACCAACCGGAACGTCGACGCGGATCGTTCGGCAAGCCTGCACCCGGCCTCGAAACCAAGGTCGTCGATCCCGAAACCGGCACATTGGTCGAAGACGGCGCACTCGGGGAGCTGTGCATCCGCGGACCCTGCCTGATGCAGCGGTACTACAAGCGCAGCCGAGAAGAATGTTTCGACGCCGAGGGCTGGTTCCACACCGGTGACCTGGTTGCCACGGACCGCGACGGATTCTTCTACTACATCCGCCGTCAGGGGTCGATGATCAAGACAGCGGGCGCGAACGTGTCGCCCGCCGAGGTGGAACAGGCGATCGCCAAGGTCACCGGCGGCGTCGTGGCACATGTGCTCGGCATCCCTGATGCCGAGCGTGGGCAGATCGTCGCAGCCGTCGTGGTGCTGGAAAGCGGCGCCCACCTCGACGAAACCAGGCTTCGGCGCAAGCTCGCGGCGGAACTCTCGGTGTACAAGATCCCGAGACGGTTCGCGGCAATACCGGCCGCGGAGGTTCCACTATTGGCCAGCGGCAAAGTCGACATGCGGCAACTGAAGCGGGTTTTCGATGCCTGAGACGATCGACCAGCTGACGAGGCTTCGCGCCGCCGAGCACGGGGCCAAGCCGATGGTGATCGACCCTGCCGGTCGGCTCAGCTACCACGAACTCGAATCAACCACACGTGATTTGGCGGCAGCGTTCATCGAAGCCGGGATCGGAAAAGGCACCCGGGTTGGGCTGATCATGCCTAACGGTGTCCGCTGGGTGCAGCTTGCGATCGCAGTCACTCGGATCGGCGCGGTGCTGGTTCCGTTGAGCACGCTGTTGCAGGCGCCGGAATTGGCGGCGCAATTGCAGACCGCCTCGGTGCAATTCCTGATCAGTGTGGAGGAATTCCGCGGCCACCGATACCTCAACGAGTTGCAACGCGCGCAGCTTCCGGCGTTGCGGGAAGTTTGGACCACCGACCGGTTATTGCAAGTAGTCGCAGGCGATGCGGCCAACCGTATCGTCGACGCGCTGGCCGCGACGGTGACACTCAACGACCCGATGGTCGTCATGTTCACGTCCGGCAGCAGCGGCACGCCTAAGGGCGTGGTGCACTCACACGGCAATGCGCTCGGCGCCGTAGCATCCGGTTTGGTCAGCCGTTGCATCGATTCCGAGACCCGCCTGTATCTGCCGATGCCGTTCTTCTGGGTGGGCGGCTTCGGCAGCGGCGTGCTATCCGCGCTGGTGGCCGGTGCGACCCTGGTCACCGAAGACATCCCTCGACCCGAGACGACACTGCGCCTGCTGGAGCGTGAGCGGGTGACGCTGTTTCGCGGCTGGCCCGATCAGGCCGAAGCCCTGGCGCGCCATCCGTACCGCGCCAAGGTGGATTTGTCGGCGCTGCGTCCCGGCAGTCTGGAAGCGCTGCTACCGCCCGAGCAACGCGGGACGCCCGGTGCCCGCGCAACACTGTTCGGCATGACCGAAGCTTTCGGCCCGTACTGCGGCTACCCGGCCGACACCGATATGCCGCGGTCCGCCCGGGGCAGCTGCGGCAAGCCCTTCCCCGGGGTGGAAGTGCGGATCACCGACCCCGACACCGGCGAGCCGATTCAGTCGGGAACCATTGGGATGATCGAACTTCGGGGACCGCACACCCTACGCGGGATATGCCGGCGCAGCCGCGAAGAATTGTTCACCGCCGACGGGTTCTACCCCACCGGCGACCTTGGCCGGCTCGACGACGACGGCTTCCTGTTCTACCACGGGCGATCCGACGATATGTTCAAAGTCAGCGGCGCCACCGTCTATCCCACCGAGGTCGAACAAGCACTGCGGGAAATCGACGGCGTCGACAACGCCTTCGTCACGAATGTGTCTGGGGCGCAGGGGGACCAAGTGGGCGCGGTGGTGGTGTGCGACCCTGCCGCGAACACCGTCGAGCGGCTCCGTGGATCTGCCCGCAAGCTGCTGAGCTCGTTCAAGGTGCCGACGAAGTGGGTGCTGGTCGACTCCGATGACACGATTCCGCGCGGTGCGACCGGCAAGGTCGATGCCGGTCGGCTGCGCGAGTTACTCGGCGAGGTAAACCGCTCGAGCTGATTTCGAAGCCTCACGAGCCCAGTGCTCTGGTGAGCAGCGCGGTGAGACGCTTCTGCTCGCCAGGACTCAACTGACTGGTCAACGGTTTGATCCGGTCGCCGATCGCTGCCGTCACCTCGGGCACCAGACTGCGGGCCTGCTTGGTGAGGCTGACTCGCACCGAGCGGCCGTCGCGAGGGTCGGCGGTCCTGACGACCAGCCCACGCTGGGCTGCCCGGTCGATGAGTCCGCTGACTGTGGAGCGTTCCAGGCCGGTAAACGTCGCCAGGTCGGCCATCGTCGGCTCACGATCACGCAGAATGCCCAGCATCCGGAGCTGCGTCAGCGATAGATCGTGTTCGGCAGCAACCTCCGTGAGCGCCGCCATCAGTGCAAAAGATACCTGCACCAACGCATCTCGTAGATCGTCGAGCTGGTCCTGGCCGGGTCTGCGGTCGGAAGCCATAGCCGACACAATATCTCAGATATTTCGTATTGCCAACTATATTAGTTCTTACTACCATCTATCTCCAGACGACAAGGAGAGGAGAATCGTGATGAAAGCTGCAGTTGTGCGGGCGTTCGACGAGCCACCGCGCTATGAAGAGTTCCCCGACCCGGTCGCCGCGCAAGACGACCAACTGGTTGTCGACGTCGTCGCCGCGGCATTGCATCCGCGGGTGCGTTCCCAGGCGAATGGATCGCACTACACCAGCACCGGCGACCTTCCGCTGGTACCGGGCATCGACGCGGTGGTTCGCGACGCGAAAGGCAAGCTTTACTACGCCCTTCTGGACGACACCACGCTGGGCACCATGGCTCAACGCACGATCATTGAAAAGGACCGCAGCGTAGCGTTGCCCAAAAATGCCGACCCGGTGACGGTCGCAGCCGCGATCAACCCCGTGATGTCCTCCTGGGTCGCGCTGCGGCGCCGTATCGACTTCAAGCGCGGGTCGAGTGTGCTGATCCTCGGCGCAACGGGCAGCGCCGGACGCATGGCGATACAGGTCGCCAAACGGTTCGGCGCCAAGGAAGTCATCGGCGCCGGCCGCAATCCCAGGCGGTTCAAGGAACTCACGGCGCTCGGCGCCGACCGTGTGCTCACCCTCGACCAACTCAACCAGGCCGGCGATGTCGACGTGGTCATCGACTACGTGTGGGGCGAACCCACCGCCAAAGGCATGGTCGACCTCATCACGCACCGACGCGACCGCGGCAAAGACCTGACCTGGATCCAAATCGGCTCGATGGCCGGACCGAGCGCCGAAATCCTCTCCGCCGCACTACGATCCAGCCGCGCACAGCTCGTCGGCAGCGGCATCGGCTCAGTATCCGGCCACGACTTCCGCAAAGAAATCCCCCAGATCGCCAAAGCCGTCACCGGGGGAGCCTTCGACGTCCGCACTCAAACGATCCAGCTGAGCGACGTCGCCACCGCATGGACACAACCGCTCGACAGCGACAATCGCATCGTCTTTCTGCCGTGACCGGTTAGCCGCGGACTGGGCGGTACGAACTGTCACCCGATTCGACCACCCCGTGCTCGGTAAGATGCTCGATGAGCGGCGCCGCACCGGCGGCCAAGTGCTCCGACATGGCTTTGCGGGCCAGCTCGCTGTCACGTTTGGCCAGCGCCGCCAACACCAGGCGATGGTCTTTTATCGACTGGTGTGGCCAGCCGGCGATGGTGGGGAACACGGATTCCGGTGCGTAGCGGGTGATCTGCGACATCAACTGAGCCAGCTTTGGCGACTCGGCCGCGACGTTGATGGCCCGGTGGAACTCGTGATTGAGACGAACTGTTCGCTCGTCGTCACCACCGGCATAGGCTTCCTCCAGCTGGGCCTGGATCTCCTTGAGCTCGCGCAGCTGGTCGTCGTCGATGTTGGTCGCGGCTCGCGCGGCGAGTTCGCCGCCGACGTGCGCCTGCACGTTGGCCACGTCAGTGAGATCTCGTCCGGTCACCGGCAGCACCACGAATCCGCGACGCGGCTGCTGAGCAAGCAGCCCCTCGGCCCGGAGTTCGAACAGCGCCTCACGCACCGGCGTGACGCTGATTCCTAACTCCGCGGCCAACTGGTCCAGGCGGACGTACTCACCCGCCGAGTAAGTGCCATCGAAAATCCGCTTACGGACAAAGCGCGCAACGTCTTCCGAGAGTTGCGGACGCGCGGCGAAATCCGGGACGCTCACGGTCAAATCCGATACTCGGCGAGCAGCCGCTTGCTGATGATGGACTTCTGTATCTCGCTGGTCCCCTCGCCGATGAGCAAAAACGGGGCATCGCGCATCAGCCGTTCGATTTCATACTCCTTGGAGTATCCGTAGCCGCCGTGGATTCGAAAGCTCTGCTGGGTGACCTCTGAGCAGAATTCGCTGGCGAGGTACTTCGCCATGCCCGCGGCGACGTCGTTACGCTCGCCGGAATCCTTCAGCCGGGCCGCGTTGACCATCATCAGATGCGCAGCTTCGACTTTTGTTGCCATCTCTGCAATTTGGAAAGCGATGGCCTGGTGTTCGGCGATCGGCTTGCCGAAGGTGCGGCGCTGCTGGGCGTAGCGCACGGCGAGCTCGAAAGCGCGAACGGCCACTCCGCACGCCCTGGCCGACACGTTGACTCGTCCGACCTCGATGCCGTCCATCATCTGGTAAAAACCCTGGCCCGGGGTTCCGCCCAGGATGTCGTCAGCGCTGGCCACGTATCCGTCGAAGATGAGTTCGGTGGTGTCAATGCCCTTGTAGCCCAACTTGTCGATCTTGCCGGGTATCAGCAGGCCGGGTGCCACCTCGCCGAATCCGGTCGGCTTCTCGATGAGAAATGCGGTCAGATTGCGGTGCGGTGATTCCGCGCCCTCGTCGGTACGAACCAACGCTGCCACCAAGGTGGAGCTACCGCCATTGGTCAGCCACATCTTCTGGCCGTTGATGGTGTAGCTGCCGTCGGTGTTGAGTGCGGCGCGGGTGCGGATGGCGGCCACGTCGGAACCCAACTCCGGCTCGGACATTGAGAACGCGCCGCGGACCTCGCCAATTGCCATGCGCGGCAACAGGCGCTGCTTCTGCTCGTCGGTGCCGTGCTGGCGCAGCATGTAGGCGACGATGAAGTGGGTATTGAGCACTCCCGAGATGCTCATCCAGCCGCGGGCCAATTGTTCGACGCACAAGGCGTAGGTCAGCAGCGACTCACCCACTCCGCCGTACTCTTGCGGGATCATCAGGCCGAACAGGCCCATCTCCCGCATCTGATCGACGATGGCTTGCGGATACGTGTCGGTGCGTTCGAGCTCCGGCGCGTTGGGAATGACTTCCTTCTCGACGAATTGCCTTACCGTGGCGATGATCTCGGTTTGGAATTCGGTGAGGCCGAGCGTCTCGGCGAGTTTGGTCATGCGGCGCCCATCTCCTTACTCAGCAGGCGATCGTCTTAGCACTGGTCAGTCGCGTCACATCGGCTGCGCTCAATCCCAGTCGCGCGGTGAGCACGTCGGCGGTGTCGCCGCCGAGTCTTGGCGCCGGTTCGCTCGCGAGATAGCCACCGTCGAAGACGGTCGGCATCGCCGGCGCGAGATAGTCGCCGAGGCCGTCTTGGTGCAGCCGGGAAAACAGCGGATTCGCGGTCACCCGTTCGTCTTCGGCGACCTGCGCGAAAGTCCGGTAACGCTCGAACAAGACGCTGGTGGCCGACAGCGCCTCGCTGATCTGCTCGGCGGTGTGGTCGGCGAACCAGGTCGCGAATAGACCGCTGAGCACGTCGCGGTAGCGATAGCGCTCGCCCTCGTCGCTGAAGTCGGCGCCGAGCGACTCGGCAAGGGCCGAGACGGCGGCACCAGTCCCCGATACCTCGACAAGGTCGTGAAAGTGACGTTTCGTCAGAGTGACGACCATGAACGCGACGCCGTCGCGACTGGTGAAATCCTGACCATACTGACCGTAGATCGCGTTGCCGAGGCGTTGGCGTTCGGTGCCGTTCACCTGGGGCTCGGTCAACCATCCCAGATTGCCTGCGGTGGCCAGCGCGACGTCTTCCAACGCGATACTGATTTTGGCGCCGACGCCGGACTGGTCGCGGCGCCGCACCGCGGCCACAACGGCGACCGCGGCATACAGGCCACAGCACACATCCCAGGCCGGCAGGACATGATTGATCGGGCCGGCCTGGTTCGCCGGCCCGGTGACCAATGGAAATCCGGTCGCCGCGTTGACCGTGTAGTCCACTCCGGTGGAACCATCGTGCCGGCCGAGCAACTGGACGTGGATCACGTCGGCGCGTATCGCGGCGAGCCGTTCGAACGACAACCAAGACAAGCCCGCAGCGTTGGTCACCACGACACCGTCACTCTCGATGATCAGCCGCTGGACCAGCTCCTGCCCTTCCGGTGAACGTAAATCGATAGTGGCGGAACGTTTTCCCTTGTTGAGGCCGGTCCAGTAAATCGATGTCCCGCCTGCGGCCAGCGGCCAGCGACGAACATCCGATGCGCCACCGATCGGGTCGACGCGTATCACCTCGGCACCCAGTTGGCTCAACGTCATGCCACACAACGGTGCCGCGACGAAGCTGGACACTTCGACGACGGTGAGGTCGGCCAGCGGCATGGTCACGGCGAACCAACCCGTTCGAAGACCGCGGCAAGGCCTTGTCCGCCGCCAATACACATGGTTTCCAGCCCGTAGCGCGCGTCCCGCCGATACAGCTCGCGAGCTAGCGTGGCCAGCATCCGGCCGCCGGTGGCACCGACCGGATGACCCAGCGATATGCCCGACCCGTGCACGTTCGTCCGTTCCCGGTCGCCGGCGCCAAAACGCCACTCCCGCATCACGGCAAGAGCCTGCGCGGCGAACGCCTCGTTGAGCTCGATGACGTCGATGTCGCTCAACTGCAAGCCCGCCTTGGCCAATGCGACATCGGTGGCGGGTACCGGGCCGATGCCCATCACGTTGGGCGCCACGGCCGCGACACCCCACGACACCAACCGGACCAGCGGCGTCAGACCGAATTCGTCGGCCTTCTCCGGCGTCGTCACCAGACACATCGACGCCGCATCGTTTTGTCCGCTGGCATTTCCCGCGGTTACGGTTGCCTCTGGATCATGCTCCAGCAGAACAGGTTTGAGCTTGCCCAGCGATTCCACCGTGGTGTCGGAGCGCGGATGTTCGTCGGTGTCGATCAGCTCTTCGCCTTTCCGGCTGCGCACCGCAACCGGAATGATCTCCTCGGCCAGGATGCCGTCCTTCTGCGCGGCCACCGCCCGCTGGTGCGACGCCACCGCGAGTTCGTCCTGCTCTTGCCGGGAGATGTTGTACTGCCGCCGCAGATTTTCTGCGGTCTCCAACATCCCGCCGGGCACCGGGTAGTGACGGCCGCCCGCGGTGGTACGTCCGCGGGCGAGCCCGTCGTGCACCTGCACACCACCGCGGGCACCGCCCCAGCGCATATCGGTGGAGTAAAAGGTGACGTTGCTCATGCTTTCCGCACCACCGGCGACGACGACATCATTGTCGCCGGCGCTGACCTGCAGACACGCCTGGATGACAGCCTGTAGACCCGAGCCGCAGCGGCGGTCGACCTGCATGCCGGGCACCGTCACTGGCAGCCCGGCGTCGAGTGCGACGACGCGCCCGATCGCCGGCGCCTCGCTGCTGGGGTAACAGTGCCCGAGGATAACGTCCTGCACCGATTCGGGCGGAATGCCGGTTCGATGGAGCAGCCCAGTGAGCGCGGCGACGCCGAGGTCGACAGCCGTCTGCGACTTAAACATTCCGCCGTAGCGGCCGATCGGTGTCCGAACCGGCTCGCAGATAACAGCTTCGCGCGTGCTCACATGAATCTCCCGCCGGTCACTTCGAGCACCGTCCCGGTCATGTACGACGACAGATCCGAGGCCAGGAACAACGCCACGTTCGCAACCTCGCTGGGCTCACCGGCCCGACCCATCGGCACCTCGGCGACTTTTTCATCCCAAATGCGTTGCGGCATCGCCTCGGTCATCGCCGATCGGATCAGGCCGGGGGCAATCGCGTTCACCCGCACGCCCAGGTGCGCCAGTTCCTTGGCGGCGGCCTTGGTCATGCCCACAATCCCGGCCTTGGCCGCCGAGTAGTTGGTCTGGCCGACCAAGCCGACCTTTCCGGACAGCGACGACATGTTCACGATCGCGCCGCGTTTGTTGTCCCGCATGATCGCCGCCGCCTTGCGAAGCCCGTTCCAGGTCCCCTTCAGATGCACCGCGATGACCTGATCGAACTGCTCCTCGGTCATCTTGCGCATCGTCGCGTCGCGGGTGATCCCAGCATTGTTGACCATGATGTCCAGCGCGCCGAACCGGTCGACGGCGGCCGCGACCAGCCCGTCGACGTCGGCCGCGGCAGTCACGTCGCAGCGCACCGCGAGAGCGGCGGCATCGCCGCCGAGTTGCGCCGCCGCAGACTCGGTTGCCTCCAGATTCACGTCGCCGAGGACAACTCGTGCCCCTTCGGCAACGAACCGCTCCGCGATCGCGAAACCCAGACCCTGGGCACCGCCAGTGACTACCGCGGTTTGACCCTTCAGCAACGACACCTGATCACCGTCCTCCATCTACACCCCGAACCTGGGACATCATCGCACATCATATTTCATATATGATCAGCGGGCCTCGACCCCAGGGCTCCCCCAGCTGCATGCTCGGAAGGAAGGTAGATCGATGACCGCTGCCGCCGTCGACGCCGACAGTTTTCAGCAGATCCTCGCGCAGACCCGGCAGTTCGTCCGCGCCGTCGTCGTCCCGCGGGAACAGGAGATCCTGGCCACCGACCGAGTGCCAGATGATCTCCGGAACCAAGCCAAAGCTATGGGCTTGTTCGGGTATGCCATCCCCCAGGAATGGGGCGGACTCGGGCTCGACATCACCCAAGACGTCGAGCTGGCGATGGAGCTGGGCTACACCTCGCTTGCGCTTCGCTCGATGTTCGGCACCAACAACGGCATCGCCGGTCAAGTCCTGGTCGGATTCGGCACCGACGAGCAGAAGGCCACC
>NZ_DASPSP010000293.1:0-27103 GCF_035623875.1 Mycobacterium sp. | reverse complement strand
CGGGCCAACCGCGGTGGCGGGTGTGGTGTTACTTAAAAATCGCGGTGAGGTTGACTGCCGAGAAGGCCAGGTTTGACCCGGCGAACGCTGCTGCGTACCCTCGTACAGTCGCCCGAAAGTCGGCGATACGGCTGCGATCCGTGCAATGTGCAGCGGGGCCCGCGCCGGTTACCAGCGAGACACAAGGCCTGCCGAGGCTTCGTGAGGGCAATCGTGTTCCACCGGTCCAGGAACCGGTTCGGAAGACGATGCCAGATGTAACGAGGAGAGAGAGTCGTGGCAAAGGGCAAGCGGACCTTCCAGCCGAATAACCGGCGCCGAGCCCGTGTGCACGGCTTCCGGCTGCGGATGCGCACTCGGGCGGGGCGGGCGATCGTGTCGAACCGGCGTCGCAAGGGCCGCCGCTCGGTGACTGCCTAATTCCAATCCCGGTGTCACAGCGGTGCTTTCCGCGCGGAACCGCATGACGCGGTCGAGCGAGTTCGATTCCACGGTGAAGCACGGAACTCGAGCCGTGCAGCCGGACCTCGTCATCTATGCGCAGCGTGGGAATGAGAAAGACGGCGAGGCGCCGAAGGTCGGGCTGATCATTTCGCGATCGGTGGGCTCGGCGGTGCAACGCCACCAACTGGCCCGTCGGTTACGCCACGTCGCTCGCGGGGTAGTCGGCGGCCTGGAAGGATCGGAACAAGTGGTGATCCGCGCGCTGCCCAGCAGTCGCACCGTTGACTCGGCTCGGTTGGAGGAACAATTGCGGGCCGGCCTACGGCGGATCGAGGCGACGGGATCTGGCCGGTGAATGACATAACGTCAACGCTGCGGCAGCGGCTGCACGGGGCCGAGACCGCGATAGTCCGCGGCGCGATTTTCCTGATTCAGCTCTACCGGCACATGGTGTCGCCGCTGCGACCGCCGACGTGCCGGTTCACCCCAACCTGTAGTCAGTACGCCGTGGAGGCCTTGGCCGAGTACGGGTTGGTGCGGGGGAGTTGGCTGGCAACCGTGCGGCTGGCCAAGTGTGGTCCGTGGCATCGGGGAGGATGGGATCCGATACCGGAACGCCGCGCAGTGCGGGCCGAAGTCTGGGGCACCCCAGCGACGCTAGGGAAGAGTGATTGAAGTTGTTTGATCCGTTCAGCCTCGACTACTTCTACTACCCGGTCTCGGCGATCATGTGGCTCTGGTACAAGGCATTCGGCTTCGTGCTGGGTCCGACGAACTTCTTCGCGTGGACGCTGTCGGTGATGTTCCTGGTGTTCACGCTGCGCGCGATTTTGTACCATCCGTTCGTCCGCCAGATCCGCACCACCCGGCAGATGCAGGAGTTGCAGCCGCAGATCAAGGCGCTGCAGAAGAAGTACGGCAAGGACCGTCAGCGGATGGCGCTGGAGATGCAAAAGCTGCAGCGCGAACACGGATTTAATCCCATCCTCGGCTGCTTGCCGATGCTGGCGCAGATCCCGGTGTTCCTGGGGCTCTACCACGTGCTGCGATGTTTCAACCGAACGAGCACCGGTATCGGACAGCTGGGGCTATCGCCCGAGCGGAACCGCGAGCTGGGGAACTACGTGTTCAGCGCCGCGGACGTCGGACACTTCTTGGACGCCAACCTGTTTGGTGCGCCATTGGGCGCGACGATGACACAGCGGGGGGCCAGCCTCGCGGCGTTCACCCATTTCAGCCGACCGGCCGTCGTCGCGGTTGGAGTGCCGGTGATGATCATGGCCGGCATCGCCACCTACTTCAACAGTCGAGCGTCCATCGCGCGGCAGAGCCCGGAGGCCGCGGCCAACCCGCAGACCGCCATGATGAACAAGCTCGCGCTGTACGTGTTTCCGCTGGGTGTGGTGGTCGGCGGGCCGTTCTTGCCGCTAGCGATCATCTTCTACTGGTTCTCGAACAACATCTGGACGTTCGGGCAACAGCACGTCGTCTTCGGGATGATCGAAAAAGAGGAAGAGGCGAAGAAGCGCGAAGCGTTGGAACGGCGGGCGGCCAACGCGCCAGCGCCGGGCGCCAAACCAAAACGTCCTGCGCGGAATGCGCCAGCCGGCGGCAACGGGTCGCCGGCATCTTCGGCCCGCGGCGATTCCGCGGCCGCGGATCAGGCGGCACGAGACGGCGATCCGGCGAGCCGCACCCCACGTCCGGGAGCCAAGCCGAAGAAGCGGAAACGTTGACCGAGGGTCGGGTGGAGATAGCTGGCGCCAGGCTCGAGACCGGCCAGCAGGCTTAGCCGGGCGAAGGCTCGGACGACTGGAAGGAAACAGGCAGACATGACGGACGCCGATACAACCGGACACGACACCGACAAAGCTGCAACGGAGACTCCGACGAAAGCGGCCCTGGAAGACGCTTCCGAGGAGACGACGACGAGCGACAGCGACACCGCCGCCGAGGGCGATACGGAAGAGCGGTTAGTCGCCGAGGGCGAGATCGCCGGCGACTACCTGGAAGAGCTACTGGACCTGCTGGACTTCGATGGCGACATCGACTTGGACGTCGAGAGTAGCCGCGCGGTGGTAAGCATCGACGGCAGTGACGACCTGAATAAGTTGGTCGGCCGCAAGGGCGAGGTGCTCGATGCGTTACAGGAATTGACGCGGTTGGCGGTGCATCAAAAGACAGGAGTGCGCAGCCGGCTGATGCTAGACATCGCGAGTTGGCGTCGCCGCCGCCGCGAAGAGTTGGCGACGTTGGGTGACAAGGTTGCCAGGAGGGTACTGGAAAGCGGCGAGCGCGAAGAACTCGCGCCGATGACGCCGTTTGAGCGCAAGATCGTCCACGACGCGGTCGCGGCAATCGACGGGGTCCGCAGCGAGAGCGAGGGCGTGGAGCCGTCGCGCCGAGTCGTCGTCCTGATCGACTGAACCGGACACAGAGTTACACAGGTGTAGTTCGTTTGAGACGCCGGCAGGCACGAACGGGAGGGATGTTTCACGTGAAACATGTCGTTCCCCAGAAGCGGGCAGCGCCGCCGGTGCCACCACCGCCTGAAATAGCGAAGGCGATCTTCGGTCCGCGCGTCGACCTCGCCCATCAGTACGCGGATCTGCTCGCGGGTACCGGTGTCGAGTGGGGGCTGCTCGGCCCGCATGAAATCGACCGAATCTGGGAACGCCACCTCCTCAATTGCGGGGCCGTTGCTGAGCTGTTGGAACCGGGCGAGCGAGTAGCCGACATTGGTAGCGGCGCCGGCCTACCGGGATTGACACTGGCGATCGCCGAACCGGGACTCGATGTCGTCCTGATCGAATCACTGCTCCGCCGAAGCGAGTTTCTCCGCATGGCGGTCACCGAGCTCGGACTGGACGTCGAGGTGCTGCGGGGCCGCGCCGAGGACCCGGCCGTCCGGCAAAGCGTCGGCGGATGCGACGTCGTGGTGTCGCGGGCCGTGGCCCCGTTGGACAAGCTGACCCGATGGAGTATGGCGTTGCTGCGGCCAGGTGGCCGAATGCTGGCGATCAAAGGGGAGCGGGCGCCCGAGGAGGTGCGCGAGTACCGGCGTGTGATGACCTCATTGGGCGCCGCGGATGCCAAAGTGGTGGAATGTGGCGTGAAGTATCTGTCCCCGCCGACAACGGTGGTGGTGGCACGGCGCGGCGAGCCGGCTCCGGTCCGGGATCCGCGGCGGCGACGGTCGAACAGGGAGAGCCTATGAGTGCGCCACACGGCCCGTTCCGTTCCGGGGACGGAGCCTCGTCCGCCACCCATGTTTCACGTGAAACAACGGAATTCGACACCCCGATCGGAGCCGCTGCCGAGCGCGCCATGCAAGTGCTGCACACCGCCTACCAACCGTTGCGCCGCCCGCGCCATCGCCGACTCTTCACGATTGCCAATCAGAAGGGCGGCGTCGGCAAGACCACCACGGCGGTGAACCTGGCCGCGGCGCTGGCCGTCCAAGGGCTCAAAACACTTGTCATCGATCTGGATCCGCAGGGCAATGCGAGCACCGCGCTGGGCATCACTGATCGCCATTCCGGTACACCCTCGTCCTACGAGGTGCTTCTTGGCGAGATGCCATTGCACAGCGCGCTGCGGCGCAGCCCGCACAACGACCGCTTGTTCTGTGTGCCAGCGACCATCGACCTGGCCGGTGCGGAGATCGAATTAGTGAGCATGGTGGCGCGGGAAAATCGATTGCGCACCGCCCTGGCCGACTTGGCCAGCCTCGACTTCGACTACGTCTTCATCGATTGCCCGCCATCGCTGGGCCTGCTGACCATCAACGCTTTGGTCGCTGCCCCCGAGGTGCTGATCCCCATCCAGTGCGAGTATTACGCGCTGGAGGGGGTGTCACAGTTGATGAAAAACATCGAGATGGTGAAGGCTCATCTGAACCCCGGTCTCGACGTCAGCACGGTGATCCTCACCATGTACGACGGCCGGACCAAGCTCGCCGATCAGGTGGCCGATGAAGTCCGCCACTACTTCGGCGCCAAAGTTTTGCGCACCGTGATCCCGCGCAGCGTCAAGGTTTCTGAGGCACCCGGTTACAGCATGACGATCATCGATTACGATCCCGGTTCGCGCGGTGCGATGAGTTACCTCGATGCGAGCCGCGAACTCGCGGAGCGAGATGCAATCGAGGAGGGGGACAAGCATGACCCAGCCGCTACGTAAGAAGGGCGGGCTCGGGCGCGGACTGGCTTCGCTGATCCCCACCGGACCGGTCGATGGCAGTGGGAGCTCGGCCCGACTCGGGCCGCGGATGGGCGATGCGGCCGCCGACGTAGTGCTCGGCGGAGCCGCGGCTGCGGGTTCGGCCGGCATCGGCGCGGTGTACCGCGAAATCGATCCGGGACTTATCGAGCCGAACCCCCGCCAACCCCGGCAGGTATTCGACGACGAGGCGTTGGCCGAACTCGTGCATTCGATCCGCGAGTTCGGCCTCATGCAGCCGATCGTGGTCCGCGCACTGGACGCATCCCAGGGAGCCCCAGGAACGCCCGGCGGACAGCGTTATCAGCTCGTGATGGGCGAGCGCCGGTGGCGCGCGGCTCAAGCGGCCGGCATGACCGCGATCCCGGCGATCGTGCGCGAAACCGGCGAGGACAACTTGCTGCGCGACGCACTGCTGGAGAACATCCACCGCGTGCAGTTGAACCCACTGGAAGAGGCAGCAGCCTACCAGCAACTGCTCGACGAGTTTGGTGTCACCCACGATGAACTCGCCGCCCGTATCGGCCGGTCGCGTCCGCTGATCACCAACATGATCCGATTGCTGCGGTTGCCGATTCCTGTTCAGCGTCGGGTTGCGGCGGGAGTGCTGTCGGCCGGTCATGCGCGGGCGCTGCTGTCCCTTGAGGGCGGCCCGGATGCACAAGAAAACCTGGCGGCACGGATCGTCGCCGAGGGCCTGTCGGTGCGGGCAACCGAGGAGGCAGTCACCCTCGCGAATCGCAGCGACAGCAATCAGCCGGTGCCTCCGCGACGCAAACCGATCCAGATGCCCGGCCTTCAGGACGTTGCTGAGCAGCTATCCACCGCCTTCGATACCCGCGTCACCGTTAGCGTGGGTAAACGCAAAGGCAAGGTTGTGATCGAGTTCGGTTCGGTGGATGATTTGCAGCGCATCGTCGGCCTGATGAACTCGTCGGATGCCTGACCACACACACTAGGCGATTACGTCACTGTGACAATCCGGCCGACCAAACTCCCTGGACATGCGGCGATCAACTGAATCAAGCTGTGCACCAGGTCATTTCGTCCGCAATGCGGGCTTGGCCAGCCGCTGGGTAGCTTGTTACCTCGTGTCGGGCCGAGGCAACGGCTTTTCGGGGCCGCGAACCGGCGTCGCGCGGGTATCGCGGTCGGCCGCGCACGGGGGGTACGCTCGTTTGCGGGGTGGCGGCACCACCCGGTCGCGGGGAGTCGGGCCATTGGCTCCGGTATCTCTCGCGCTCCATGAAGGCCCAGGAGTCTAGTGTCTGCTCGAATCACACCGCTGCGACTCGAAGCCTTCGACCAGCTTCCCAAACATGCGCGTCGCTGCACCTTCTGGGAAGTGGACCCCGCGACCCTGGGCAACGAAGACCACTTGGCCGACCCGGAATTCGAGAAAGAAGCCTGGCTCTCGATGGTCATGCTGGAGTGGGGATCGTGCGGTCAGGTGGCGACGGCGGTCCCGTCCGAGTGTGGTCAGAGCGAGCCACCGTGCTTGGGCTATGCGTTCTACGCTCCGCCACGGGCAGTGCCGCGGGCGCACCGGTTTCCCACGGCGCCGGTGTCGGCTGATGCCGTCCTGTTGACCTCGATGCGAGTGGAGCCCGGACCCGCCGCCGACGAGCTGCCGTACAGTCTCTTGGCGCGGGTGGTCGATGAATTAGTCCGCCGGGGTGTTCGGGCACTGGAGGCGTTCGGCCGCACGGAGCACGTCGCCGAGCTGCTCAACCCGCAGAGCGCCGACCCCGATCTCCGGCCGGTGCTAGAGGCATTGGGTGACTGTTCGGTCGAGCACTGTGTGATCGAGGCCGATTTTCTGCGCGACGTGGGATTCGTCGTGGTGGCCCAGCATCGGTACTTCCCGCGCTTGCGGCTCGAGCTGGACAAGGGTCTTGGCTGGAAGGCGGAGGTCGAAGCGGCGTTAGAGCGACTGCTGGAGACCTCGTCGCTGCCGCAACCGGTCGCGGCGGGATCGTCGGCTACGAACCGCTGAGCCGGCTGGCTTGCTCCACCGATAACTCATGGGCAAGTAGCTCGGCGAAAGTGAATGTACCCGTGGGCCGGTCGTTCTTGCCGAGCAGATAAAGTCGCTTGACCGCCGCCAGGATTCCTTCGGCGATCGCGTCGCGGCTCTGTGTGGTGACCAGCAGCGCGCGGTCACGCGGGTTGGTGATGTAGCCGATGTCGACCTGAACCGTCGGCATTCGCGTCAGCCGCAGCAGGTCCCAGGTCCGACCATGGGTGCGACAGTCGCGTAAACCGGTGCGCGCGACCACTTCTCGTTGAATAAAGTCGGCAAGATTACGGCCAATGGTGGAGACCGAACCATGCGAATTGCCGAAGTGGAAGGAGGCCACACCGTTGGCCGACGGGCTGGCCTGGGTTGCGCAGCGCAGGCTGATCATCAGATCGGCACCGACGGAGTTAGCCGTCGCGGCGCGCTCGGCGTCCGATGGGCTGCGGTTGGTCGGCCGCGACAGGAAGGTTTCCATCCCGATCGCGGTCATCCGGCCTTCGAGGCGACTTGCCAAGTCCCACAGCATGTCTGCCTCGCTGATGGGTCCGGCGGCCCCATGTGCGATCAGTCCGTGGTCAGCGCCGCCGCGACCGGGGTCGATGATGATTCGTTTGCCCGACAGCTTCGGCCCGGATCGGCGGACAAGTTCCTCTTCACGGATGGCGTGGATGGAGCCACCGGTTACTCGCGAACCGAGAAAGTACAAGGAGCGCAACGTTTCCGGGCCGCAAATGCCGTCGGCGCCGAGCCCGTACTCGCGCTGGTACGACATCAACCCGTTGTGGGTCTGCAAACCGAAGTATCCGTCGACCAGCCCGGTGTAGAAACCGAGATCCTGCAGTCTGTCTTGCAGCGTGGCGACGTCATCGCCGTACATCGGCGCACCGAACTGATGGTTCAGGGTGCGGGCGCCGAGCCGATAGGACGCCTCTTTCAGTGCCCGGTAGGTGGCTTCGCCGACGATACCGTCCACCAGCAGCCCCCGATGCTGCTGAAAAGCGCGCACCGCGCGGTCGAGCTCTTCGTCGAAGACGTCGAACGCGACATGTTTTCCGGTGGTGAGGTCCTCATCGCCGTCCAGATGCCCCAGCGCGGTCAGCGAAGCCCGAATCTCGGCGACCGCTGCGCTGCGGTCACCACAGTGCAGCGCGTCGCCGGCGCCGCGGTGCGGACTCGACATTCCAAGGCCTCCGGTGAGCCGGTGTGAACAGCCCTGCCGTTTATTGACAGGCTTGGCGGTATTGTCGCAGACGCTCGTCGATTTCGGGAAAACGCCAGGCAAATCGCGGCGATCTGCAGCGAACTATCCGACGTTGGGAACGGCGTCAGAAAGTTCGCGCAGCAACGCCGCCTTGCCTTTGGCTCCAACGATGCGCTTGACCGGCTGGCCGTCCTTGAACAGGATCAACGTCGGGATCGAAACCACCTGAAAATTGCGAGCGGTCTCGGGGTTTGCGTCGACATCGAGTTTGGCGACGGTGAGTTGCCCGGCAGTTTCAGCGGCGATCTCCGTCAGCACCGGCGCCACCATCTTGCAGGGTCCGCACCAGGTGGCCCAAAAGTCAACCAGCACAGGGGTATTGCTCGCCAACACCTCGCTTTCGAATGATGCGTCAGAGACGTCTACAGGTGCGCCGGTGTTCGTCATCGGGTACTCCAATCAAAGTGTCGCTGCTGCTGGGGTTTCGGCTAAATTGGCCCGGGCGGGGGTTTTCGACTCGTCACGCTCGGCCAACCAGCGCTCGGCGTCGATCGCCGCGCTGCAACCCGTGCCGGCGGCGGTGACCGCCTGGCGGTAGGTGTGATCGACCAAGTCGCCAGCCGCAAACACCCCGTCGAGCGAGGTGTAGGTGGTGTTGCCCTGCACCAGCACGTAGCCTTCCGGGTCCAGGTCCACGGCGTCGCGCACCAATTCGGACCGCGGATCGTGGCCGATTGCGACGAAGACCCCGGTCACGGCCAGTGTGGATTCCTTGCCGGTGACGGTGTCCTTAAGCCGCAGACCCGTCACCGTGGTATCGCCGTCGACGGCCACCACGACGCTGTTGGTGATGAACCGGATCTTGTCGTTGTTGCGGGCCCGGTCCAGCATGATCTTGGAGGCCCGGAACTCGTCGCGGCGGTGCACGACGGTCACACTGCGGGCGAACTTCGTCAGGAAGGTGGCCTCCTCCATCGCCGAGTCCCCGCCGCCGATCACGACAATGTCCTGGTCGCGGAAGAAGAAGCCGTCGCAGGTGGCGCAGGAACTCACCCCGCGGCCCAGTAACTCCTGCTCACCGGGCACGTGCAGGTAGCGCGCCGCGGCGCCCATCGCCAGGATGACGGCCCGCGCGTGCACCGTCTGCCCGTCGGCGGTGGTGACCGACTTGACCGGGCCGTCCAGCGACACCGAGTCGACGTCTTCCATGCGCAGGTCCGCACCGAACCGCAGCGCCTGCTCCCGCATCTGGTCCATCAATTCGGGGCCAGTGATGCCGTCGCGGAAACCGGGATAGTTCTCCACTTCGGTGGTGGTCATCAACGCTCCGCCGAACGAGGTCCCCTCGAACACCACCGGCGCCAGCTGTGCGCGCGCGGCATACAGCGCGGCGGTGTAGCCGGCAGGTCCGGAGCCGATGATGATCACGTTGTGAACGGTGGTGGTGGACGACATTCCAGCCTTTCGGGTATTTCGAGCCGCTTTCAAAGCAGTCGAACGCCAGGGTAGGCGGTGGTGTTCCCGCGAACACTACGGACGGTTGACCATCCTGTCAGCCAACAGCCCGGTGTTCACGGAACTACAAGTCGGCGCGACCGCCAGCGCTGTCACCGTGCCGGGTGTATCGCCGGGGAGCACCAGCAAGACGGCCGGGTGTCTGGTGATCTCCACCGGGCGGGCACCCAGAATCCGGGCGTCTGCCGGGTAGCCCAAGCCGGCCAGGCATGACGTGCGGCGTTGCCGGTCAGCCAACGCGCCGAAGTCGGGTTCGTGGTCGAGCAGGGCAAGGATCTGTTGGTCCGACAACGGAATCGTTACCGGCGGGCGGGACACGGTGATGTGTTCGGCGGTCGTCGGGCGGCTCGGTGTGGATGTTGGCGCGGTGATCAGCGCCGCGGTTCCCAGCCAGACCGCGGCGCCTGCGGCGATCAGGCCGGCGGCGGCGATGCCCACCCGCGCCGAGCGGGGGAGACTGCCCGTGCGGATGGTGTGCGCGGCGCGTAGCCGGGAGCGTTCCGGCCGCTGGGCGCGCAGCCTCGCGGCGATGCCGTCGACGACCTCGGGCGCAACGTCCGGCGCCGACGGCCCGTCGGCTCCCAGAGCCGCGATGTCGCGGCGGACCCGGTTCAGCGCGGCCATCGTCTGCTGGGCATCCGGGTCTGCGCGGACTTTCTGGCGCAACCGGGCAGCGACGTCGTCGTCGAGAAGACCTGCCTGCAGGTCGGCGAGGGCTTCCACCGTCAGCGGTGGATCGGTGCCCGCATCGTCGCACTCGCCCTGTCCAACTCCGTCCATCCGCCTCAGTGTCCGTCATTGACAACCCGAACGCCACGCGCGGCTCGCCTGGAGATCAGACGTCGACGCAGCCGGTGTCGCTTTCCAGGTAGCCGAGGATGGTGGCCAGCCGGGCCCGGGCGCGGGCGCAGCGACTCTTCACGGTGCCCTCGGCCACCCCGAGCATCGCAGCGGTGTCGGCGACCGAATAGCCATGCATGTCGACCGCGACCACTGCGGCGCGCTGTTCGACGGGCAGCCGCATCAGCGCCCGGTGCACCGCGATCGCCGTCTCTACCTGCGCGGTCTGGTCGGCCACCGAGTAGACGTCGTTGAGCGCGGTGGTGGGGTGTGTTTTGTTGCGGCGCAATCGGTCCAGGCAAGCATTGACCACGATGCGATGCAACCAGCTGCTGACGGCCGCGTCGTGTCGAAAGGAGCCGGCACCGCGATGCGCCGAGACCATCGCGTCCTGCAACGCATCCTCGGCATCCTCAGCGCTACGACTGGTCAACCGGGCAACCCGGTGCAGCTGCCGGTGGTGACGGTAGAAAAGTTCCTCGAAGGCGTAGCGGTCGCCTGCGACGTGGGCAGCCAGTAATTCGGCGTCGCTCCGTTGTTCACCACGTTCTTTGCCCCGTTGTTCGCTACGCTCTCGTCGAACCTGGCGTCCGAAGCCCACGGCCGGACAGTAGCCAATCGGTGGGTGCCCGGCACTTCACCCGATCGAGCCGGTGCGTCACGACGCGGCTTGCACAGTGACCTCTGCGATGTCGGAGCGGCTCTCACCATTGGTAGTCCCCAGAGTCGAAATCCACACCAGCAGATACGACGTGGGCGCCGACGCCTTGACCGGGATGCTGTTGTGGCCCGGCTGTATCGACACCAGCTGAGTCAGCGGGGTGGTGTTGTCCAGCTTGCCCGGCGTGGACGTCGCTGAGGAGCGGATCTGGATTTTCGTTCCGGTGCTGGCCAGGTCGACGGTCACCGCTCCCACGACGGTGGGATTCGGCAGCTGCAGCAACAAGCCGACACCGCTTTTGAAACTCGGGAACGGGACGGCGTCGCGGTAGGTGTCGGTTGGCCACGCGGTCGCCGGGTTGCCGTCGATCGCCAGCCCGGCCTGGCCCGGGTTATCGGCCTCACCGCCGGGGGAGAAGACCGTCGCGCTCACCGGCTTGACCATGCCGCCCGCCGCTGAGCTGCCGCTGGAGTTCGAACTCTGCGAGGGCGCATTGAGGCCCAGCCGGTCCTTGTCCAGCCCACCGACGTCTCCGAACATCCGGGTCAACACCGACGCCAAGACCAGTAGGGCCACCACGATGATGGCGGCGCCGGCACCGATCCAGATCGTCAGGGCGCGGCGGCGACGGACGCGCGCCTGCGCCGCCTCCAGCGCGGGCATGCGGAGCCGATCCGGCCGGGTGGGTACCGGGGGCGGCTCGGGCAACGGGCTCAGCAACTCGGTGCGGTCGGCAATCGCGGTCGCTTGCTGCAGCAAGTTCAAAAGTGTTGCAGTACTGCGAATCCCGCCGTCACCCTGGATCGAATGAGTGGCCGCAGCGGAAATCTGGAACGGGATGTCGCGGTCGATCGAGCTGGGTTCAACGGGCTGGCCGGTCGGATCCTGCGGCGCCGGCGCCATCCCGCTGCGCACCCCGGACTCCGGCAGCGGCCACCGGTTGACCAGCAGCGCATATAGCGCGGCGCCGATGCCGCGGATGTCGTCCTCGGGGGTGGCCTCCGGCATGGTCGCGGGGAAGGCCAGCACCACGTCGCCTTCGATGCTGACCCGCACCCGGCTGGGATGGTCGACCGACAGCGCGACGCCGGCGTGGTGGGCGGCCTCGGCGGCAGCCGCCAAGGTTTGCATCGCACGGGCAGCGCCCACAGCGGATGGCGAGGTGTCGGCCACCTCCTGCAGCGAACCGCCGCGGATCCATTCGGCGACGACCAAGCCGCCGGTGCCGGTGTGGACGACGTCGAGAACCCGGGCGATCCCGAGTTCGTCGACGCGGCTCAGCCGCATCGTGCGAGACAGGATCTCGCGAACCTGGTCGTCGGACAGCGCGCCGTCCGGGTCCACGAACGTCAGCGCCACCTGCCGATCCAGTGCAGTGTCGAGCGCCTGCCAAAATTGCAGGTGCGGCGTTCCGCCGTGGAAGACCAAGAGCCGGTAGCGACCGCGGGCGATGCTGGCGCCGGGAACCAGGTGCAGGTCGTCCTGATGCGGTGACGGCTCCGCCGCCGGCTCGGGCGGTGCGTCGAACTCAATCGGATCGCCGTCGAAGCGCGCCGCGTCGAGGTCGGGATCCGCCGAGGGGCCGCCGTTGGATCGGGTAGGCGGCTCCGCCGCCGGCACGGTGCCTACGTCGAGATCGGGCGGCACGTCGGGTTGAAAGTCGTCGACGGCTGGTGACGATGCGGGCTGCCGGGGCGGCTCGGTTTCGGAGACAGCTTTGGATGAGGTGCTGTCCGATGGGCGGTCGGTCATCCCCGGTCCTCTCCGCATCTCCTCCCCAGTTACCTCTTCCGGAAGCCCCCGCCAGACGGGCTGGCGTACCGGATTTCCCCCCGGTGTAGTCGAATTCCTTTGCTCAGGGTACGTGAACTGACCCGGGCGGAACAGCTGATCGGGGGCGACGGAACTACTGGCAGCGACGTTCTTCGCGGTGCCGGGCGGGGGCGGAGCCGGTCGCCGTGGCGGTACCCGGCCAGCCGCTGGGGGTACCGCGTGGTTGCGGCTGGGGGCTCCGGCAGGTCTGGCGCCGATCCAGCGGCGAAGTGCGGTCAGCGCCGCCTGAGCCTCGGGCACCCGCGCGCGCACCATCACGGCGGCCACGATCGGCGACATGATCACCGCGAGCACAAACAACCGCAGCAGCGAGCCGGCACCGCCCCCGTAGGCGGTGAGCCGCTGCATCCCCACCAGCCGGTCCACCACGTGCGCGATCAACCCTGCTAGCAATGATGCGGTGACCGTGACAAGAATGGTCCGCACCTCCGCGAGGCCGAGTAGGTGGCTGCCGCGCGGCCGCAGCGCGTTGCGCAGCAGGTAGTAGCCGACGATCGCGCCCGCCAAAAATCCCAGACCGTTGGCGAAGCCGAGGTATCCGGCGACCAGGTTGGGGTTGTCGGCAATGTGCGGCGCGAGCAGCGAGGCGGCGATCTTGACGGTCGTGATGACGACGATGATCACGATCGGTATCCACGGTTGCTCGCGGGCGTAGAAGACGCGTAGCTCGAGCAGCACGATTGAGTACGGGATCAGCGTGAACGCCGACAACGCGATCGCCGCGCCCAGGTAGCCGGCGTCGACGTCACCGAAATGGCCGTATGCGAACAGCGCGCTGCCGATCGCAGGCCCGCCCACGGTCATGAACGCGACCGTCGGGATCAGCGTGATCATCGTCAGTCGGGTGGCCAGCGAGAGGTCGGCCAGCACCGCCGGGGTGTCGTCGGCGGCCGCATTGCGGCTGAGCCGTGGCATCACCACCGTCAGCACCGTCACCCCGATCATGCCGAACGGCAGCATCAGCACCAGCCAGGTGTAGTTGTAGATCGCCGGGCCGGACGCAGCGGCCGTGCTCGCGATCTGGTTGGTGACGATCAGGCCGATTTGGCTGATCAGCACGTAGAACACCATCGCGGCGGCCATCGCGCCGAAGCGTTTGAGCCGCTTGTCGATTCCCCACAGCGGGCGAAGGCTGATGCGCTGACGCCGGATCGCGGCCAGCAGCACGATGGTCTGCGCGACCACCCCCAACGTCGTTCCGATACCCAGTACCAGCAGCTTGGCGTTGCCCATCTGCACCGGATCTACCGACAGTTGTCCCGGTGTCGCCAGGTAGGCGCCCAGGGTGGCGATCGCGACGATGTTGTTGACGACGGGCGCCCACGCCGGCGGCCCGAACACGTTGCGGGTGTTCAGGATCGCCATGAACACCGAGGAGAGGCCGTAGAAGATCACCTGCGGCAACAGCAGGTAGGCGAATGCCGCGGTGAGCGGCTCGTTGACCTGAGGGTTGCGGCCCAGCATCAACTGCACCAGCAGCGGCGCGGCGGCCACCGACAGCAGCGTGGTCACCAGCAGCAGGGTGGTGGCCAGCGTCACCAGCCGCCGCACAAAGGCCGCACCGCCGTCGGCGTCATCGTGCTCGGCGCGCGCCAGCACCGGCACGAAGATCGCGGTGAACGTCGCCTCCAGCACCAGCGCGGCGACCAGGTTCGGCAGCTGGTTGGCCACCGAGAATGCGCTGGAGAGCGCCGCACCCAGGATCGCGGCCAGGATCACGATCCGGGCAAACCCGGTGAGCCGGCTGACCAGGGTTGCGAACGCCATTCCCCACGAGCGCGACACCAGCGCGGCGTCGGAGAGCTCAGGACGGGCCGGCGGCGGTGTGCCCTGCGACGACACCAGCCCGGTCGGCGGCAGTGGCCCGGTAGGTGGGCCCGGCCGGTGTGGTCGGCGCCGCCGCGTGCCCGCTGGCCGTGGGGATGGCTGCGCCGGTGGCGGCACGGGCCGGCCGGCGGAACTCATCGGCGGTGCTCTTCGTCGACGAGCTGGTCTGCTCGACGGTCTTTCCCGGCGGGCGGTGTGTCGGGGGGAGCCGGAGGGTCCTGCGGACGATCAAGGTCGGCGCGGTCCGGCTGGCCACGGAACCGGTGCCACAGCCGTCGTCCGGCGAGCGCCACCAGCACCGCCGCTGCGCTGAGCGTGATCGCGAACAGCACCTTGCCGTAGGCGTTGGAGTGCACCGACAGCCGCACCGGCTCGCCCAGCTGCACCCCGGCCGGCGTGCGCAACGTGACGTCGATGGCGACGCGCTGGGTAAAGTTCACTTCGATCGGCACCCGCACCGGCAAGTATCCGGCCGGCATCTCGATTTCGCCGAGATCGGTCACCCGCATACCCGGCGGAGCGTCGAGGTGCAGTCGCACCCGGATCGGGACGGCCAGCCCGTTGTGGAGGACCAAAGGGAGTGGGCTGTGCTCAGTGGCCAGCGTGTAAGACCCGGTTGGGTTGACGATGGTGACCGCACCGAACAAGTCGTCGATCGCGGTGCCGACGACCTGCAGCCGTCGTTGCGCCAGCCCGTTGCGGGTGTCGGGCCGGTCGGCCAGGCTGACGGCACGCAGCATGTCCTCGCGGAGCGGCGCGGTGTAGCTGACACCGGTCAGCCCGGTGCGAGCGTCGGTCGTCAACGCCGCGGTCAACCCCCACAGCCGGCCCACCTCGTTAGCAATCGCGGCGGCGACGTTGTCGTCGAACCGGCCCCGTTCGCCCGCGCCGGTGCCGGGGAGTTGCGGTGTTCCGGTGATGGGTGGGGTGGCTGAGGCGTCGGCGATCAGCGCCGGCAGGGGCCGTGGCACCGCCAGGCCGGAGCGGATCGCGGTCGCCAGCGTGGTCAGGATGGCACCCGCGTCGTCGGAATGTAGTTTCCAGGTGGTCGGCGGTAGCAAGATCTCGGCGCGCGGCGTGACACTCGGCTGCAGCGTTCGCCACAGCATCGAGCCAAGCGCATCCTGGCGGCGCGCGGTTTCGGAGTCGTGCTGCAGCCGAACCGCGAGCGCGGGGCTCAAATAGGTCGGTGCGACCGGATCAGAGCCGGCGGCCGCGAATGCAGCGCCGACAGCGGGGTCGAACGGCGCGACCACCACCTGGGGTGACAGCCGCCGCGGCGCCGTGCTCACCGGCGCCGGCCCGGCGGTGGCGGAATCTTCCGCGGACGAGTCGGCAGCAGCGACCACCACGGTGTCGCCGTTGGCGCTCAACAGGTTTACGGTCTGGCGGGTCAATGGGCCATCGGGGATGAAGGTGGCGCCGCGGACGGCGGTGACGCCCAGGATGTGGTCGACGATATCGCCGGCGGAGCTGGTGGCGATCGCGCTGAGCCCGGCGTCCCCGACACGTTGCACGGCGTCGAGGTCGGCCTGCGCGTAGGGCAGCGGGGCCACACACATCCGGTGCGCCAGTGTGCGCAACCGGTCCAACCAGCTCGCCGCCGCGGCCTGCCCGGTCCCCGGATGCGTCGGCGTCCCCGGCGGCGGCGCAGAACCGTCAGGAGAATCGGAGACGACGCCGAGGACAACGTAGCCACCGGCCATCGCGTTGACGGTGACCAGCAGGTCAGGGTCGACGGCCAGGCACAGCGAGCGGTCGATGGCGCCGTCGGGGTCGACGTCGTGGCTGGTCGCGAACTCGGCGGCGGCCAGCAGAATGTCCAGTCGGCCGCCGGTGGCCAGCGACGTCGCCAGCTCGTCGTCCATCAACCGCACCGGTATCGTGCCGCCCGGTACGCCGGGCGCCAGCCGGGGCCGGTCGGCCAGCGGCCACAGCATGGTGATCGGCACGGGTTTAGAGGTGTCGGGCGCGACCCCACCGCCCGCGGCGCTCAACGCGTCGCCGGACGTGTCCAGCGGATCCGGCGGCACGCCCACCACCGGCAGCAGGAACCGGGCGTCGTCGAGACGTGCCGGTTCGCCGTAGTCGGGTGTTCCGTTGGCGTTGACCAGCAGCGGGTAGACGCCGGGCTTGCCGATCGCCAGCGAGGGTTTGGTCAGTGAGCGAACCGGGGCGGACAGCGAGAAGCCGGCTTGGTGGCCGCGTTGCAGCTCACCGGAGACGGTTTTGAATTCGGCAACCGGCTCGTATTGGTCGGTGTCGCCGTCGAGGTTGGTGCGCAGCCCCGCCGACATGCTCACCGCGGCGGCGTGCTCGAGGCGGACCATCACGTCACGGACCGTACGGTCCCCGACGTTGGTCACCGTCCCGGTGACGGTGACGACGGGCTCGCTGGTCGTGGTGACCGTCTGCGGGGTCACCTGATCGATCCGGACCTGGACGAACGGAGTGGCGCCGGGCTCACCCGCGGCGGCAAGCGGCGCGGCGGCGGGTAGAGCCAACGCGCCGGTAAAGCCCATCAGGATGCCGACCACGACCGCGAGGCGCAACAAGGCGGCCCGCCGCAGCCGCGGCGCGACCAAAGCGCCGCTCGCCCCCGCAAGCGGGTGATGCCCCCACCTCATTGCCTCGTTCTGCATTGTCGTCGTCGGCTACTGTCCTCGGGGCCCTTAGGGCCCGGGACCGCGACCATTCTTCCGGCTCCGCACCGACTCGTCGGGCCGACGGTTCCGGGTGCGCGAATGCGTCTGCGGTCGCCGCCGCGGCGAGGTCGGCGGCAGCGGCGGCAGCGCGGCCGGGCCGTCGGTCTGCAACTTGTCGATCAGCTCGTCGGCCACCTCGGCCAGCCGGCGTTCGTCGGCGTAGGCCAGCCGGGACGGCAGCTCGGGGATCGGCACCCACGCCACCTCGGCGACCTCGACGTCGTCGTCGGACAGCTCTCCACCAGAGCAACGCATCAAAAAATGATGCACGGTCTTATGCACCCGCCGCCCGTCGGTGACGAACCAATAGTCGATCCTGCCGAGCGCCGCCAGCACGCTGCCCTGAATCCCGGTCTCCTCAGCGACTTCACGGATCGCGGTCTGCTCGGCCGTCTCACCGAGCTCGATATGGCCTTTGGGCAACGACCACAGCATCCGGCCGCGCCGGTCCACGCGGCCGATGAGCACGGCGACCTGCTCTTCACGCGGCCTGTCGATATTGTCGATGACCAGTCCGCCAGCCGACGTTTCGTGCACGGTTCGCAGTCGCTCAGGACTGCGGCGTGTGGAACGCGATCGGCCGAGCTTCGGTGCGCCGCCGGGTGCGTTGCCGTCGATTGCCCCGTTGTCGGTGTGGCCCTGGCCCGACCCGGCGCTGCGGCGACCGCGGCGCCTCCCCCGGCGCCGACGTGGTTGGGCTTTTTCGCCGTCGGACACCCAAGCGATAGTAGCTGGCGTGCTAGGACGCTCCCCGGCGAACTCGCCGGATAGGCAGGGTTGTCCGGCTCCTCGGCGGCCGCAGGCGGCCGCGTCGTCGCCGGACTAGGCTGTCCGAACGTGCCCGAAGCTGCCCAGGACGCCGATCTGCTGACCGCCGCCGCGGTCGCACTGAATCGGCACGCCGACCTGCTGCGCGAGCTCGGCTCGGTGTTCGCCGCGGCCGGCCACGAGCTGTATCTGGTGGGCGGCTCGGTGCGCGATGCGCTGATGGGCCGGCTGAGCCCCGATCTGGACTTCGCCACCAACGCGCGGCCCGAGCAGGTGCAGAAGTTGCTGCGCCCGTGGGCAGATGCGCTGTGGGACACCGGGATCGAGTTCGGGACCGTCGGCGCAGGCAAGGGTGAGCATCGGCTGGAGATCACCACCTTCCGCGCCGACCGCTACGACCGCGTCTCGCGCAACCCGGAGGTGCGTTTCGGCGACTCGTTGGACGACGATCTGGTGCGCCGGGATTTCACCGTGAACGCGATGGCGGTGCGCATCACGGCATCCGGGGCCGGCGAATTCATCGATCCGCTAGGCGGTTTGGCCGCGCTGCGGTCCGGCGTGCTGGATACCGCGGCGACGCCGGCGGAGTCGTTCGGCGACGACCCGCTGCGGATGCTGCGTGCCGCACGATTCGTCTCGCAACTGCGCTTCACGGCCGCCCCGCGGGTGCGCTCGGCGATCGAGGAAATGGCGCCGGAGCTGGCCCGCATCACCGCTGAGCGGGTGGCGGCCGAATTGGACAAGCTGCTGCTGGGCGACGACCCGTCCGCCGGCATCGAGCTGATGGTGCAGACCGGGATGGGCGAAGTGGTGCTGCCCGAGGTCGGCGGCATGCAAATGGCGATCGACGAGCACCACCAGCACAAGGACGTCTACCAGCATTCGCTGATGGTGCTGCGGCAGGCGATCGTTCTGGAAGACGAGGGCCCCGACCTACCGTTGCGCTGGGCGGCGCTGCTGCACGATATCGGCAAGCCTGCCACCCGCAAGCACGAGCCCGACGGCGGCGTTAGCTTCCACCACCATGAGGTGGTCGGCGCCAAGATGACGCGAAAGCGGTTGCGGGCATTGAAATATTCCAAACAGATGGTCGACGACGTGTCGCAGTTGGTGTATCTGCATCTGCGATTCCACGGCTATGGTGAGGGCAGGTGGACCGACTCGGCGGTGCGCCGTTATGTCACCGACGCGGGACCGTTGTTGCCCCGGCTGCACAAGTTGGTGCGGGCCGACTGCACCACCCGCAACAAGCGGCGGGCCGCCCGGCTGCAGGCCAACTACGACAGCCTGGAGGCGCGGATCGCCGAGCTGACCGCCAAGGAGGACTTGCAGCGGGTCCGTCCGGATTTGGACGGCAACGAGATCATGGAATTGTTGAGCATCCCGCCGGGTCCGCAGGTGGGGGAGGCGTGGAACTTCCTCAAAGAACTACGGTTGGACCGTGGGCCGCTGACTCGCGAGGAGGCGACAGGCGAGCTGATGACCTGGTGGCGCTCCCGCGGGAACCAGTAGTGGCGCCGGGGCGTCCCACCTGGCATGGAGTATTGCTTGGGCGCCGGCGACGGCACGGCCACGATCTGGGAGCGCGGCCCGGATATCGACCTGGACGGTGACGGCCGGCTGGATGCAATCGGTCTGGATTTCGACGGCGACGGGCTGGCCGATGACGCGCTCGCCGACCTGGACGGTGACGGTATCGCCGACCATGCCGTGCTCGATCTCGACAACGACGGCACCGCGGAAAGCTACTTCACCGACGACGGCTCGGGAACCTGGGCGGTGGCAGTGAGTCCGCCGCGACCCGGCCAGCCCGCGGCGGGGCAACTCCGCTGGCTGGGTCTCGACGGCGCCGAGCACACCGGCGGGCCGCTGGTCGACTTCGACGGCGACGGGCAGGCCGACTATCGGCTGCTCGACAGCGACGGCAACGGGCTGGCCGACCGCGCAATCTCCGCCGACGGCACCGGCGTCACGGGCTACGTCGACACCGACGGTGACGGACGGTGGGACGTCAAGCTCACCGACACTGACGGCGACGGCACCGCCGATGCGGCCAGCGTGCTGCAGCCCGAACCGTAGGCCCCCTTTCAGAGTGCCTGGGCGGTACTGTGACGCCCCATGGATCTGGGGCACTCACTGCCTGACTCGGTGAGCGGTGCGCTCGAGGAGATCTTGCGCGACGACCTGAACGTCGATATCAGCAGGGTGACCCGGGATTCCCGGTTGGTGGATGACGTGGGGCTGGACTCGGTGGCCTTTGCGGTGGGCATGGTGGCGATCGAGCACAAGCTCGGGGTGGTGATTAACGAGCAAGAGTTGCTCACCTGCGACACCGTCGGCGACCTGGAGAGCATCATCCGGGCAAAGGTGGCGGTCGCCCCGTGACCGTGCTGGCGGCCGCGCTGGCCGGGGCGATGAACGCGTCGGCGCACGACCTGGTGGTCTTCGATCGGGACACCGAAAGCTGGACCCGCCATCCGTGGCAGCGGGTCCAGGCTCGCGCCGAAAGCGTCGCTGCCCGCATCCTCGCCGGGGAGCAACCCGGCGCCGTCGGCTTGGTGGGCGAGCCGACCGCCGATTTCGTGGCCGCCATTCAGGGCGCATGGATTGCCGGCCGAAGCGTGTCGATCCTGCCCGGACCGGTCCGCGGCGCCGACCCGCAGCGCTGGGCGCAGTCCACGCTGACCCGATTCACCGGGATCGGGGTAGGCATGGTGTTCAGCCACGGCCAGGAGCGCGACCTGCTCGCCGCCGCGGACGGGCCGCTGCCGGTGCTGGACGTCGGTGCCATCGCAGCGGCGAAGCGCTCGGCGAACGTCGTGCCGGCTGACAGCGCCCCCGGCGGGACCGCGGTGCTGCAGGGCACCGCAGGATCTACCGGCACCCCGCGCACCGTGCAGCTGTCGCCCGAGGCGGTGCTCAGCAACGTCAGCGGTCTGCTCACCGCATTCCCGGTAAACCCGGCCGACGATGTCGGCTGCTCGTGGCTACCGCTCTACCACGACATGGGTCTGACGTTCCTGCTCAGCGGCGCATTGTCCGGTGGGCCGTTCTGGCTCGCGCCCACCGCGGCCTTCGCCGTGTCCCCGTTTCGGTGGCTGAGGTGGCTCAGCGAGAGCGGCGCGACGATGACCGCGGCACCGAACATGGCTTACAGCATGATCGGCAAGTACGCGCGGCTGGTCTCCGACGTCGACCTCGGCCGGGTGCGGGTCGCGATCAACGGCGGCGAACCGGTCGACTGCGCGGCGATGGACCGGTTCGCGACGGCGCTGAGCGGCTTCGGGTTTAACGCCAGCGCCATGGCGCCCTCCTACGGCCTGGCCGAATCCACGTGCGCGGTTACGGTTCCGGCACCTGGCACCGGCCCGCTCTACGACGAGCCGCGTTCTGCGGCAACCGATTCCGTGAGTACGGCGCCGCGCCGGCACGCGATCCTCGGCCGGCCGATACCCGGTATGGAAGTGCGCATCGGCCCGGTGTCGGAGCAGTCCGCGGAGGTCCTCGATCGCGAGGTCGGCGAGGTCGAGATCCGGGGCACGTCGATGATGTCGGGATATGTCGGTGACGCGCCGCTGAAGCCCGGAACCTGGTTCCCCACGGGGGATTTGGGCTACCTCACCGAGGACGGGCTGGTGGTGTGCGGCCGGGCCAAGGAGATCATCACGATCGCGGGCCGCAACGTGTTTCCCACCGAGGTCGAACGTGTCGCCGCCGAAATCCGCGGCGTGCGCGAGGGAGCAGTGGTGGCGGTGGGTAACGACGACGCGATACGTCCGGGGCTGATCATCACCGCCGAGTTCCGCGGCCCTGACGAGCCCGGTGCGCGCAGCGAGCTGGTCGCCAAGGTGGCGTCCGAATGCGGCATCGTGCCGTCCGATGTGGTGTTCGTCAAGCCGGGATCGCTGCCACGCACCTCGTCGGGCAAGCTGCGGCGACTGGAAGTCAAGCGCAATCTGGCGGCGGCGACCACATGACCGACCCCGCAGGGGGAGCATCGAGGAATACCGGGCGCTGCTCGACGAGGTGTTTGATCAGCAGATCGTGGAGTGGACTGCGGAAGCCGAAGCCAACGAACGGTTTCCACGCAAGGTGATCGAGCGAGCGCCGCGAATAAGCGGCCGTCACCGAGCGGCGGAAGCGTCGACCGATGGCCGGGGCAACGCGTAGAGCGCCATTCGGCGATTGCTCATGTCGTGCTCACCGAGAAATGTGCAGCCGGTGAATTCGCACAACCGCCGTGCCCCTTTGTTGCGATGGTCGGGATCGAACATGATTCGGCGACAACGTGGTTCGAGGTCGAAGATGCTGGCGACGATGCGCGGCAACAGAGAAGGTCCGAGACCCTTGTTGACGATCGTCAACTCGGCGATGGCCGCGTGCAGCCCGATATCGTACGGGTCGGCCTGATACCGGGTTGCGATGGAATCCTTTGCCGCTCGGTACACTTCGACGTAGCCACCATCTTGGCCATGCATACTGCCGACGAACGGCCGCGAATAGCTGCCATCGAGCTGCGCGCGTAAGTATGTGCGCCAGCGCGCCACCGGCCACGCGGATTCCCACGTTTCGACCAGATGCGGCATGTTCATCCACTCGGCGATCATTTCGGCGTCTGCGTCCGGATCGACGAGACGCAGTGCGTACGGCTCGGTCAGGATCGGCGTGGGCGGCGGCGGGGCGTTGCGGACCTCGTCGGAAAGTCCTTCGGTCAGCTCCCGCGGCAGGATCGGGATGGCTTCATTCATGTCGAGCGGCGAGCCTACCCGAGCAAGCAGGCCCGAGGGGCGGCGCTCCGTTATCGACCACCGCTCATCGGCCCGAGCCGGGCGGGCCGGCGAAGGCCTGAGCGATCTGCAGCCACTGCCGCGCGTCGTCGCCCTCTGCCGTCAAGTCAAGATCGCGCAGCGCGCGCCGCTGGGTGACCAGGAAGCAGAAGTCCTCGGCGCCGCCGGTGACCCGCTGCGCCGCGTCCAGCGGCCCCCACGACCACGTGTTGCCATCAGGGGCACGCAGCTCGACGAGAAACGGCTCGGTGGGCGCGGGCAGCCCGTTGACGGCGAAGGCGTAGTCACGGGCGCGCACCCCGATATGGGCGACGGATCGCAGCCGTGCGGTCGGTGGCCGCGTGACGCCCAAGGTGTCGGCCACGTCGAGTCCGTGCGCCCAGGTCTCCATCAGTCGCGCGGTCGCCATCGATGCAGCGCTCATCGGCGGCCCGAACCACGGGAGTTTGCGGCCGTCAGGGACGGTGAGCAGCGCGTCGTGCAGTTGTGTGCGGGTGAGCCGCCAGTCGGCGAGTAATTCGGCGGGCGCGGTGGAAGCGAGTTCGTCGGCCCCCGCCTCGACGAAGCCGATCGGGTCGGCCGCAGCGGCTTCGAGCAGTCCGGCGAACGCCGCCTCGTCGGTGATCGCCGTCAGCGAGCCGCGGTCGGTCCACAGCAGGTGTCCGATCTGATGCGCGATGGTCCAACCGGCGGCAGGCGTCGGTGCAGCCCACCGATCCTCGGCAAGCGGGGCGACCAGCGCATCCAGCTCGTCGCTTTCGGTACGCAGGTCGGCCACAAGTTGTTGCAGAGCGGCCATCTGTGTACCTTAGCCATCCCTGGCCGGCTGGCTGCGGCGGCCGACGATGCTGTGGGCGGCCAGCCCGCACAGGTAGAGCACGGTCCCGGCCAAGATCAGGGCCGGCGAGTGACCGTCATGGGGAATGGCAGTCGCCGCCGCGGTGATCGCACCGATGAACGCCACCCAGAACAGCGAATCCTGCACTGCGAACACGTGTCCGCGCAGGGCGTCGTCCACGTCGACCTGAATCGCCGCGTCGGCGCAAAGCTTGACTACCTGGCCCGCCGCGCCCAGGAAGAATCCGCACGCCACCATCACCGCCAGCTGCAGGCCGGCCCCGGCGATCTGGATGGTCGCGGCGATCGCCAATGCCGCGTTGGCGGTCGCGTAGCGGCCCCAGCGCCGCACTGCGGGCGGGGTCACCACGTTGGCCAGAAAGGATCCGGTCCCGGTGGCGGCCAGGAACAAAATCGCACCGCCCAACGCGCCGAAAGACGCGGTGCCGCCGCTGCGCACCAGCAGCAGCACCGCCAGGGTGTTGATGCCGAACACCATCCGGTGCGCGGCCAACCCGGACAGGGTGGCGGCGACGGTGGGACGGTTCTGCACCGTGCGGATGCCGTGCAGCCAACCGGTGATCACCGCGTAGGCGACGGATCCGTGGATCGCCCGCCGGGTGTCGTCGGGACCGAGCACGTGCGCATCGAATCGCAGCGATAGCAGCAGCGCAATCAGCAGCGGGATGGTGACCAGCAAGATGATCGACGCGGCCCCGGCGTCGCCCGAACCGACGAGGCTGCGGGGTACAAGCATGAAGTTGGCGCCGACGAACGCGGCGATTGCGCCAGTCGCAGAGGCGATCGAGTTCATCGTGACGACCTGCTCGCGGGGCACCACATGGGGCAGGGCGGCGGATAGGCCAGAGGAGACGAACCGGGCCAGGCCGTTGACCAGCAGCGCGCCGCACAGCACCAGCACGTTTCCGGCACCCACGGCCAGGCAGACTCCGACCAGGGCCACCGACACCAGCCGGCTCAGGTTGGCCCCGACCAGCACCAGCCGACGGTCCCAGCGGTCCATCAACGCGCCGGCGAACGGACCCAACAGCGAATACGGCAAGAACAGCACGGCGAAGGCACCGGCGATCGCCATCGGGTGCGCGGCCCGCTCGGGATTGAACAGCAGCGCTCCGGCCAGACCCGCCTGGAAAAGGCCGTCGCCGAACTGACTTGCGGTCCGCAGTTCCAGCAGCCGCCAGAAGTCGGGCAAGCTGCGCGCCGAGCGCCAGACAGCGACAGGTGCGCGCGTGTGAGTCACTGAACCTACTTCCCGGTGGGGCCTGACGATCGCCGAACGGGCCCGCGGCCCCTGTTAATAACAGTACAAATATCGTGGAGCACCCTGCTTGTTCACGACAGCGACCCCGCGCGGATGCCATGATGGAGTTGTGCCGCAGCCCGAAGACCCGGAGGACTTTATCGCCCCCGCCGCGCATCGCGTGCGAGCGGGCACTTTGCTTCTGGCTAATACGGATCTGCTGGAGCCGACATTTCGCCGCAGCGTGATCTACGTCGTCGAGCACAACGACGGGGGCACCCTGGGAGTGGTGCTCAACCGTCCTAGCGAGACCGCGGTCCACAACGTGTTGCCGCAGTGGGCCAAGCTGTCGGCAAAGCCGAAGACGATGTTCATCGGGGGACCGGTGAAGCGCGACGCAGCGCTGTGCCTGTCGGTGCTGCGGGTCGGCACCGAACCCGACGGCGTGCCCGGGCTGCGACACGTGACCGGCCGGACGGCGATGGTTGATCTGGACGCCGACCCCGACGTGATCGCCCCGCTGGTGGAAGGAGTGCGGGTCTTCGCGGGCTACTCCGGCTGGACGACCGGTCAGCTGGAAGGCGAGATCGAGCGCGACGACTGGATTGTGCTGTCGGCGTTGCCATCTGACGTTCTGGTTCAGCCGCGGGTGGATCTATGGGGACGGGTGCTGCGGCGCCAGCCGCTGCCGGTTTCGCTGCTGGCCACCCATCCGATCGACATCAGCCGGAACTAAGCGGGCGCCCGGTCGCGAGACAGTCGGCTGGCGATCACCGAGCACACCACCAGCTGTATCTGGTGAAAAATCATCAGCGGCAACATGATCACCCCGACAGTGGCGGGCGGAAAGAGCACCAGCGCCATCGGCAGACCCGACGCCAGGCTCTTTTTCGAGCCGCAGAACAGCAGCACGATCCGGTCGCCGCGGTCCAGCCCGGTCAATTGACCGATCAGCCAGGTGAATACCAGCACCGCCACTAACAGTGCGGTGTCGACGACTGCGACCGCGACCAATTGCCACGGATCGACGCTGAGCCAAATACGTTCCACCATGCCCATTGAGAACGCTGCGTAGACGATCAGCAGGATCGAGCCTCGGTCGACGACTTTGGTCAGTAGCGAATGACGCACAATCCAGCCAGCGATCCACGGCCGCAAAAATTGGCCGAGCACGAATGGCAGCAGCAGCTGGAGCACGATGTCGCGAATCGCGGCGGCGTCCATGCGAGCGGCGCCGGTGGTATCCATCAGCAGCACGACGAGCAATGGCGTCAGCACCACCCCGACGATGTTGGACACCGATGCGCTGACGAGCGCGGCCGAGACGTTGCCGCGCGCAACCGATGTGAGCGCGATGGACGACTGCACGGTCGACGGGACCAGACACAAGAACAACAGCCCGTTGTACAAGTCGATATTCAGCAGCCAGGGCACCAGCCCACGAGCGCCCAGTCCAAGCACCGGAAAGACGACGAACGTGGTGGCCAGCACCAGCAGATGCAGGCGCCATCGCTTGACGCCCTGCCATGCCTGCTGCGGTGACAGCCGGGCACCGTAGAGCCAGAACAGCAACGCGATGACGGCCTTGGCGGCAACCGACATCACGCCTGCGGCGGCGCCGCGGGCCGGCAGCAAAGCCGCGAGGGCCACCGTCGCCGCCATCGCCAACAGGAAGGTGTCTATCGGCAGGGCCGACAGGCGCTTCAACACGAGTGTTGGCGCACAGCGCTCAACGGCAGTTCAGGGTGCAAGTCGCGCAGCCGCCGCCGCAACCGGCCGTGGCCGCTTTCCGGCGCAGCGCGTACCGCGCGCTCTGCCAAGAACCGACGGCCACGGTGCCGCCAGCGCCGACAATGCACACACCGACGCACATCCCGACCGGCAGCGCGGTGTCCCGCGGCGCGGCAAGTGCCACCGCCCCGCCGGCGGCCAGCATCACCGCGGCCGCCAACTGCGGTGGCGCTACTTTGCGCATCACCAGTCGGGCGGTGTCGGGGGCAACCGACCGTTGACAGCGACCACAATCCGCGCGCGGCCAAGACGACCGCCGCGCACACGCACTGGGGCAACCCCAGCGAAGCGAGGGGACACTCCGGCGATGAGCATGGGGTCACAATACGAGGCGGCCCGATACGCCGCAGCGCGCGGCTACTAGTGCGCGAGGGCTGCCGACGGACCGACCG
>NZ_DASPSP010000031.1:0-7905 GCF_035623875.1 Mycobacterium sp. | reverse complement strand
TTGGCGACTGGCCGGCGTCATGGGGCACACGATGACGGCGCCTTCACGAGTCGCAGCCGGCGCAAATTGGGCGGTACTCGATCTCATCTCCGACTGTGTTCGGTGTGATTCCGCAAACTCAGCTAGTTCTGTTCGGCAGCGGCCGCGAGGGCTGCTGATTGGCCAATTTCCTGGGGCTACCTGAGTCGGAAGCCGACGGTCGATCATGCTCGAGTGCTGCATGGCAAACTTGTAAAACCTGCGCGGTACCTCGCGAAGTGTTACAAACCGTTCTCTTCGATCGCCGTACATGCGGACACGAGCTCACATTGCGGTCGCACGTTTTGATCGAATGGACCTAACGTCCACCATCGGAGAAGAGAGCAACCCAATGGACGCACCGGACGAGCAGGATGCTGCCGCGCCGCCGACGCCGGCGGACACCGCGTCTGAGCCGACGCTGATCACCGCCACCGGACTGGGGGTGGACGGCGAGCACGCGCCGCTTTTTTCGGACATCGATCTCGCACTCACCTCGGGCTTCCACGCCATTCAAATGCCCGGAGGACCGGGGCAGACAGCTCTGCTGTTAACGCTCGCCGGGCGGCTCAAGGCCACCCACGGCACCGTAACTGTGCTCGGGGATTCGGATCCGCGCGCGATCCGCCGGCACTGCTCGATCGCGGCGTTCGCTGACATCGATGACTTGGAGGAGTCGGTGACGGTGCAGACCGTGCTCGCCGAGCAGCGCTGCTGGCTGGCGCCGTGGTACTCGCGGGTGCCGATCCAAGCCGGCCAGGCCGAACTGAGCAAAGTGTTCGGCGAGATGCCCCCGCCGTCGGCGGAGTCTTACATCGTGGAGTTGTCCGACCTGGAACTGTTCTTGCTGCGCATCACGCTGGCGCTGTTTTCGAACCGTCCCATCCTGGTAGTCGGCGACCTCGAGCAGGTCCGGGACAACTCTCGGCGGGCGATTGCGGTCGAGCGCCTCGGCGCGATCGCGACGCAGCGCACCGTCGTTGTGGGGGTGACCAACCCGCTCGGCATTGACGCCCCCGACCACGAACTACACGATCACCGCATCCTGACGGAAAGGGGCTAACGATGCTGGCTGGCCTCGCATTTGGTTCGGAAATCAAGCGTTTCGGCCGCAGCCGGATGACGCGCGCCGCGATCGTGGTCCTGATGCTGCTCCCGCTCGTGTACGGAGCGCTGTACCTGTGGGCGTACTGGGATCCCTTCGGTCATGTGAACAAGATGCCCGTGGCGCTGGTCAACTCCGACCGCGGCGCCGTCGTGTCCGGGCAGCAGGTGAACGCCGGCGCCGAGATCGCCAAAAGCCTGACGGCCGACCGCAGCCTGGACTGGCACGTGGTGAATCCCGACGAGGCGCGCAACGGAGTCGAACACGGCAAGTACTACTTCATGCTCGAGTTGCCGCCCGACTTCAGCGCAGCGATCGCATCGCCAGTGACCGGGCAGCCCAGACAAGCCAACCTCATTGCCGTGTACAACGACGCCAACAACTACATCTCAACAAGCATCGGTCGCACCGCCATCAGCCAGGTACTCAACGCCGTATCGACCCGGATCTCCGGACAGGCGGTCAATCAGGTGCTGTCTGTTGTCATCTCGTCCGGTGCAGGGATCAAGCAGGCCGCCGACGGGGCGCAACAGCTCGCCGACGGGGCGGCGCGGGTCGATGACGGCGCCGGCCAGCTTTCCGCCGGTCTGCACACCGCCCGGTCCGGCTCGGCGCAGCTTGCCACTGGCGCCAAGCAGCTCTCCGACGGCATCAACGAGGCCACTGAGCCGCTGCTCGCAGTTACCAAGGCGCTGTCGACGGTCGGGGGCAACACCGAGCAGCTGCGCCAGGGTGCAACCGCGATGCAGCAGGCCGTCGACCAGATCAATGCCATCGCGGTGGCACAGGACGCCGCTGCCAACGGACTCTCATCGGTGATCGATCAGCTCTCCGTCAGCCAAGATCCAGCCGCAGGCAACGCCGCGGCGACGCTGCGCGGGATACAAGACCAGCTCCGGCAACACCAGTTCACACCGCAGATCCGCCAGCAGCTCACCGACGCGCAAAACGCCGCTATCGCGATGAGCTCGACGCTGGGCGCACCCGGTAGCCCGCTGAAATCCGCCCTCGACCAAGTCGGCAGCAAAGGACAGGAGCTGACGAACAAACTGACCCAACTGCGAAACGGAGCCCAGCAGGTGGCCTCCGGCAACGCTCAGTTGGCAAGCGGCATCGCTCAACTCGATGACGGCGCACAGCAGCTGAAATCGGGTACCGCGCAACTCAAGGCGGGATCGTCCGAGTTGGCGACTAAACTCGCCGACGGCGCCAAGCAGGTGCCCAACTGGACCGCCCAGCAGAAACAGGCCGTCGCTGACACCATCGGTGGCCCGGTAAATCTCGAAACCACACATGAGAACGCCGCGCCCAACTTCGGTACCGGCATGGCGCCCTTCTTCCTCACACTCGCTCTGTTCTTCGGCGCCCTGGTGCTGTGGATGGTGCTGCGGCCCTTACAAAACCGCGCCATCGCCGCAGAGGTGATCGCGATTCGCGTGGCGCTCTCCAGCTACCTTCCCGCAGCGGTGATCGGGGTAGTGCAGGCGATCATCCTTTACGGTGTGGTGCGATTCGCCCTTGGGATGCACGCGGCTCACCCTGTTGCGATGCTGGCCTTCATGATTCTGGTTTCCTGCGCATTCGTCGCCGCGACGCAGGCGATCAACGCGCTCGTCGGCGCGGCGGTAGGGCGCGTACTGATCATGGCCTTGCTCATGCTGCAGTTGGTCAGCGCCGGCGGCATGTACCCCGTAGAAACCACCTCAAAGCCATTCCAGATATTCCACCGCTTTGACCCGATGACGTTCGGCGTCAACGGATTACGACAGCTCATACTGGGCGGCATCGATTTTCGGCTGTGGCAGGCGGTGATCGCGTTGATCAGCATATGGGCGGCGGCATTGACGATCTCGTGCCTATCGGCCCGGCGCAATCGGCTTTGGAACCTCACCAGACTGCTGCCGGCGATAAACATCTGAAGGTCGCTCGGCTATAACGGCGCTCACGCGCCGACCACCCGCTCCAGATCCTCCAGGGACGTGTCTAGGTGGCCCGGCAGCCAAAGCAGCCGCAAGTCACACCCGATAAGTGCCTGGGAGCTGGCGATGAACTGGCGGATGCCTGCTAAATCGACCAGTAAGGCTGTTGCTGGATCGCTCGGTGGAGAAAATCTGGCGTCGCCTGCTCGTCAGCCGGGATGCCATCACCATGGGCGAGTGGGCACCGCGATGGGTCGCCTTCGATGATCCAGACGGCTTTCACCGGCTCAGAGATCGGGGCGCCGGCAGGCGGCGCTATCAGGTCTGCGGCGAATCCGTGCGCGCGAGGCCAAGTGAATCCGTCGCTGTAAATCAATTCGCCGTCGTGGTTTTCAGCGATGACGTGGTAGTGGGGTAGACCGGCCAATTGTTCGCGATGCCGACTCGCCTCTTGCATGGGGTAAGCGTATTACGGCGACGGTTACTTGCCGGTGCGCTCGCGATGCTTACATCCAGGCCAGCAGCACGGCCGGCGTTGGCCTTCTTCCAGCTCCTCTTGGGTCCGACCGATGCGACGCTGCCGGGTCGTCACTTGCTTGGCATCCTCGACCCAGCAGATGAATTCGTTGCGTGCCAGCGGCGTGATGTCCTTCCAGGCCGCGAGTGCCGTGGAGTTCGCGATCAGCGCCGTGCGCAGGTCTGCGGGCAGTTTGTGTACCACCCCACCGGGCACCCCGTTACCACTCACGCGGCCAGGGTAACCCCTGACGTCCCGTGCTCAGTTGAGGCTGGACGACAGAACGTCGTGCAAGATGGCGGACTGGCTGCGGGCGGAGAACAGCTGGTAGCCCCGTTGAGCTAGCTCGCGGCGTGCGCGCTCGTCGCCAAGGAGCTCCGCACAGCGATCGACCAAACCGTCGTAGGCCGCGAACGCGATCCCCGACTCCAGGTCGCCGTCCTCGGTTGGATTGGCACCGCGCTCGGAAACCACCGTGCGTCTGTTGGCCAGCAGATATGAAACTCGCACGATCTCCAAGACCTTCGCTTCGTATACATGCATGTTGATGACGATCTTCGAACGCGCGATCAACGCATCGCGAGTAGCGACGTAGCCGCCGAATAGCCACTCGGTGCGAAAACCCCTGGCGCGCAGAGCATCCAAATTGCCGACTATTCTTCCGACTTCCGTACACATCGGCGTGGTAGCTGAGGTTGCCGACGCCGAGACTGGAGCTTCGGCGGGCCTACCCGACCGACGGCGAAATCACCCCCACGACTCTGCCACCAACACACCCGCCGACCGGACGTCAGTTAATTTTGACGGGGATGTTTTGCACATGTGTGGAAGTGGGTATCCTGCGCGCATGTTAGCGAAATTGAATCTGATGAAATCGCTGGTGGTTGGTGGCGCTGTTGCTGCAGCGATTGCTGTTACGCCTGTGGCGGCAGCCGAAGCTTTCGCGGCAGGCCCAGCGAACTCCGCAGCAGCCGCGCATGTGGTCTTCAAGCAAGACCCGGGCGGGGGCGGCTGCGACGTCAACGGCAACTGCGGCTCCGGTGGACAGTTCATGGGTCCCGGCGGCGGTCCGGGCGGGCAAGGCTGCGTCCCGGGCGTCGGTTGCGGTGTTGGCGGCCAGTTCTGGGGCCCGGGCGGCGTGCCGGGTGGTACCGGATGTCTGCCGGGCGTTGGCTGCGGCTCCGGCCACGGCTGACCTTCACTGAGTCCCACCGCTGGCTATCGACGGCCAGCCTCTAGATATTCACCGGCTGCGTGGTGGCCACGACGTCGCTGTGGGAGTTCGCCATGTGCTCCTGATTATTGGCCTTTCAGGCTGCCGATGCGCAGCGAGTAGTCGGTGGGTTTGGACGGTGCGGCGTTCTCGAGATCTTCCACGTAGCGTTGCGGGTCGCGGTCGGTGATGTCCAATCCCTTGGTGGTGGGGTGCTGGGCCATGAACTGGCGGTATTGCCGCCCGAGTGCTTCGCGAAGTCCGATCGGGGCATGACGGCGGAAGTCTGAAAGTCCTTCCCTTTCTTCTTCACTCATGTGGTCGTCGTTGGCTTGTCGGGTTTGGCCGACCGCCGCCCACCATTGTTCGGTGCCGATTGAGGCCGCGTTCGCCGCGCGCACTCCATCGCGAATGTCGTTGTGATCGCCGATGGCGTCCAGCGTCTCGCCTTCGGGATCGTCGACGCCGCGCTTCAGCAACTGCGGATAGAAGATCATTTCCTCGATGTAGGCGTGCAGGTCGAGCTTCTCGCCGAGTGGACGCCAAACCCGTTCGAGCGCGGCAGGGTTGATCGGCGTCTGTGCTCGCAGATCATCCAGCTTGGCGAACCGTTCGCGGAACCAGTCATGGTCGGCGAGGATCAGCTCGGTGATGTCAGCCATTTCGACCAGTTAATCAGCTCGTCTACGATCGCATTGGAATTCAGTGGGACCGCGCGCCCCTCAGCCTAGGCTCGGGAGATGCCGATCCGATATGACGAGGTGCTACGCGAGCAGATCCGGGACCATTTGGCAGATCATGACCGTCGCGTCGTGGCCGACCCGACGAAGCGGCACGCGGCGGTCGCAGTTCTGCTCGTCGACTCCGAGGTCGGAGAGGACCGGATTGACCCGGCGCCGGTGGACGACTGGATCGCAGGAAGCCCGATGCCGGAGGCCGGCCTCGACGGCCGCATGGTCGGCGTGTCAGGCGGTGCCGCGTTCCTGTTGTGCCGCAGGGCCTCTCGCCTCAACTCGCACGCGGCGCAATGGGCGCTTCCCGGCGGTCGTGTGGACCCGGGGGAAAGTGCCGTCGACGCAGCCCTGCGGGAGCTAGCCGAGGAGGTTGGCATCAAACTGGTCGACCCGACCGTGTTGGGCCTGCTCGACGACTATCCGACCCGGTCCGGATATGTCATCACCCCGGTGGTGATCTGGGGCGGCGGACGGCTCGATCCTCGACCGGCGCCCGACGAGGTCGTGGCGGTCTACCGCGTGGGTCTGCACCAACTGCAGCGCGAGGACTCGCCGCGATTCATCACCATCCCGGAAAGCCCGCGGCCGGTTGTGCAAATACCGTTGGGGAACGCCCTCATCCACGCACCGACGGGTGCTGTGCTGCTGCAGCTGCGCTGGCTATGCCTGGAGGGGCGCCACGATCCGGTCGACGAGCTGGAGCAACCAGTGTTCGCCTGGAAGTAGCGGGCGGGCCGGGCGTGGCGGCTCGTGACCTATCTCGTGGACCGCGCCGGCGCTGGGTTACACTCGTGATCCATCTCTACATAGATAGAGTCGCATCGAAGCGAGAAGGGATAGTCATGACGGTGCAGGACGTGCTGGAGGACATTAGTAAGCGACCCGGCACCGGCGACGTGATTCCGATCATCGATCCCGCCACCGAGGAGCAGATCACTGAGTTCACCGACTGCGGCCCCGAGGCGATCAACGACGCCGTCGCGCGCGCGAAAGCTACTGCCGAATCCGGAGTGTGGTCGGGCTTGCCGGACTACGACCGGGCCAAGGTGCTGTGGCGGGTGGCCGACCTGATCGATGAGAACGCCGACATCCTCGCCGAGCTTGAATCGCTCAACGCGGGCATCCCGCCGGCTCAGGCGCAGATCATCACCAAGGTCGGTTCCGAGTGGTTCCGCTACTACGCCGGCTGGTGTACCAAGATCGACGGCATCGCGCGCGATGTGAACACCGGCGGCCTGACCGGCGTCGACTCACATATGCACACCTACACGCTGCGCGAGCCCTACGGCGTGGTGGGGCTGATCTTCCCGTGGAACGGCCCGGTGTTCAACTACTGCGCCAAACTCGCGCCCTCGCTGGCCGCGGGCTGCAGCAGCGTCGTCAAGCCTGCTGAAGAAACGCCGCTGTCGGCGCTGGTCCTGGACAGGATCCTGGCCGAGGCCGGGGTGCCCGAGGGCGTCGTCAACTTGGTGAATGGCTACGGGCACACCGCAGGTGCGGCGATCACCGCGCACCCCGACGTCGAGAAGGTGGCCTTCACCGGATCGACGGAAGTCGGCCGGGCGATCGTGCACGCCTCGGCGAACAGCAACCTCAACAAGGTCACCCTCGAACTCGGCGGCAAGTCGCCGGTACTGGTCTACGACGACGCCGACCTGGACCTGGCCATCCCGATGGCGTCGTTCGGCACCTTCATCCACTCCGGCCAGGCCTGTGTGTGCGGGTCACGGATCTTTGCCCAGCGCGGTGTCTACGAGCGGGTCGTGGAGGGCATCGCCAACATGGCGAACGTCATGCAACTAGGTGGCCCCAAAGACGAGGGCGCCATGGTCGGCCCGCTGATCAGCCAAAAGCAGCTCACCCGTGTCCTCGGTTACCTTGACCAGGGTAAGTCCGACGGTGTCGAACTGGTCACAGGCGGGCACCGCCTCGACCGCAAGGGGTACTTCGTCCACCCGACCGTCGTCACCAACGTCGACCCCGATTCAAGCCGGCTGTTCCAGGAGGAGATCTTCGGACCGGTTGTGACGATCCTGCCGTTCGACGACGACGACGAAGCAGTTGCGTTGGCCAACAACAGCACCTACGGCCTGGCAGCCACCGCGTGGACCAAGGACCTGGGCCGCGCACACCGACTGGCCAAGCGGCTGAAGGCCGGGACCGTGGGGCTGAACTGCCAGATGCAGTTCGACCACTCCATGCCGTTCGGCGGCTACAAGCAATCCGGCTGGGGCTACGAATCCGGCAAAGCCGGCATCGACACCTACCTGCAGACGAAAATCGTTTGGGCGCAGATGTAACCGTTACGGACCGCAGTAGGGTGAAGACATGCTGCGTGGCGTGATAGGCGCGATTCAGCGATGGCAGTATCGTGGTGGTCGTCCCAGATGGTCAGCGCG
>NZ_DASPSP010000024.1:0-8395 GCF_035623875.1 Mycobacterium sp. | reverse complement strand
GCGGCGAAGGCGCGCAGCGAGGCCAGCTGTACGGGATCCAATGACGGGCGGACGGTTTCGCGTGCGGCAGCGATGTCGGCAGCGGTGATTTCGGCAGCGTCGACCGAACGCCGCATCGCGGTGAGCGCCGCCTCGCGCAGGAGTGCCACGCAATCGGCGGCGCTGTAGCCGTCCAGGTCGGCCGCCAGCGCGGCCAGGTCGACGTCGCGCAGCGGAACCGACTTGCCCGCAGTGCGCAAGATGTCCAGCCGGGCTTGTGCGTCGGGCGGTTCGACGAACACCAGCTTCTCCAGTCGGCCGGGGCGCAACAGCCCCGGATCGATCAGGTCGGGCCGGTTGGTGGCGCCGATCACCACGACCTCGCGCAGCGGCTCGATGCCGTCGAGCTCGGTGAGCAACGCGGCCACCACCCGGTCGGTGACACCGGAGTCAAAGCTCTGCCCGCGCCGCGGTGTCAGTGCGTCTACCTCGTCGAGAAATATCAGCGCCGGCGCGGAATCGCGTGCGCGAGCAAACAGTTCACGCACCGCCTTCTCCGACGAGCCGACCCATTTGTCCATCAGCTCAGAGCCTTTGACGGCGTGCACCGAGAGCCGTCCGGTACTGGCGAGCGCGCGCACTAGGAAGGTTTTGCCGCAGCCTGGCGGCCCGTACAGCAGGACCCCGTGCGGCGGCTGGACACCGAGCCGGGTAAAGGTGTCGGGATGCTGCAGTGGCCACAGCACCGCCTCGGTAAGCGCCTGCTTGGTGGCGGTCATGTCGCCGACGTCGTCAAGTGTGATCGAGCCGAGCGTCACCTCCTCTGCGGCAGACCGCGACAGCGGTCTGATCACGGTCAGCGCGCCGAGCAGGTCGTCCTGGGTCAGCTTGGGCGGCGTCCCATCGGAGCTGGCCCTGGCGGCTGCGCGCAATGCCGCCTCACGCACCAGGGCGGCCAGATCGGCGACTACGAAACCCGGTGTGCGGTCCGCGATCTCGCTGTAGTCGAGATCTCCGGTGGGCACCGGTTTGAGCAGTCCCTGCAGCAGTGCCGCGCGGGTGGCCGCGTCGGGCAGGCTGAGGACCAGCTCGCGGTCGCACAGGTCCGGTGCGCGCAGCCGCGGGTCGAGGTTGTCCGGCACCGACGACGTGACGATCAGCGCGACCCGCGCGGCCGCGACCGCCTTGCGCAGTTCGGCCAGGATCAGCGTCGCCACCGGTTCGGCGGTGGCGGGCAGCAGCGCGTCGATGTCGGCGATCAGCAGCACTCCGCCGCCGTCGCAAACTGCCGCCGCCGCGGACGCCACCCGCTTGAGCCGGTCGTCGGCGATCAGCGCGCCGACCTCCGGGCCGTCCAGTTCCACCAACCTTCGGCCTACGCAGACGGCGCGTACCAGCGTGGACTTGCCGACACCGGCCGGACCCGACACCAGGACTCCCAAATTGGTAGCGGCACCCAGGGTTTGCAACAGGTGCGTTTCGTCGAGCGCGAGCTTGAGCCACTCGGTCAGCTTGGCCGCTTGCGCGCTAACGCCTCTGAGGTCGTCGACAGTGACCGGTGGCGTCGTGTCGCTGACCTCCGCTGGCGCCGGCGCTTCGATGTGCGGCCCGGCTTCTCCGGCCGGGACACCGGTTCCCCAGGTCACCAACGAGTTCGGTTGCACGCTCACCGGTCCGGTGGGATCGACCCCGGTGACGGTCAACAGCTCCGATGTCCAGCTGATGCCGACCGCGGACGCCAGCGCACCGGCAGCAGCCGACGTCGAGGTCCCCGGCCCCAGGTCGCGCGGCAACAGAGAGACCGCGTCGCCGACCGTCACCACCTTGCCGAGCAGGGCTTGCCGCAGGGTGGGCGGGGGGACCGATTGAGCGGTCAGCGCCGAACCGCTCAACGTCACCGACCGGGCGCCGTACACGGTCGCGGCGGCGACGATCACGGCGGTGTCCTCACTCAGCCCGGCGTTGGACAGCGTCACGTCGTCCAGCAGGACGGTGCCGACCGGGGTTGGCGAGCCGGCCATGCCGGCCACCGCCGTCGTGGTCCGCGACCCGGTCAGCGATACCGCGTCCCACTCGCGAATGCCAAGGGCGGCAATGGCGTTGGGATGCAGCCGGACAACACCACGGCGCGAGTCGACGGCCGAGGTGTTCAGCCGGGCGGTCAGCGTGAGCTGCGGGGGCGTCATGTTCGGCCAGCGGGTCTGCGCAGACCCAACCGCGCCATCGACCGGCGGTTGGGCTGCGCGCGTCGGATGGCGCGTCGGGTGGCGCGCCGCTGCTTGGGTTTCTCGCCCCACGCCTCGGGATGCGCCGCCAGCCAGTGGTAGCTGTGCACGGAGAACGGGATGTGCGCGAGGTAGGCCGCGATCAGCACCATGATCAGAATGTAGGGGAACAGGAATGCTGCCGCCGCGACGATCGCCAGTACGGCCAGCAGCAGGGCGGCCAGGTTCGGTGGCACCGACACGGCATGCATCTTCCGCATCGGGATCCGGCTCACCACGAGCATCGAGCAGGCCGCCACCCACGCGCAGACGAACCACGGCGACGTCCACCAGCCCGCACCGAATTGCAGCTTGGCGGCCAGCGGGCCGAGCGCCGAGATCGCGCCGGCCGGCGCCGGTATTCCGACGAAGAACTCCCGCGCGAAGGCCGGCTGACTGCCGTTGTCGAGCAACGCGTTAAACCTGGCCAACCGCAACACGATTGACACGGCGTACAGCAACACTACGACCCAGCCCGCCGACGACGAGTTCAACATCGACACGTAGACCACCACCGCGGGGGCCACCCCGAAGTTCACCGCATCGGCGAGCGAATCGATCTCCTCGCCCATTCGCGACTCGGCGTCCAGGATGCGGGCCACCCGGCCGTCCAGTCCGTCGAGGATCGCGGCGGCGGCGATCAGCGCAATCGCCACGTGCGGCTGGCCCTCCAGGGCGAACCGGATCGAGGTCAGCCCCGCACAGATGGCCAGCACGCTCATCGAGCTGGGCAGGATGCGCAGGTTGACTACTCGCCGGCCGCGAGGCTTAGTAATCAGCGCCGCTCCTCCTCATCGCTTCGCTCTGCATCGTCGCCGGCGCGGTAATCATCGCAGCTCGGCCAGCACTGTTTCGCCGCCGACCGCCCGCTGGCCGACGCTGACCAATACCTCAGCTCCGGCGGGCAGGTAGGTGTCCAGCCGCGACCCGAACCGGATCAGGCCGTAGGTGTCACCGATCGACAGCTTGTCCCCGGCGTGGACGTCGCAAACGATGCGCCGCGCCAGCAGGCCAGCGATCTGCACCGCGATGACGTCCGTGCCATCGGCGGTGCGGATCTGCACGCTGACACGCTCGTTGTCGTCACTGGCCGCGGCCAGGTCGGCCGAGCCGAAGCGACCCGGTCGGTGCTGCACGGCAACCACTTCACCGCTGACCGGGGCGCGCTGCACGTGGGCGTCCAGCAGCGACAGGAAGATGCTGACCCGTCGCAGCTCGGCGTTGCCCATGCCGAGCTCGGCGGGCGGGGCTGCGGTATCGATGACGCAGATCAGGCCGTCGGCGGGTGCGACGACGACCCCGGGCCGGGTGGGCGGCACTCGCGGCGGATGCCGGAAAAACCCGGCGCAGGCACCGGCGGTCAGCAGGCCGGCCCGGCGCAGCCACCGGTAGCGGCGACCCAGCACGGCCACGCCCAGCCCGGCCGAGATGAACGGCAGCCCCGCGGGATGCACCGGCGAAACGGTCGTACGCAGCAACGACAGCAGCCGCTGCGGGCCGAACGTCAGGTTCTCGTCGACGGAGCGGGGACGTCGTGCCACGCGGTCATCTTACGGAGCCGCGACTGATGTCAGACCGGATACGTGACACCGGTCAGCTTTTCGGACACCTTCCACAGCCGGCGCTGTAACTCCTCGTCGTGCGACTGCGCGCTGGAGGACACCACTTTCGGGTGGCCGCGCTGCTCGCCCAGACCGTCGGGGCCGTAGTACTGCCCGCCTTCGGCATCCGGGTCGGTGGCGGCCCGCAGCGTGGGTAGCGCACCCATTGCCGCGTTCTGAAACACCAGCGGGCCGAGCACCGCGACGGCGGGCTTGAAGAGTGCGGGCAGGTTGCGCGTCAGCTCGGTGCTCGAGCTGCCCGGATGGGCGGCTAACGCGGCGGTGGTGGGCTGCTCCCGAGCGGCCAGTCGGCGTTGCAGTTCGTAAGTGAACAGCAGGTTGGCCAGTTTGGATTGCCCGTACGCGGCGACCCGGTCGTAGCCGTGTTCCCATTGCAGATCGTCGAAGTGGATGGCGGCGCGGAGTCGGTGACCGATGCTGGAGACGGTCACCACTCGCGAACCCCGGACTGGCAGCAGGTTGTCCAGCAGCAGCCCGGTCAGCGCGAAGTGGCCGAGATGGTTGGTGCCGAACTGCATTTCGAACCCGTCGGCGGTCAGCTGCTTCGGCGTCCACATCACGCCGGCGTTGTTGATCAGCAGGTCGATGCGCGGGTAGGCCTTGCGCAACGCTGTGGCCGCGGCGCGCACCGAGTCCAGCGAGCTCAGGTCGAGCTCCTGCAAGGTGACATCGGCCTGCGGATTGGCGGCCACGATGCGCGCCAGCGCGAGGTTGCCCTTCTCCAGATTGCGCACCGCCAACACGACGTGCGCGCCGCACTGGGCGAGCACCTCGGCGGTGTGGTAGCCGATACCGGTGTTGGCTCCGGTGACGACGGCGACGCGGCCGCTTTGGTCCGGCACGTCGGCCGTAGTCCATTTGCCGTTAGAACTCATCGCCGAAAACGATACCGACTAACGATTGGCATCGCCGTGTCGGTTCAATCCGTCGCGTGGTCGGTGGCATTCTCGATGACGTGGACAACCGCGAGCCGAGCCCGGCGGTGGTGGGCATGGTCGATCCGGCGCACCCGCCTAGTCGCCGCGCGCCGCTGCGATGGGCGATCGGCGGTCTGGTCCCGTGGCTGCTGCTGGCCGCGGGCCAGGCGGTGTGGATCGGCTTCGATCGGCGGCTGATGTGGCTACATATTGCGATCGCCGTCGTCACCCTGCTGGGCGCGACGATCTCGCTGGCCGTCGTGCCGTTGTGGCGGTATCGGGTACACCGGTGGGAGATCGGCCCGCAGGCGGTGTACACCCGCACCGGTTGGCTGGTCCAGGAAAGGCGCATCGCACCGATCTCGCGGGTGCAGACCGTCGACACCTACCGCGGCCCGCTGGATCGGTTGTTCGGTCTGGCCAACGTCACCGTCACCACCGCCTCATCGGCGGGGGCGGTGCACATCGCCGCGCTCGACGTCGCGGTCGCCGACCATCTTGTCGCGCAATTGACCGACATCGCCGCGATCGGCGCCGAGGACGCCACGTGACCGCCGCGCCGTCGAGCCGGCATGAAATCGCTTGGCAACGGCTAAGTCCCAGGATGTTACTGGTTCATCCGGTGCACGAATTGGTGCGCGAGCTGCCGTTGCTGATCGGGGGACTGGTCTTGGGTTCGACCACCGGCAACCAATCCTGGACAGTGGCGGTGCTCGCGCTGACCGCCGTGGTGGGCGTCGCGCGCTGGTTCACCACCAGCTACCGAATCGATGCCGACCCCGAATCCGGCCAGGTGCAACTACGGGCCGGCCTGCTGCACCGCAAGGTATTGTCCGTGCCGCGCAACCGAATTCGTTCCGTGCAAACTGATGCTCGACTGCTGCACCGGCTGTTGGGGCTGGCCGTGCTGCGGGTGAGCACCGGTCAACAAGCGAGTGCCGAGCACGGGTTCGTGCTCGACGCGGTCAGGGTCGACCAGGTGCCGCGACTGCGGGCCATACTGCTGGGCGGGTCGCCGCAGCCGGTCGAAGCGGCGACCGCAGAGCCCGCGGCGACGAGCACGGTGCTGGCACGCTGGCAGCCTTCGTGGTTGCGATATTCCCCGTTGAGCCTCTCCGGGCTATTGACCATGGGAGCTGCGGCCGGCCTGATTTATCAGAGCGGAGCGGTTGGGCCGCTTCAGCATTCGCGGCTGGCCGAGTCGGCGATGGAAGCCGGCCGGCGGCTGGGTGTGCCGACCACCGTCGCGGTGATCGCCGCAGCGCTGCTGGTCGTGTCGGTGCTGCTGGCGGTGCTACGGTCGCTGCTCACCTACGCCAACCTGGTGCTCTGGCGGCGGGCAGACGTCCTGCACCTACGGCACGGGCTGCTGCGGCTGCGCGAGCACACCTACGACATGAGCAGGCTGCGCGGCGGAACGCTGCGGCAACCGCTGCTGGTCCGCGCCTTCGGCGGCGCCGGGCTGGATGCGGTGATGACCGGCGTGCATGGTGCAGGGGAGTCGTCGGTGCTGCTGCCGCCATGTCCGCGTTCCACCGCCGAATCGGTGTTGACCGGGCTGGTCGGCGACCCGAATGTCGTCACCGGGCCGCTGCGCGGTCACGGCCGACGGGCAGCGGCCCGGCGGTGGACGCGTGCGTTGGGGGTTCCGGTGCTGATCGGTGTGGGGCTGGCGGTGGTGACTCTGCTGGAAGGGACATCCGTTGTGCCGCTCTGGTTGTGGCCGGCGTGGGTGGCAGCCACGGCGTGGTGCGCGTTGCTGGCAGCGGACCGGGTAGGAGCCCTCGGGCACCGGGTCGACAGCCGCTGGCTGGTGATGCGTGCGGGCAGCTGGGAGCGGCGCCGCGACTGCCTCGCCACGGCGGGCATCATCGGCTGGACCGTGCGACAGTCGCCGTTTCAACGCCGGGCCGGGGTGGCCACCCTGGTGGCGGCCACCGCCGCGGGCATCAAGCGCTACCGGCTGATCGATGTGCCGGAAGACCAGGTGTGGGCGGTGGCGGCGCAGGCATCGCCGTGGGTTGCCGACAGCATCTGGGCGATCCGCTAATTTTCGCCGAACGTGTACTGATGGCGAAGATTTGGCCGTGATGTCAAGCGGTTAGTGCAACGTCGGGTTAGGCGGCTTGATCGAGTAGTGCTGCGAGGCGCTGAGCGGGAGTGTCGAGATTCAGCGTTGGCCTGGGCCGGCGGTTGAGGGTGTCTTGGATGCGTTTGAGGTCGGCTTTGGTGTACCCGCTTAGGTCGCTGCCCTTTTCGAACCAGAATCTCAAGAGCCGGTTGGTGTTCTCGTTACTGCCGAGCTGCCACGGCGAGTGCGGATTGCAGAAGTAGACCGGCGCGGCGAGCTGAGGGTGGATGCGACGCCACTGGGCCATTTCGCTTCCGCGGTCCCAGGTGATGGACCGATGATGGGCTTCGCGCTGGTGCGGTACGTGTGGAGATCGAGCCGGTCGCCTCGATGTCAGACGACGAGGCCTCCGCCGCAATCGCCCCGAACCTGCAGCACTACGTCAACGGTGATCTGGCCGGCTGAGTCGAGCAGTTATGTTCTTCAGCGTGATTACCGGACTGGCCCACACCGGGGTTTGCGTGCCCGACTGCGAAGCGGCGGTTGCGTTTTATCGTGACGTCTTGGGTCTGCGTGTGCTGTCGCCGCCGTACGTGATGGCCGGTGACGCGATCCGCGACGACATGGGCCAGTTGGTGTCCGATCCCACCATGAAAGCGGCCATCGTCGGGTTCGACGACGATGGCGACCGGGTCCTGGAGGTGATTGAGTACCTCGGCGTTGCCGGCGGCGATGAGCGCAGCGCCGCGGCCATTACCGATCACGGCTTGTCGCACGTGGGGCTGATCTGCGACGACCTCGACGCCACCCGGGCTGAACTCGAGGCCAAAGGCGTGCGCTTTCTGGTCGATGGTGTTGCCGATGTGGCGCGAGTTCGCACGACGTGGTTCGTCGACCCGTGGGGCGTGGTGTTCATCCTCGTCGAGAAAAGCAGGCCGGAGCGGCCCTACTTTGCCCAATGGGACTGAAGCGTTCTACACGAAGAAGTTGTCGTGGCGGATGAACCACTCGCGCCGCTCGTCGTCGGTCATGTCGGCCAACGTGCTGAAGCCCTCGAAGTAGGCCTCCCGCGGCGCACCTGGAGCGAACAGCATCAGGACTGACGCGGGTTCGTCGGCCTCGTTGCGGAACCCGTGGATGCCGCCGGGCGGGACGTAGAGAAAGTCGCCTTGGTGGCTGTCGACCCACTGGTTGCCGTCGTAGAGCTTCATGGTTCCGGAAAGCACGAAGAACGCCTCGGACATGGCCCGGTGGAAATGCGGGCCAGGCCCGCCGCCGGCCGGAGCGATGTCGACGCGATACAGGCCATAGTCGCCGCTGGTGGCTTGCTGATTCGCTAGGTAGTGGTACTTCACGCCGAAGGTCTCGTAGTCCGGCGCCTCGTGGGCGCGTTTGAGCCAGGCGCTGACTTCCGGCTGGTCTTTGAGGTAGCGCGGCGGCGGGTAGGGCGGCACCACGAGCGACATGTGTGCTCCTGGGTCGTAGCATCGGTGCTGTGCAGAAGTCGAACGTCGACGAAAACGTCCGCGCGGAACGGCTTCT
>NZ_DASPSP010000306.1:0-14424 GCF_035623875.1 Mycobacterium sp. | reverse complement strand
TGAAGCGCGCCTCGCCGGCACTGGCGACCTCCCACGAGTAGGGCACGGGCACGTCCGTGTACTTGTCCCTCGTGGTCATGAGCTGCCGCCTTTCTGCCCGGTGTGACCAGTGGTCATATGACGGGTATCACATTGCACCGCTTGCGGCAGCGCGTCAACCCTGACGGGCGGGCTAACTGACCGCGGCCCGCTCCAACGCCCAACACTCCAAACGAAGGCACCCCCGGATTGACCGGGGGTGCTTCGTTACGAGGTGCTTCTAGTGATGGTGATGGCCGTGACCACTGCCACCGAAACGTGTCGATAAACCCGATCGGTGTCCGTGAATCGATAAGTTGGAGTCCCGCATCGCTCAAGGTTTTTGCCGTGAGCACCACCTGGCGAGACGACGCCTCGCTGCGAACAGACGGTCCTTCGCGATCGGACCAATCGCGCGCGAGTTGACCCGATAGTGTCGTGTGCGCGGCCTACACTGTGAAGCTTGTCTTCACGTGGTCGGGCATCTTCGGTGAGTCGATGGCCGGCAATGTGTTGTTGCCCGGCGAGAACGCCCCATCGCCCCAGCAACCTTCACGACTGCCTGGCGTCCGACGGCCAATAGCCTGCCGCCGGGTGTGGGCGGGTGGCCGACTCAGGCCGATGTAGCGCGTCGTGCTTTGGTGCTGGCACGCAGTACTACGCAGCACCGGTCTTCGGCGGGCTCGAGATCGGCAGCGGGACAGTGCGGCTCCAGCGTCGTGGCCATGCCGCCGATCAATGCATGGTTCATGTCGCAGACCAATTGTGTCTGGGCCTGTGCAAGCGCATGGAATGGACAGTTGACCATCACCACGCGATCGTCCTCGCGGCGTGGCTCGTAGCCAAGCTGGCACATAGTGTCGACCGCGAGATTGAGTGCGGCTTCGGCGGTTACCGGTCGACCGCGCGCGCCGATCGCCGTCTGGCCGAACGAGCGGCCCCGTTCGGCGGCGATCCGACGCAACGCATCGATAGCGGGCTCGCCGGTTGCCGCGGCCTCCGCGATCGCGTCGGCCATCAGCCGCCCGGCCAACTCGTACTCGCGATCGGGCAGCGACACCTGGATCTCCCGGCCGGATCGCCGGTACAGCTTGGCCGGCCGGCCCGCGCCGGGACCACTCTTTCCGCTCACCCGCGCGTACTCGCTGTCCAGGAGCCCCTCGGATTCGAGTTTGTCGAGGTGGAACTTGGCCTGATGCAGCGGGACGCCGACGGCGTCGGCGGCCTGCTCCCGGCTTACCGCGGTTGGTTGGGCGTTGACGAACAGATACAGCCGGCGCCGGATCGGATCGGCCAGCGCGGCGATCCCGGCGGTGTCGCGTTCGGTGATCGGCATCTAGCACCCTTCTAACAGACAAGAGCATTGACGATAGACCCTCAACCGTCTAACGTAGAGAATACCATCCGATAGAAACGAGAGTTGATATGGACACCGACCGCCTCAAGAACGACCCTGCCTACCAGGCGTATGCCGTCCTCCGGACGATTTTCAGCATCGCGCCGATCCTGTTCGGCCTCGACAAGTTCACCAACATCCTGACCGATTGGCCCCACTATCTGGCTCCGTGGATCACCGACATCGTGCCGTTCGACGCCGCGACAACCATGCGGATCGTCGGCGTGATCGAGGTAGCAGCGGGGGTGCTGGTGGCCGTCGCGCCACGCATCGGCGCCTATGTGGTGGCGTTGTGGCTTGCCGGCATCATCGTCAATCTGCTGACCCTGCCCGGCTACTACGACGTCGCGCTACGCGATTTCGGACTGCTGGTCGGCGCGCTCGCCCTGGCCCGACTCTCCCAAGCAGAACACGTGCGGGCACACGAGACGCATGACGCCGCCAGCTCCGTCTGACCCCACCTCGCCGGCGTCAGCAGGCGTCGCCGAGTGCGTAGGTTGCCGACGCTCCCACGCGCATAACCCACACAGTCGGTAGTGCCGTGACCAAGGTCAACAGCCGCCGCGATTCGCCCGCGTCGGGCCAGATGGAAGCACCCCCGGCGACCAACCGGGGGTGCTTCCGTCTGACGACTAGTGAGCGTGGCCGTGGTGGTGACCGGCGTGCTCGTCCTCCTCGGCGGGCTTGTCGACGATCGCTGTTTCGGTGGTCAGCACCATGCGTGCCACCGACGCCGCGTTGAGCACCGCGGACCTGGTGACCTTGACCGGGTCGATAACCCCGTCGGCGGCCAAGTCGCTGTACTTCAACGTCGCCGCGTTGAACCCGTGCCCGACGGGCAGCTCAGCGACCTTGTTGACCACCACCGCGCCGTCCTGCCCGGCGTTGGCCGCGATCCAGTACGTCGGCGCACTGAGCGCGTCGGAGAACACCTCGACGCCATGGGCCTCGTCACCGGACAGCGACGCGCGCAGGTCGGCGAGCGCCTTGCGGGCCTGCAGTAGCGCAGATCCGCCGCCCGGGACGGTGCCCTCCTCCACGGCTGCCTTCGCCGCGGCAACCGCGTCCTCGACGCTTTCCTTGCGCTCCTTGAGCGCGGTCTCGGTGGCGGCCCCGACCTTGATGACGGCAACCCCGCCGGCCAGCTTGGCCAGCCGCTCTTCCAGCTTTTCCCGGTCCCAGTCGGAGTCGGTGCTTTCGATCTCGGAGCGCAGCTGCTTGGCGCGGTCGGCGATGGCCTCGGCGGTGCCACCGCCTTCGACGATCACAGTGTCGTCCTTGCTGACCACCACGCGGCGGGCCGAACCGAGCACCTCCAGCCCCACCTCACGCAGCGTCAGGCCGACGTCGGGGTTCACCACCTGGCCGCCGGTCACGATGGCCAGGTCCTCGAGGAAAGCCTTACGGCGGTCACCGAAGAACGGCGCCTTGACCGCGACCGCTTTCAGCGTCTTGCGGATCGCGTTGACCACCAGCGTCGACAACGGCTCGCCTTCGACGTCTTCGGCGATGACCAGTAGCGGCTTACCCGACTCGGCCACCTTCTCCAGCAACGGCAGGAAGTCGGGCAGCGAGCTGATCTTGTCGCGGTGCAACAGGATCAGCGGGTCATCGAGCACGGCTTGCTGCGCGTCGAAGTCGGTGACGAAGTACGCCGACACGAAGCCTTTATCGAAGCCGACGCCCTCGGTGAACTCCAGCTCGGTACTCAGCGTGGACGATTCCTCGACGCTGACCACACCGTCGTGGCCGACTTTGGTCATTGCCTCACCGACCAGCTCGCCGATCTGCTCGTCGCGCGACGACACGGTGGCCACTTGCGCGATACTGGTCTTGCCGGACACCGGGGTGGCCGACGCCAGCAGTGCCTCGGACACCGCGTCGGCGGCCTTGGCGATACCAGAGCCGAGCGCGATCGGGTTGGCACCGGCAGCGACGAGCCGCAGCCCGTTCTTGATGATCGCCTGCGCCAGCACGGTGGCGGTGGTGGTGCCGTCGCCGGCGACGTCGTTGGTCTTGGTGGCCACCGACTTGACCAGCTGGGCGCCCAAGTTCTCGAACGGGTCTTCCAAGTCGATCTCGCGGGCGACGGTGACACCGTCATTGGTAACCGCGGGCCCGCCAAAAGCCTTGGCCAGCACCACATGCCGGCCTCGCGGGCCCAGCGTCACCCGCACCGCATCGGCGAGCTTGTCCACGCCGGCTTCCATCGCCCGCCGCGCGGTTTCGTTGAACTCAATCTGCTTGCTCATCAGTCTTTCTTGTCCCGTCTAAGAAGCAGTCCGCCCCGGCAAATCACCCACGTCTCGACGTGGGGATTGCCGGGGCGGAACACGCTTTGCGTTACTTGTTGACGACGGCCAGCACGTCGCGGGCCGACAGGATCAGGTACTCCTCGCCGTTGTACTTGATCTCGGTGCCGCCGTACTTGCTGTAGATGACGGTGTCACCCTCCGAGACGTCGACCGGGATCCGCTTTGCGCCATCCTCGTCCCACCGGCCGGGGCCGACGGCGACGACGGTGCCCTCCTGGGGCTTCTCCTTGGCGGTGTCGGGAATGACCAGACCGGATGCGGTCGTGGTCTCGGCCTCGTTGGCCTGTACGAGGATCTTGTCCTCGAGTGGCTTGATCTTCACCTTCGCCACGATTGGAGCCTCCACTTTGGTTTCGTTGGTAGGGGGCCCGGGGCCGTTGCCCCGAACCTTGGGATTACCAGGTGTTCGGCATTCGTCCGCGCCCTCGCGTCGTCGTCGCGGGTGCCGGCACAGGGGTTCGTCCGATTGCCACCTAGCACTCTATACATGCGAGTGCTAGCACTCAAGGTCGCCTTGCTGCTTCCCGCTCGCTAAGCCCGCCGACTAGTCGCTCACCACCCGATCTCGGCTCAGAACCTGGCTTCTGCCGAACCGAAACCGCAGGCAGACGCGGTGCCGGTGGTTCCCAAGAATTCCTCAAGGTTTGGGATCTCATAATGGAGCCATGTTCACCGGCACCCGAAACGCGACCCGCACCGTCGGAGCAGCGACGCTGATCGTCGCGGCTTTCGTTGGATCGGCTGGAGTCGCGCACGCCGACGGCCAAATGTACGGCGACCCCGGAGCCGCCGCCCCCTACTGGCGCTACCAGCACCAGCAAGACTGCGGGCTGATGGCCGTCGCCGATGTGGTCGGCCAGCTCACCGGACGAGAACCCTCGCAAATCGGCATGGAGATGCGCGGGATTTTCACCAAGAGCGAATCCCACCGCGGCGACGTCTACCACTTTGACGGCACCTCGCCCCAAGACATGGTCCTGCTGCTGCAGCAACACGGCATCGAATCCGACCTGACGACCGGCAACAGCATCGGGACGCTGGAGCAGGACCTCGCCGGCGGCCACAAGGTCATCGCCGCGCTGAACGCCGAAACTATCTGGAATTACCCCCCCGGCAATGGGGATCGAACCAGACCCGACCACGCCGTCGTCGTCACCGGAGTCGACACCGGCACCAACATCGTCCACCTCAACGACAGTGGCACCCCTAACGGCCGCAACGAACAGATCCCGATGGCCACCTTCAGCCAAGCTTGGACAACCAGCGACGACCTGCTCATCGTCACCCGAGGAACCAGCAACTAGCGATCAGGGCAGCTGGCCCTTGACCACCGGTAGACCCGGGTCACTGGCCACCTCCAGCGGGGATGGCGGCGCACCTGCGGCCACCAGATGAGCGGCGAAGGAGGCGATCATTGCGCCGTTGTCGGTGCACAGCCGGGGCCGCGGGATCCGCAACGTCAATCCCGCTGTGGTACAACGCTCTTCGGCGAGCTCACGCAGCCGCGAGTTCGCGGCCACTCCCCCCGCGATGAGCAGGTTGGACACGCCCAGTCCGGTGGCGGCGCGCACCGCCTTCATGGTCAGCACGTCGGCGACCGCCTCCTGGAATCCGGCGGCGATGTCGGCGGTCGCCGCCTCCGGATGGCTCTCCACATATCGCGCCACCGCGGTCTTGAGCCCGGAGAAGCTGAATGCGTGTAGGGCGTCGGCCGGTCCGGTCATGCCGCGCGGAAACGCAATCGCGTTCCGGTCACCGGTACGCGCCAGGTCATCGAGCAGCTTGCCACCTGGATAGCCCAACCCCAGCAGGCGAGCCACCTTGTCGTAGGCCTCCCCCGCGGCGTCGTCGACGGTACTGCCCAGTTCGACGATCGGCTCGCCGAGCGAACGCACATGCAAAAGATGGGTATGCCCACCGGACACCAGCAAGGCCACGCTCTCCGGCAGCGGCCCGTGCTGGTAGACGTCGGCGGCCAAGTGGCCGCCCAGGTGATTCACCGCGTAGAACGGCACCCCCCAGGCGGCCGAATAAGCTTTGGCCGCAGCCACTCCCACCAGCAGCGCGCCCGCCAGCCCCGGCCCGATGGTGGCCGCGACGATGTCCGGTTTTTGCACACTCGCGCTTGCCAGCGCGCGGCGCATGGCCGGACCGAGCGCCTCCAGGTGTGCCCGCGAAGCGATCTCCGGGACCACGCCGCCGAACCGGACGTGCTCGTCAACGCTGGACGCCACCTCGTCGGCCAACAACGTCACGGTGCCGTCAGCATCGAGCCGGGCGATGCCGACTCCCGTTTCGTCGCACGAGGTTTCGATGGCCAAGACTACGGTCATGACAGCGCCTCCCGGCGCATGGTGTAGGCGTCGGCGCCGCTGACCCGGTAATACCGCCGGCGCAGGCCGACTCGGGTGAAGCCCACACTGCGGTACAGCGCGATCGCCGGTGCGTTGTCGGTGCGGACCTCCAGGTGGACGACGGCGCCCGCAGCGAAGTCCAGCATTTCGTCCAGCAGCCGGCGGCCGACGCCGCGGCCTTGGTAAGCCGGGTCGACACCGATGGTGTGCACCTCATATTCGAACGGCGGCGTGCGGCCCAACCGCGAGATGCCGCCGTAGCCGATCAGTGCATCGGCGGTGCGGGCGGCCACGTAGTGATTGTGCTCGGCGGCAAGCTCGCGGACGAACGCTGCCGTCGGCCACGGGTCGTCACCGGGAAACAGCACGGCCTCCAGCTGCGCGCAGCGTTCGGCGTCGGCCTCCGTCAACGCGCCGACCGTGACGGGCTCGCTGCAGGCCGTCATTGCGACGCAGCTTCCCGCTCGGCGAGCGTCTTGGCGTCCGGCCGACGTAGATACAACGGCACCAGCGGCGCCGGGTTGTCGGACCATTCCGTCACCGCGGCTATGAGGCCGACCGCTGTCGGGTACGACGGTTCGCAGAGCGGCAGCCCGAACAGCGCAGCATGCTCGGGCGAGCCGGCAACCGCCCGCGCAGCACCCGGGTCGACATCGGCCGGTGCGTTGACCGCCGGACCGTCGATTCGGACGCCGTCGCGATAGCGAGCCCAGTACACCTCGCGCCGCCGGGCGTCGGTGACCACCAGCGTCTCTCCAGTGGTCTGCCCGCCGATGGCATCGAGGCTGCAGACCCCGTGCACCGGAACGCCAAGTGCGTGCCCGTAGGCCGCGGCGGTCGCCATACCAACCCGCAGTCCGGTGAACGGACCCGGGCCGCACCCCACCACCACGGCGCCCAGGTCGGCCATCCGCACCCCTGCATCGGCCAAGGCGGCCAACACATTCGGGGTGATCCGTTCGGCGTGTGCGCGGGCGTCGACGGTGACCCGCTGAGCCAGAACCTGCCCATCTGAGCCATCGGCCACGACGCCCGCGGTCACGGCGGGAGTTGCGGTGTCGATGGCCAACACCAGGCGGCTCACGAGCAGCTCCACTGCCAGGTCGCGGTCCGCGCGTCAGAGTTGCTGAGGCGCTCGAGGCGGACGTCCAGGTGCCGATCGGACAGCCGTTCGGCAAGGCCTTCGCCCCACTCCACCACGACCACGGCATCGTCGAGTTCGGTGTCGAGATCCAACGATTCGAGCTCGTCGAGCAGATCGGCGCCGGTGTGCTCCAGCAATCGGTAGACGTCGACATGGATCATCGCCGGGGCGCCGGTCCGTCGTGCCGGATGCACCCGCGCCAGCACGAACGTCGGCGAGGTGATGGGCCCGTCGACATCCATCGCCGCGGCAATCCCCTTGGCCAGCACAGTTTTTCCTGCACCGAGCGGACCGGAGAGCACGACGACGTCGCCGGCGCGCAGCTGGCCACCGAGACGTGACCCGAGCGCGACGGTGTCTTCGACACGCGGCAGCGTCGCCATGCCGGACTTACCGTCAGCCACGGCGCCGGATCCGATCGCGCCATCGCTGACTCAGCGCTGCGAATCTGCTCGGGGCAGCCCGCTTGACCAGCCGCACCAACCCGTCGTTGATCGGACCCGGCTTGGACAGCAACACCAAATGACCCGACCTGGCCACGATGACCAACTCGGAGTCCGGCAGCGCGTGGACCATTTTCTTCGAGCAGTCGGCGGGGGTGACCAAGTCGTGGTCGCCGCAGGCAACGAGTGTCGGAATCGTCGCCAGCGCAGCCAGTCCCGCCGTTTCGTCGTGTACTTCTAACGCGCGCAGGAACTCCATCATGGTCGGGATCGGGGTGCCAAGCATCATCTTCTCGGAGAACGCCACGATGCTCGGGCTGACATTCACGTCGGCGTAGGACGCTGCACGCAGTATCGGCCCGATCAGCGAGCGGGTCGCATTGCGGCCGCGATGAACAAGCTTTGGCGCCGACCGCGCGGCGAACCGAGCAGCTTCTAGCGCCGGGTTATTGAGAATCTCGCCGAGCGGTGACTGGGCCACCCCTTCGGCCGCAGACGAAATCAAGGCGGCTCCGACAATGCGGTTGCCGTAGTGGTGGGGGTACTGCCGGGCGTGCGACAACACCGTCATCCCGCCCATCGAATGGCCGACCACCACGATCGGGCCGCGCGGCGCGATCACCTGCAGCACCGTCTCCAAGTCTTTGCCCAGCTGTGTCACCGTGTAGGTTTCCGGCAGCGCGTCGCCGGATCGGCCGTGGCCGCGTTGGTCGTAGAAGATCATTCGGACCTGCGGACCCCACTCGTCGGACAGCCGCATGCGCTGAAAGTGATAGGCGCCCATACGAAGGCAGAATCCGTGCGCGAACACCACGGTCAGTGGCGCGTCGGCGGGCCCGACCTCGCGCACCGCCAGCGGCACTCCGTCGGGCGTTGTCACCACATAGCTGCGGTCGCCGTCGAGCGTCTCGAAATTCTCGTTGGCATACGGGTCTTCCATTGCCGCACGCCGCGTCATCGAACGGGCGGCGGTGACCCCGGCGATGGTGCCCAACGCACCTAGGCCCGCGGCACCTGCCAGCCACCGCGCCAGCCCCACCCGGTCGGCATGGGAGCCGTCATTATTCGCACCGCTCAACGGCTTCCGGCCTCGCGGTAGGTGCGGGTGATACGTCCCCGTGGACTGGTCACCACTTCATAGTGGATGGTGCCCAGCAGATCGGCCCACTCCTGCGCGGTCGGCTCACCCCGCGCACCCGGTCCGAACAGGATCGCCTCGTCGCCTTCGGCGACGTCGACGTGTCCCGGACCAAGGTCGACCACAAACTGGTCCATGCAGATCCGCCCGACGCCGGGACGCCGCCTGCCGTTGATCAGCACATCCAGCCGACCGCCCAGCGCCCGGAAGACGCCGTCCGCATAGCCGATCGGCATCAGCGCGACGGTGGTGTCACGCTCGGCGATCCAGGTGTGCCCATACGACACGCCCTCGCCGGCTCGAACCGACTTCACCAGTGCAACAGCGCATTTTACTGTCATCGCCGGTATCAGACCCATGTCGCCGAGGCTGGGCACGGGGCTCAGACCGTACACCGCAATACCCGGCCGGACCATGTCAAAGGCCAGGTCGGGACGTGACATCGTGGACGACGAATTCGACAGGTGCGCCACCTCGAAGTGCACTCCCTGGTTGCGTGTCTGCGCTACTATCTCGGTAAATCGTTGAGCCTGAACATTATTGATCGGGTTATCCGGCTCGTCGGCGTAAACCATGTGCGACATCAGCCCCCGCAGCCGAACGGCATCCTCGGCGGCAGCTTGGCGCAATGCGGTCAGCATGGCCGGATAGTTCCCCAGTGCGACGCCGTTGCGGTTCAGTCCGGTATCCACTTTGACGGTCACGGTGGCCGTGCAACCGGTGCGACGGGCCGCGTCCAACAGCTTCTCGAGCTGACGCACTGAGGACACCGCGATCTGCACGTCGGCCAGCAGCGCGGGCCCGAAGTCGATCCCGGGCGGATGCAGCCAGGCCAGCACCGGCGCGGTGATGCCGTCGGCGCGTAGCGCCAGCGCCTCGTCGACGGTGGCAACACCGAGTTCGGCCGCACCGGCGGCCAACGCGGTTCGGGCGACCTGGGTGGCGCCGTGACCATAGCCGTCGGCCTTGACGACAGCCATCACCTGCGCACCGCCGGCGTGCTCGCGCAGCACCCGCACGTTGTGCCCAACAGCACCCAGGTCGACCACGGCCTCAGCGAGGACGCCCGGCGCCAGGGATATCGGCGTAACGGCCAACGAAGTCGTGCTCCTACTTAGCTGTAGTCAGTTCGCTGCAGCCATTCTCCCAGAACCGTCAGTGCGAACTGCGCCAAGACCACATCGCTTGTCACTTCTGCCGCATGGGTCACAGCAATCGCTGTGGCGACAGACACATGGTTGCCGGCAGTGGCCGGTGTGGCGGGTGTGACAAGGCGCCGCGGGCTGCAGGCGGCCACCGGCTAGTGCGCGAAGTGCTCGGCTTTGTAGTGACCGCTGGGCTTGAGCTTGTCCAGGCTGGCCAGGGCGGTGCGGGCGTCGTCGTGCAACGCCCGGGCCAGGTCAAGCGAAAGTCCCTCCCGCACCACGATGCGCAGCACGGAGACATCGGTGGCATTGTCGGGCATGGTGTAGGCGGGCACCTGCCACCCGAAGCCCCGCAGCTCGTGCGAGACGTCGAACTCGGTGTAGCCCAGGCCGCCGGCCAGCCGGAAGGCGACGACGGGGATCGCAGACCCGTCCGAAATCAGCTGACAGTGCTCCCCGACCCGCAGTTGCTCCGCCAACCAGCGGGCGGTCTGCGACAACGTCCGCATGACCTGCGTATAGCCCTCGCGGCCCAACCGAAGGAAGTTGTAGTACTGGCCGACCACCTGGTTGCCCGGACGGGAGAAGTTCAGGGTGAACGTGGGCATGTCGCCACCCAGGTAGTTGACCCGGAAGACCAGATCCTCGGGCAGGTACTTATCGCTGCGCCACACCACGAACCCGATGCCAGGGTAGGTCAGCCCGTACTTGTGGCCGCTGACGTTGATCGACACCACCCGGGGCAGCCGGAAATCCCATTTGAGTTCTGGGTGCAAAAACGGCACCACGAAGCCGCCGCTGGCGGCGTCCACGTGCACTGGAACGTCGACGCCCCCGCCGGCGGCGAGTTTGTCCAGCGCCGCGCAGATCTCGGCGATCGGCTCGAGTTCACCGGTGTAGGTAGTGCCCAAGATCCCCACCACACCGATGGTGTTCTCGTCGACGGCGTCGACGACCTGCTCGGGAGTGATGACGTAGCGACCTTCCTCCATCGGCAGGTAGCGGGGCTCGACGTCGAAGTAGCGACAGAATTTCTCCCAGACCACCTGGACGTTGGAGCCCAGCACCAGGTTGGGTGTGCGGCCCTTCCAGTCTTTCCCGAGCTTCTCGCGCCATCGCCATTTGAGCGCCAGCCCTCCGAGCATGACCGCCTCGCTGGACCCGATCGTCGACACGCCACAGGCGCTGGACGGATCGTCGTCGCGCAGATGATCGGCATGGAACAGGTCGGCCACCATGCACACGCAACGCTGCTCGATGGCCGCGGTAGCCGGGTATTCGTCCTTGTCGATCATGTTCTTGTCGAACGTCTCGGCCATCAGCCGGCCGGCCTGGGGATCCATCCAGGTGGTGACGAAGGTGGCCAGGTTCAGCCGCGAACTGCCGTCGAGCATCAGCTCGTCGTGGATGAAGCGGTACGCGGCATCGGGATCCATCGATTCCTCCGGCAGCCGCAGTGCGGGCACGGGCGCGGTGAACATCCGGCCGGTGTAGGCGGGGGCGATCGAGTGCGCAGGCATGGATGGGTGGCTGTTGGACACGGCAATCCTTTCGGCTTTGGTGGTGCGGCTAGCAGCTGGCTAGAGGTCGGCCAGGGCGGCTCGGATGTGCGGGACGATCCGCGACGCCGACGTGGGCGCGTCGCCCGGCCCTGGGTCGGCGGCCGACAGCGCAGCCGCCCGCGCGTGCACGAAGGCCGCGGCGGCTGCGGCTTCGGCTGCCGGCAGCCCCGCGGCCAGCAGGGCGCCGATCATGCCGGACAGCACGTCGCCGGACCCGGCGGTCGCCGCCCAGGACTGCCCGGCCGGGTTGAGGAACACCCGCCCGCCGGGTTCGGCGATGACGGTGACGTTGCCCTTCAGCAGTACGGTGACCCCGAGCGCGTCGGCGAGCTTGCGGGTGGCGCCGATGCGGTCGTCGCCGGGCGGGCCGCCGGCCAGTCGGGCGAACTCGCCGGCGTGCGGCGTGAGCACGGTCGCCGCGCGGCGCGAGCCGAGCATGTCGGGGTGGGCTGCCAGGATGGTCAGCGCGTCGGCGTCGACAATCACCGGCAGGTCGGTGTCGAGCGCGAACCACAGCGCGGCGGCCCCGATATCGTCGGTGCCCAGGCCCGGCCCGACCGCCCAGGCCTGCACCTGCCCGGCGGCTGCCGGGGTGGGCGACGCGATCACCTCAGGCCAACGCGCGAGCACTTCGCTGTGCGCGCTGCCGGCATAGCGGACCATGCCGGAATGGGCTGCGACGGCGGCGCCGGTGCACAACACCGCTGCGCCCGGATACGTCGACGAGCCGGCCATCACCCCCGTCACACCCTGGGTGTACTTGTCGTCGTGCGGGCCGGGCACCGGCCAGCGCGCGGCCACGTCGGCGGCATCGAAGCCCACGACATCGGTCTCGGGTAGATCCAGACCAATGTCGATAAGGCGGACGCGGCCACAGTCGGCCAGCGCATGTACCGGTTTGAGCCCGCCGAAGGTGACGGTCAGCGCGGCGTGTACGGCGGGGCCGGTGATCGCGCCCGTCGCCGCGTCGATGCCGCTGGGGATGTCAACGGCGACGACCGGGATCGCCTTGACATCGACCGCTTCGAAGACTTCGGCCGCGTGCGGCCGCAGCGGCCCCGACCCGGAAATACCGACGACGCCGTCGATGATGAGATCCGTTTCCGCTGAAACCTTTTCGAGAATCCGGCCACCGGCTTTCCGGAATGCCGCCAACGCCTTCTGGTGGGTATGTTCCGGTGCGAGCAGTATCGCCTCGGCGCCCGCGCCGCGGCGGCGCAGGAAGGTCGCCGCCCACAGCGCGTCACCGCCGTTGTCGCCGGAGCCGACGACCGCGCAGACCCGGCGACCGGCAACCCCGCCGGTGCGGGCGGTCAACTCGACGATGATCGCGGCGGCCAATCCGTAGGCCGCGCGCCTCATCAGAGCGCCGTCGGGCAGGCTGGCCAGCAGCGGCGCTTCGGCCTCGCGGATCGCCTCAGCCGAGTAATAGTGCCGCATTCGCCCAGATTACGGGTCCGCGAACGCGGGTATAGTCGATTAGATGAGCTAAATATCAAGGCAGCGCGATACACGCGTAAGGACGTTCGGTTGTTCCTGCTCACCGGCCTCGGCTACGTGACCGCTATCCGGATCTAGACGCAGCGCGCCGGCCCCGGGCCATCGGATAGAACAACAGGCCGATGAAGATCGCCGAGAAGTGCCCGATCGCCGTGAAGGTCAGATGAATGAACAGCGGGACGGTGAAGACGGCGATCAAGACGGCGAGGTAACCCCATCGCCACGGCGGCGCGACGTGATAGGCGAGCACGGCGATTACCCCGACCATGAAGTAGCTGACCCCGATATCACGGGCGTGGACCAGATGTTCCGGCGCCAGGTGATGCTGGATCGCCAGATACAGCAAGCCCTCGCTGATATAGGTGGCACCGATGTGCGCAGTCAATCCGACTGTAAGCCAACGACGTTGACCGAGCCACCGCTCCGCCGGGGCAAGAAACAAGGTGAACAGGACCAGGTACGGCGCCCAGTAGCGGCCATCGATCCAGAACAGGCTGGCGAACAGCACTTCCAGCGGATCGGTCGCCAAGTGGTGGATGTTGGTCGAGCCGTGGATCAGCACGGCGCGTAATTCCCGCCGGCTCAGGCTGTGCTGAACGATCGTGGTAATCAGCAGCACAGTCAGCCAGAGGTATGTCAGCGGCGCGCTGCGGACGAATCGCCACGCCGCGGTCAGCCAGCCTTTCAGCCGCGCCGGGAGGGAGGGGTCTGCCACGGCGTTTACCTTGGCACGGTTACGCGCTGATCGCTCCGGATCGACCCTTGATCCGGTACGACGCCCCGCGTATCGTTTTAGGTCAATTACGAAACCGGGCGTATCGTAATTGGGGATTACGAAAGGATCTGCCTTGACGCGCAGCCGCTACGCCGGCCAGCCTTTCACCACATCCACCGCCGACATTGCCGCAGCGCTCGAGCAAGTCAGCATCCCGACCCTGCTGCTGTCGCTGGTGCACATCACCGGCGATCCGCGTTTCGTTCGGGACTTCAAACCAGCCGGGATCTTTCTCAACGAGGTCCAGGGATTCATGTGCGAGGACGACAAAGCCCGCGCTAGGGCAGAAGCGCTACCAGTGATCACCGACTACCGCGACCGCGGCTGCCCCGAGCCGGCACCGCTGCCTTCCGAGGTCGTCAAGGAAATGATGGACTGGGCGGTTTGCGAGACCGTACCCGAAGGCTATCTCGCGCTGCTCGTCGAAGAAATGGACCTCGACGGCGCTGATCCGCGCCGTCCGGCGGCATTGGACCCTGACCGTGCGGCGGATTTCCCCGTTGTCGTTATCGGATGCGGCGAGTCAGGAATTCTGGCCGGGATTCGCTTGAAGCAGGCCAACATTCCGTTCACCATCGTCGAGAAGAACAGCGGCCCTGGTGGAACCTGGTGGGAGAATAGCTATCCGGGCGCG
>NZ_DASPSP010000303.1:0-4093 GCF_035623875.1 Mycobacterium sp. | reverse complement strand
GCGCCGATGCCCTGGGAGGCGCCAGTGATTACGACAACTGGTTGAGCGTTCATTGTTCCAGCCTAGGTTGTCCGGCGTATGGCGTTACAGGTCGACGACGACGGGTTCGGCGGGCTGTGTGCAGCACAGCAGGATGTTGCCTGGCGCTGGCGGTTCCAACGGTTCGAGGGTGTAGTCGACGGTTCCCGAGATAAGTGCCGTCTCGCAGTTATGGCATACGCCGGTGCGACATGACCACCGCGCCGGGACGTCACATTCTTCGGCGAATTCGAGCAGGCTGGTGGCAGGCGGACCCCATGGTGCTGTGATGCCGCTGCGGGCGAACTGCACCTGGGGGCCCGGACCCGGCGGGCCGATCGGTAGATGCGGCGGGACCGCGGCCGCGGCGATGCCGGGCGTGAGTGCGGCTGTGGCGCCGAATGTTTCGGTGTGAATCTGCGCGGGCTCAAAGCCCAGCTCCACGAGTCCCGCACTGATGTCGTCCATGAAGCTTGTGGGCCCGCATAGATATACGTCGCTGGTGCGGGGAAGCCCGAGTTGGGCGATCACTGCTGTGGACAGGCGGCCCTGCGCGGCGTTGACCGGGAGCTGCTCGGCTCGTTCCGGTTGACTGTAGAAGACGCGAATGTGGCTGTCGCTGATCTGGTTGAGCAGTTCGTGGCTTTCTACGACGAAGGGGTGTTGCGACTCGTTCCGCGCTGCGTGCAGCCACCAGACCTGCCGGGGTGACTCGGTCGCCGCCAGCGTATGCAGCATGGACAGCACCGGTGTGACTCCAACACCCGCGGACATCAGGATGACCGGCGACTCGGCATCGGTGAGGAAGAACGCGCCTCGAGGTGCCGCAATCTCGAGGATGTCGCGGACCTTCACGTGCGAGTGAATGTAACTGCTTGCTGCGCCGTGTGTTTCGCGTTTGACGCTGATCCGGTAATTCCCGGCTCCGGCCCAGTTGGACAGCGAGTAGTTCCTGGTCAAAGTCTCGTGGGTGTCCCCACGGGAAAGGCGCACGGCGATCGATTGGCCGGGCCGCCAAGGCGGCAGCGGCGTACCGTCCGGATCGGCCAAGGTGATCGAGCGAACGGTCCGGCTTTCGTCGTGGGTTGCCGTTACTTTCAGGGGGCGGAACCCGGCCCAAGCCGGCGGGGGGCTACTGGCGGCCGCTGTCAGGCCGGTGTTGCTCGCCGATGTCGATGCGGTGTCGGCCTGGGTGAGCAGGTTCTGCAAAGATCCCTTCCACCCGGCGCTCAATGCGGGGATACGAAGGGCACGTTCCAGCGCGTCGCGAGGATGGCCGGGAAGGTAAAGCAGCGCGTCGATTTCGGCGACGGTGACCTGCTCAAGTCCTGAGTTGACTTTGACGATCTCTTGCCCGGCTTCAATCTGGCCTTCGGTGATGACCCGGAAATAGAACCCGGGGCGGTGGTGGGATACCAGTAGGGCGGCCATCTGCGGCTCCCCCAGCCGGAGGCCCACCCGGTAGCAGGTGACCCGCGGTTGAGTGACTTCGAAGACGGCCTGCCCGATCCGGTATCGATCTCCGATACAAACCTCGTCGTCGGGCAAACCGTCGACCGTGAAGTTCTCGCCAAAATGGCCGGGGCGCAGGTCGTCGCGATGCAGTTCGCGTGACCAATACCGATAGGAGTCAAGCTGATAGACCAGCACCGCGCGGTGTTCTCCACCGTGCCCGCCCAAGTCGCCTTGGCCGTCACCGTCCACGTTGAGCCGGCGGACCACGCGCGGCCCCACCACCGGCTGCTTCCAGACACCGGTGTAGACCGTGCGACCGTTCCACGCCACATTCTTCGGCAGGCCGACATTGACCGATACCAAGCTGGCCATGGCCCCGACCCTTCGTGCGCGCCCGACAACCAATTGTCGACCACACTTGCCGATCGCACAGAAAACGACAACTTACCGGCACAGCGAGGCTAGTCGTTCGACAATGGCCACCGGCCGACAGACACCGAATGGACGGGATCTCATATGTGCGGCTCGATGCTTCAGCACCTTAAGCCAGGCCGCCACCTGCCGTTCGCTCATCCACGGCTAGACGCTTACCGCAAGTTCCTGGAGCGGCCGGCGAAGCCGGCTGCCATGGGGCTGCGTGCACACTTCCTCGGGACGAGCTCTGTGCTACTCACCGAATTGGGACGACTTCTTCCGGACTCTCGATCACCCGTTCCGCCCCCTGCCTTATCTGGTCGATGACTTCAACGCCACTATGAACCGACTAATCCCACTAGCCGAACGCGCCGGCGTCGAAGTACTAATCCCGACGCCATGGCAAACCACCAACCCGTTGGCGCTCCCCCGATGAGAACCCTTGAGGACAAGATCGCCGTCGTTACCGGAGCGGCCAGCGGCATCGGCAGTGCGATCGCCCACTCCCTTGCCGGACGCGGCACCCACGTCGTCGCCGTCGACATCGACACCGCCGGCATCACCACGTTGGCGACGGACCTCGCGGCCCAGGGTGCCGTCGCGGTGACCTGCACCGCCGACGTCTCTGAACCTGATGCCTTCGACGATGTCCGCAATACGGCGCTACAACGGTTTGGCCGTGTCGACGTCGTGGTCAACAACGTCGGCGTGCTGACAAACGGCCTGCCGCAAGACATTCCGGTCGCGGAATGGCAGCGCATCCTGAACATCAACCTGATGTCGGTCGTGCGCAGCAACACCGTGTTCTTGCCGTTGCTACTCGAGCAAGGCAGCGGACACGTGGTCAACACCGCGTCATTCGCCGGACTGTTTACCTATTCCTACGACCGGCTGCCCTATGCGGCGACCAAGGCCGCGATCGTCCAGATCAGCGAAGGTCTGGCACTTTATCTGCGTCCCAGAAACATCGGCGTCACGCTGCTATGCCCCGGACCAGTGCTCACTAATATCGCCTCGTCTGTGCCGAAATTCGGCGCCGGCGCGGCCATACGCACTCCCGGTGATCAATTCGAATTGCTCGACCCCGCACCCATCGGCGAGCTCGTGGCCGAAGCGATTCTGCACAACCGCTTTTTCGTGCCCACCCACCCCCAAGTTGTCGATGAGCTACGTAGGCGCGTCGACAACTGGGATGCCTACCTCGATTACCAGATCTCCCGCGAACCCTCCGCACCGAAAGGCCAAGACCGATGACCGAAGCCCGCACTGATGGCCTCAACGTTTTCAAGGAACTGATGCCCGGGCTGCTCCCGGACGACGTGACGAGCTTGCGCGACGGCGGCTTCGCTGACGAACTCGCTGAATTGACCTTCGACCACGTCTTCGGCAGCTTGTGGACCCGTCCCGGGTTGGACCGCCGTTCCCGCAGCCTTGTCACGCTGGGCGCGCTTATCGCGCTGCGGGCCACCGAGGAATTGAAATTCCATTTTCCAATTGCCCTACGCAACGGGTTGACCATCGAGGAGATCGAAGAGGTGGTCTACCACATGGCCGGCTATGCCGGTTTCCCGGCAGCGGCTACGGCCCGCAATATCGGGCGCGAGGTGCTACCCAAACCGCAAACCACAACCTAGCGGCGGCAGGATGGGCTCATGGAGCTTTATGACGTCATGCGCACCACGGCCGCAGTACGCGAGTTCACCGACGATCCATTCCCCGACGACGTGCTCGAGCGCATCCTCGACAACGCGCGGTTCGCGCCCAGCGGCGGCAACCGCCAGGGCGCCCATGTGATCGTGCTGCGTGATCGGGCCACCCGTGAGGCGTTGGCCGAGTTGTCGATTCCGGGCGCCCGACGGTATCTCGCCCAGCTGGGAAACGGTGAGAGTCCGTGGAACCCGCTGCACCGGCCGAAGGTGACGGCAGCGGAAATAGCGGCGACCGAAGTGCCGCTCCATTTCACCGCGCCGCTACTCAATGCCGCGGTCGTGCTTGTGGTCTGCGTCGATCTCGAGGTAGTCGCGGCGATCGATCAAGACCTCGACCGGATCGGCGTGATCAGCGGTGCATCGGTATACCCGCTGGTGTGGAACATCTTGCTGGCCGCGCGCAACGAGGGTTATGGGGGCACCCTCACCACGAATGCGGTGGCGGCGGAGCCGCAGGTGCGGGATTTACTCGGCGTGCCGGAGTCGTACGCGGTCGC
>NZ_DASPSP010000288.1:0-7648 GCF_035623875.1 Mycobacterium sp. | reverse complement strand
GACCGTGACGTCCGTCGCTGCCGAATACAGCCGCACCCCCGCGCAGGTGCTGATCCGGTGGAGTCTGCAGCTGGGCAATGTGGTGATTCCGCGGTCGGCCAAGCCAGAGCGCATCGCCAACAACATCGACGTCTTCGATTTCGAGTTGGCCGCCGAGCACATGGACGCGCTCAACGGGCTCAATGACGGCACCCGGGTGCGCGAGGATCCGCTGACCTACACCGGAATTTAAGGCGTTACCCGATCGACCAGGGCGACGATGCAGAGCGCGTAGCGCGATGAGGAGGGGCCCGGCATCAGCCCGAAATCCGGCTGCCCGACCGGGCAGGGGGCCGTGGCTTGACGGCCCTTCGGATCTTGGCCTCACAACACTGCAGAACCGCCGATCATGCAGGTGGACAGCGTCTTCCGGGAGGCAAGGTGCATCCGGGTCTCGACGGCGTGGTGCCACGTGTTGCGGCCGCGCCCGTGGTTAGAGAGCGGCGATGGCGTGGAGTCGTTGGGTCAGTGTGCGTTTGGTGAGCTCGGCCTGAGGGGCCAATCGATCCCATCCGTGTGGCGCGCCGCGATGAACGTGCAGCTCGATCGGTACCGCGGCAGCTGCCAGCGCGCTGGCGTAGGTGACGGTCTCGGCACACAGGATGTCGACGTCTCCCACTTCCAGATACGCCGCCGCCAGCTTGGCATGGTCGGTCAACCGTGCCGGGGCAGCCAGCGGTGATACACCGGTCGCCGCGGCCTGTGCGCCCAGTGCGGCGTGCCACGCGGTGAAATTGTCATCGTAAGTCCACGTCACCGGCGTCGCTGCGGGATCGTCCGGTGCAGTGACGGTGCGATCGTCGAGCATGGGGTAGATAAGGATCTGCTTGGCCACGACGATGCCATGTTCGCGGGCAAGGCTGGACCCTCCCCTAACGGGAGTGTCAACCCCATTGGCACCATCGATCGTCAGGATCCGCTTGGAGCGGTCCGATTTGGGCAAGTTACTTGCTAAGTGTATAGCAACTATTGTACATTTGCAGCGTGATGGCTCAGCCCGATAACGGATCGCCGGAGTTTTGGGCCGCCCAGCGGCCGGATGCGCCTGCGGTAATCCATGGCGATACCGCGCTGACGTACCAACAGTGGAACGATGCCGCCGACCGGGTCGCCGAGGGATTAGCCCGGCGCGGCTTGGTTAGTGGAGACCGCATCGGCATGCGGTTTCGACTGTCATTGGAGTGGTTCGTCATTCAGCGCGCCTTACAGAAACTCGGGGTGGCGCAGGTGGCCGTCAACTGGCGCCTCACCCCAGACGAAGCGGTCTACATCCTGCGGGATAGCGGTGCAAAAGGGTTGGCGTGCAACGATTGTGATGCTAGGGGATGGTCCCGGCACGACGTCGGGTTGCTGATCACCGTAGGCCAACCCGAAGCAAACTCGAGCTTGCGGTACGAGGACTTGCTGACCACGCGCGTCGACACACCACGCTTCGGAGCCACTCACCCGTCATTGGTGCTCTACACCTCCGGCACCACCGGCCGGCCGCGCGGCGTGCCACCAGTCGACCCGACAACGGTGCGCGACCTGGATCGGCTGGCGCGGTATATCAGGTCGGTGGCCAGCATCCCGCCCTATCCCGACAACCCGACCACGCTATTGACAATGCCCATTCACCACGGCGCCGGACCACATATCGCCGCCGCGACCTGTGCCCGCGGCGGCACCGTCGTGACGCTCGATCCCTACGAGCCAGAAGAAGCGCTGCGTCTGATCGAAACGCACAAGGTGCAGTCGTGGACCGCGGTGCCGACGATGCTGCTGCGCATCCAGAAGCTTCCCGAGTCCGTACTCGGGCGCTATGACTTGTCTTCGCTCAAGGCGGTGGGTTTGGGCGCCGCCCCGGTTCCGCAATCGTTGAAGCAGTGGATCATCGACCGGTTCGGAGACAACGTGCTTTGGGAAAGTTACGGCGCCAGTGAGGCGGGCATGATCACTTATACCTCCCCGGAACATCAACTCACCAAGCCTGGGACCAGTGGCCGACCCTATGACGGAGTCGAGGTCGCGATCGTCGGCGAGGATTGGCATCGGCTGGACGCCGGCGAAACCGGCGAGATCGCGGTCAACACCCCTGTCGTGCTGCGTAACTACCTGGGCGGGAAGGCCCTTGGCGAGGACGTCGTCAAGGACGGTTTCTACCGCACCGGCGACGTGGGTCACCTCGACGAGGACGGGTTCCTGTTCATCACCGACCGCATCAAGGACATGATCGTCGCCGGTGGGGTCAACATATATCCCGCCGAGATCGAGAAGGCGCTGGTGTCGCATCCAGGCGTCATCGATGCCGCCGTGATAGGAATCCCCGACGACGACTTCGGCGAGAAACCTTTGGCGTTCATCATCGGCGAGCCCAGTTCTCCGCCGAGTGAGGAGCAGTTGTTGTCTTACCTCGATGATCACTTAGCCAAGTACAAGAAGCCACGGGAGTTCGTGTTCGCCGACGAGTTCCCCCGCAACCCGATGGGCAAGGTCCTCAAACATCAACTCCGCAAACCCTATTGGCAAGGACAACAACGTCATGTCTGAAGCGAACCGCACACCGTCCTCGCTCACCGAACTACTCGATCTGACCGGCCAGGTGGCGCTGGTGACCGGAGCCGGGCAAGGCGTGGGGGCCACGATCGCGCGGTTTCTCGCTGCGCAGGGCGCGGCCGTCGCCGTCAACGACTACTACGCCGATCGCGCTCGGGTGATCGCCGATGAGATCACCGCTGCCGGTGGCGCGGCCATCGGGGTGGCAGCCGACGTCACCGCCTTCGATGACGTCATCGCGATGGCCGCCGACGTCTCCAATCAGCTGGGCGATGTTTCGATCCTGGTCAATAACGCCGGCAATGCCGGCACCGGCCCACCACCGGTCGCGGCGTTCTGGGAGTCCGACCCGACGGCGTGGGAACAGTTCATGGCCGTGAACCTGTCGGCCGTGATGTCGTGTTGCCGAGCGGTGGTGCCCGGCATGATCGGCATGAACCGGGGCCGGCTCATCACCGTCATCAGCGACGCCGGCCGCGTCGGAGAAGCCGGCCTGGAAGCCTACTCGGCGGCAAAGGCCGGCGCGGCCGGGTTCATGCGCGCACTGGCACGCAGTCTCGGCCGCTTTGGCATCACCTCTAACAGCGTGGCCATCGGCATTACCCGGACTCCGGCGATGACGAAGGTTCTCGCCAATGAGGACATGGTCAAACGCGTGCTCTCGCAATACACCATCCGGCGCGTCGGCGAACCAACCGACGCGGCAGCCATCATCAGCTTCCTGGCCTCCGAAGCGGCCAGTTGGATCACCGGCCAGACCTACCCGGTCAATGGAGGTTTCAGTGTCAGCCAATGATTCGACCACCGGCGTCGCCGAAGGCGGCGACGTCATTCTCACCGAGGTCGTCGACGAACACATCTTCATCATCACCGTGAACCGACCGAAGCGGCGCAACGCTTTTGACGGCGCGGCCGCCAGGGCATTGGAGGCCGTCATCGATGAATACGAATCCGACCCAGTGCTGCGCTGTGCGGTGCTCACCGGCTCCGACATCGTGTTCTCGGCCGGTCAGGATCTCATCGCAGCCGCAAGCGGGGACATGGCCGTTGGAAAGCGCCGCGGCGGGTTCGGCATCATGGCCAAGCCGCCGATCAAGCCCATCATCGCCGCCGTGGAGGGTCACGCGCTGGCCGGCGGGCTTGAGCTGTGCCTGTCGTGTGACCTTATTGTGTCGTCGAGTACCGCCACCATGGGCCTGCCCGAGGCCGCGCGATCTCTGGTGGCCATGGGCGGCGGATGTTTCCGCCTCCCCAAGCGCATCCCGTACCACCTTGCGATGGAACTGATCCTGACGGGAAAGGCCTGGCCGGCAACGCGGTTCGCCGAACTAGGACTGGTCAACAAGATCACCGAACCGGGGCACGCGTTGGCGGGCGCGCTGGAACTCGCCGCCGAGGTGATCGCCGCCGGTCCATTGGCGGTCCAGGCCAGCAAGCAGATCGCGATGCACGCCCAAGACTGGACCGACGCCGACGCGTGGCACAACCAAGCCAGGTACATCGCACCTGTCATGGCGTCGGAGGACCTGCAGGAAGGCCTGCGCGCCTTCGCTGAAAAACGCCCTCCTGTCTGGACAGGACGCTGAACATGCTGATCCAACCGACCTTGCGTAGCAGCCTGCTCGAGGGCCAGGTCGCTGTCGTCACCGGAGGCTCACGGGGAATCGGCGGCGCAACCTCAACCTTGTTGGCGGCCAACGGCGCCAAGATAGTCGTCGCCGATGTCGACCAGGCCAAAACCCACGAAGCGGTCACTGAACTCAACCAGGCATTCGGCGAGGACACCGCCTCGGCGTTCGTCGCCGACCTGGCGGCTCCGGACGCGTGCGACGAGTTGGTCGCCCACGCCACTGCCCACTATCACGGCTTGGACATCGTTGTGAACAACGCGGGCTACGCCTGGGACAGCCGGGTACACGCGATGACTGACGAGCAGTTCCAGGCCATGCTCGACATCCATCTGGTGGTGCCGTTCCGGCTCGCGCGGGCCTGCGCGCCGGTCTTCCGGGCCGCGGCCAACTCCGACGCCGGCAATGGCGTGCTGCGCCATCGCAAGACCGTCATGGTGTCCTCCATGGCCGGCGTCTGGGGTCTCGATGGCGCCGCCAACTACGCGGCCGCGAAGGCGGGGATGCTGGGGTTGATGCGCTCGCTGGCCCAAGAATGGGGAGCGATGCAAGTCAACGTCAACGCCGTCGCGTTCGGCATCATCCAAACCCGTTTCGGGCTACCCCAATCCGAGCGGGAAGTGATCCACACCGGCGGCCGGACCATCCAGGTGGGAATGCCCGCCAAGCAGGCTCTGCGGCTGGGAGTGAGCGTCGACCCCGACAATCCACCGACCGAAGCCGAGATCTACGCTGCCAAACCGATGCCTGGCATCGTGCTTGGGCGGACGGGGACGATCAGCGAAGCCGCCGATGCCATCTTCTGGCTGTGTTCACCACTGTCGAACTATGTTACCGGGCAACTCATTCCGGTCAACGGCGGCGCCCGGGGCGGGATGAGCTAGGCGCATTGAGGACTCAGCTTGCCGAGCACTCAGCAACTATCGAATGTTAGGTTGTCCCGATGAGCCCGCGTACGGGTAACCAAGCCGCATCGGCGGACAAAGCCGGCACGCCGGCAAGTCCCGTCCGCCGCACCCAGCAGGAGCGCAGTTCTCAAGCCGAGAAGGCGCTGATGGATGCCGCAGCGGAACTCTTCGCCCGACATGGTGTCGACCAGACCTCATTGGCTGACGTCGGCCAGGCCGCCGGATACAGCCGAGGCCTGGTCAACCACCACTTCGGGACGAAGGCGGCGCTGATCGAGCGTCTCGCGCGCCGCGTCCAGACCGACTTCGTCGCCAATTTCGACGAGGTCCACGGCGACGCCATCGACGTGTTGGTGACACTCACCGAGAACTACTTCTCGGCGCTCAAGCACGGCGGCGAAGCGGCGCGCGCGTTCTTCGTCATGTGGGGTGCCGCGATACCTTCGGAGGCGACGCTGCGTCCGGTATACGCCACCGACGATGCGCGGTTCCGATTCGCGGTGGAGGCCGTCCTCCGGTCCGGCCAAGACACGAAAACCGTAGCTGCCGACGTCGACCCGAGCGGGGGTGCCGTCGCAGTGGTCGGGCTGCTGCGTGGTGTCAGCGCGCAGTATCTCGTCGACCCCGACGCCTTCGATCTGTCGGCCGCCAAGAAGACCTGCCAAGCCTTCGTGCGGCGCAGCTTCGCGCCCGCTACTCGACGCGCTCGCACCACAAAGTGAGCACCTAACTCAGGTTCATCTCATCAACGTAGGCGGGTCAGTCGCGAGACAGTACGTGGACCGCGCAGACGGCGCCTACCCCGACCATGTGCGCAAGCCCGACGCGGGCGTCGGGGTGTTGTCGCGGACCCGCTTCCCCGCGCAGTTGAGTCGTCAGTTCGGCGATCTGACCGACACCGGTCGGGCCGATGGGGTGGCCCATCGACAGCAGCCCACCCGAGGTGTTGACCGCAACGCGGCCGCCGATGTCGAATTCACCAGCGGCCAGCGCCGCCGCGGCCTGGCCCGGTTCACATAGCCCCATCGCTTCGACGTAGAGCAGTTCCTCCACGGTGAATGCATCATGCAGCTCCACCACATCGACGTCGCTAGCGGTGACGCCAGCCTCTTCGAGCGCTATGGCCGTGGTTTCGGCGGTAAGGGCAGCGTCGAAATTCTCTGTGCCGTAGTATGTTTCGGAGCGCAGAACCGATGACCGCACTCGCACCGCGCGGTCCCGGTTGAGGCCAAGCGAGTTGAGTGCGCTCTCGGAGACGACGATCGCCGCTGCCGCGCCCTCCCCGATCGGGCAGCACTGCAGCCGGGTGAACATGCCACTGATCTTTGGCGGTGCCAGCACCTCCTCCAACGATCGCGCCTTCGGACGCTGCGCGTAAGGATTCAACGCCGCGTTTCGGCTGTTCTTGACCGCCACGGCCGCGATCTGCTCAGCGGAGGTGCCGGTGGCGTGCATGTAGCGCGAGGCGAGCAGGGCGAAGTGCGTAACGGGCGACACCCGATTACCCACCAGGTCGTCGAGTCCGGCGGCGCGTTGCGGGGAGGTCAGGTTCAGCGGCTTGTCGACGCCAACCGCGATCGCCACATCGTGGATTCCTGCGGCGACGTCGATGCACGCCTGGCGGAACGCCGTTGATCCGGACGCGGAGGCGTTCTCAACCTGAAGCATCGGGATGCCGGTGGCTCCAAGGTGTCGATACATGAGCCGGGACAGCGCCATCGACGTCGTCGCCGTGCCGGTGTAGGCGGTCTGGACCTGGCTCCAGTCCAACCCCGCGTCGGCTAGGGCTTCTCTGACGGCGATGACTCCCAACTGGGGGTAGGGAGTGTCGCTGGGCTTCTGGTAGGGATGCAGCCCGACGCCGATGACCCACAAATCGTGGTTTCCCAGCCCGCTCACGGTCGCACCTCGGGGTCGCGCACGAACGCAGGCTCGACGACGTCAGCGCCCTGGTCGTCGTTGCCGATGACGCTCCACCGCGCGGATACTCGATCGCCGATCTTCAGTCCGTCCGTAACGTCCGGGTGGACCATGGCACGGATCAATGGCCCGTCATCGAGCACGATTTCGGCGACCGTGAAGGGCGTCTCGGTCTTGCCTGGGCTCAGATGCACCTCGGCGAGGGCATGCACGATGCCTGCCGCGACCAACGCTTTGGGCTGCAGCTGATCAGCGGGTGCCCCGCAGATCTCGCATCCGATGCCCACCGGCGGAAAGTAGACGTGGCCGCATTGGGCGCACTCGATGCCGTTGAGGACCGGATCGTGCGTTAACGGGTCGTACAGGCGCGGGTGGGCGGCGGTGCGCACGCTTGCCTCCTAATTTGCTTGATAAGCGTTCAGCAAGTTTATACTGTAGCACCCTGCCGATGGAATGCGACCGCCGCGTTACCCGACTGGGCAGGTGGCGGTGGCCTGACGCAATACGTCCGCCGAAGCCTGGTCGACGGGAAGTGCGTAACCACGCGACACGGCAATGTACTGCATGGCGTACTGACACCAGAACGCCTTGTTGGGGGGCATCCATAGGGCCGGCTGG
>NZ_DASPSP010000296.1:0-4769 GCF_035623875.1 Mycobacterium sp. | reverse complement strand
GCTGGGCTCGCCCGGGTTCTTCGTCGAATTCTCCAAACAACATGCGCTCTCCGACGATGGACACTGCCGCCCTTACAGTGCGCAGGCCAGCGGAACGGTCTGGGCCGAAGGGGCCGCAATGTTTGTGCTGCAGCGCAAATCGTCGGCGCTGCTCGCCGGCCGGCAAATCGTGGCAGAGGTCCGGGCCAGCGCAGTCAACCAGGACGGGCGCAGCGCCGGGCTCAGCGCCCCTAGCGGCGACGCGCAAATTCGTCTGTTCCAGCGTGCCATTGCCCAGGCCGGGATCCGGCCTGACGAGGTCGGGATGGTCGAGGGACACGGCACCGGCACGAGGCTCGGCGACCGCACCGAACTGCAATCGCTGGCACAAACCTACGGCGACACCGAACCCGGTTGCGGGGCTCTGTTGGGTTCGGTGAAATCCAACGTCGGTCACGCTTTGGCTGCCAGCGGCGCACTGGGACTGGCTAAGGTTCTGGTGGCCGCCGAGCACGGTGCCGTTCCGCCCACCTTGCACGCGGCCGAAGCGAGTCGTGAGATCGACTGGGAAAGCCAGGGTTTGCGTCTTGCGCAGACCTTGACACCGTGGCCCGCGGTCGGCGGACAACGGATCGCGGCCACCTCGGCATTCGGCATTGCCGGTACCAATGTGCACGTGATCGTCTCCCTTCCCGAGGTCGCGTAATGCTGGCGCGCCCGCTGCCCGACGGCCGCGTGCCGGTGTTGCTCTCGGCGCATGACGAAACGCTGATCGGTCAGGACGCCCGGGCGATCCTGGACTATCTCGACCGGGCCGGCGAGGACAACGATCCGACTCCCGCGGTGGCATCTACCCTGCTGCGCCTCCGGCGGGTGCGGCGGCACCGTGCAATCGCGCGGGCTGCGGACCGCGCTGAACTCGTGGCCGGCCTGTCCGCGCTGGCCCGCGGCGACGAGCACCCGCTGGTGGCCCGGTCCTCGAAAAGCGCTGGCCTGCATATCGCGTTCGTGTTCCCCGGTCAGGGCAACCAGTGGCCATCGTTGGGCGCAGAGGCCTACCAGCGACTGCCGGCGTACCGTGCGGAGGCCGACCGATGCGCCCACGCGTTCGTCGACGCCGGGCTGCCGTCACCGTTGCCCTACCTGACCGGAGAGCGGGAGCAGAACTGGTCACGTACCCAGATCCAGGGAGCGCAGTTCATCCACGCAGTCAGTTTGGCCGGACAGTGGCGATTTCACGGAATGCTTCCCGACATCACCATCGGACACAGCCTTGGCGAGGTCGCAGCCGCGTATGTGGCGGGGACGATCGGGCTGTCCGATGCAGTCGCTTTGGTCGGCGCGCGCGCCGCGGTCGTCGACCGGTTGACGGGTCGATACGCCATGGCGGTGCTCGGCGTCGGCGTCGATGAGGCGGAGTGGGTGATCGGCGAAGCATCGGGCTGGCTGGAAGTTTCGGCAGTCAACGGGCCGTCGTCCACGGTGGTGTCCGGTGATCACGACTCAGTGGTCGCCGCGACTCGGCTGGCCCGGCAACGAGGTACGTTCGCCCACCAACTGTCCGTCGACTACCCGGGCCACAGCAGCGCGCTCAGACCGCTACGCACCGACTTCGCTGAGCTGCTACCCAGGTCGGCATTCCGGGACGGACCGGTGAAATTCGTCGGCTCGGCTTTGGCCGCCGAGATAGGCAGTGACATCGATTTCGCCGAGTACTGGTACGAAAGTCTCTGTAGCACAGTACGATTCGACGAGGCAGTAGTAGCCGCCCAGAAGGCCGGAGCCGACGCATTCGTCGAGTTGTCCGCACACCCGTCGTTGCTATATCCGCTTGCCGAACTGGTCGACGAGGACTCGGCAGTAATCGTCGGGTCGGGGCACCGCGACGAGTCCGTCACCGACGTGCTGTCGGCGAGCATCGCCACCGTCGCCACCGCCGATCCCGGCTACCGCTGGGCCGAAACGATCCCCGCGAATGGCCGACCGGTGCTTCGCGGGTTCCCGAATGCACCGATGCGGGCGGTGCACCTGTGGGCTGCACCGCAATCTTCCACCGACAATGCGCGTGACCCGGCTACTGCCCTCACCGTCGCCGTCGAGGATTGGCAGCCAGCGGCGTTGCCGACCACGGCGAGCGCGACGCGTTGCGGCATCGCCATCGCCGGCGACGTCGCGGGGACGCTGGCGCAGCGACTGGCCGATGCCGTTGTGGCACATGGTGGCTGCGATGTGGTACCGGCGAATGAGGCGGAAATCGTCGCGGTGATCGCCCCCGCACTCAATCCGCTCGACGTGACGGTTGCTGCCGAACAGATCGCCGGTCGGCCCGACGTGGGGCTGTGTGACTATAGCGCGATCATCGGTCCACGATGCCGAGTTGTCTGGTTGCTTACCGCCGGCGGCGAACGGGTTCGAGCCGATGACGCCGATGTCCGGCCCGCGCAGGCGGCGCTGGCCGCGATGCACCGCAGCGCCGGCTTTGAATACCCGGACCAGACTTTCGGCAGCCTGGACCTGTCGTCGCGAGATGTCGACGGCTCGACTGCGGCCGCCGTCGTCGACGTGCTGCTCGGCGATGCCAGGGTAACGGCGTTGCGTGGCAACGCTCGACGCTATGTCCGGAGCTTCCGCGAGTGCCGTAATCCCACGGGTACGCGACCGCTAGGTATAGCCGCGGTGGAGAACGTCGTGATCACCGGCGGCAGCGGCGCCATTGGTCTGCGCTACGCGCGGCAGTGCGTCGAACACGGGGCACGGCAGGTGATCCTGTTGAGCCGCGACGGCGTAGATCCCGTGGTGCTGGGTCAGCTGGCCGAAGGACACAGCGCCGAGGTGCACGCCCCGGCTTGCGACATCACCGATCGGGGTGCATTGTCGGCCGTCGCCACCGAATATGCCGGCTCCGGCGCGTCATTGCTCGTCCATACCGCGGGAGTCGCCATGACTCGTCGGCACTCTGAGCTCACCGGCGCGGACGTGGCGGCGGTGTGCGCCGCAAAGGTAGCGGGGTTGGCGTTGATGGCCGATGTTTGGCCGTTACGGGCCGAATGCCGAATCCTGGCCTGCTCGTCAGTGTTCGGGGTGTGGGGTGGGCACGGTCACGCCGCTTACGCGGCGTCCAACCGGCTGCTCGATGTGTTGGCCGCCCAGTTGCGTGCCAAGGGACTGGACTGCACGGCGATTCGATGGGGATTGTGGCAGGACGCGGGAGTCATCGAGGCCGGGGAGATCACCCGCACCCTGCGCTCCGGTCTGGTCGCGATGGAAGCAGAGGCGGCGTTGAACGCCAGTCTGGGCCGATACGCCGAAGATCCGCTGATCTTCGCGGCGGACTTCGACCGACTCCGAGTGTTTTTCCAGAGCCAAGGAACGCCAACGCCGTTCAGCGCGCCGTCGAAGGGCGATGCGGCTCCGCCTGACAACCACTTCAGTGCGAAACCGCTCGCCGACGTCGTGCGCGACGAGCTGGCTGCGACGCTGCACCTGGGCGATGCGGTGTCGGTCGACCCGACCGCGTCGCTGATCGATCTCGGGTTGGATTCGCTGTTGGCGCTCGACCTGCGCAGACGACTGCGTCGGACTGTGGGGCACTCGGCTCCGGTGGCGCAGATGCTTGGCGGCATCACCGTCAGCGAACTGATCGACGTGTTGCGCCCCGGTTCGGCCAGCGGGTCAGCAGTACCGCAAACGCCAGAAAGGTTGGACGCTACGCGTGACTGACATCACCGACCCCGACACGCTCGACGAACAGCGCCTGGAGTTGTTGCGGCTCAGGATCGCTGAGCGTGGCCTGGCCCGACCGGCCGTAGACGCCGCAGAGCAACAACGTCCGGAAATGTCGGATGGTCAGCGCCGGATGTGGTTCGTGCAGTCAGTCGATCCCGACAGCGCGCTACTCAACATCTGCGTGTCCTATCAGCTCATCGGCAGCGTCGATGTCACACGGCTGCAGCAGGCCGTGGGGGCCGTCGCGTTGCGGCACCCGATATTGCGGACCGTCTATCAGACCGACCGCGACGGCGATCCTTATCCGGTGACCCGCGACGATTTGCGGCCCGGCTGGGCGGAGCACGACCTGTCGGGTCTGGGCGAGCAGGCCCGTCGGCTGAGGCTGGAAGTGCTGGGGCAGAGGCAGTTTCGGCAGCCGTTCGATTTGACCGAGGATTCGCCACTGCGGGTCACGGCGGTGCGGCTGGGCCCGGACGAGCTAATGCTGCTGCTCAGCGCGCACCACATCGCCTGGGATGACGGGTCCTGGGCGCCGTTCTTCACCGATCTGACTCACGCCTACACCGATCCGGACAGCACCGCTACCGGGCCGGCGTCGGTGGCCATAGCGACCGATGCCCACAATCTTGATGAGGACCTGGCCTACTGGCGCTCGCTGATCACGGATCTGCCTGAACCGCTGGAGCTTCCAGGCCCGAACGGTTCGGTGGTGCCGAGCACCTGGCGCGCGCAGCGTGCCGTGACCCGGCTGTCGGCAGGCACCGTTGACCGTGTGGCGGCGCTTGCCAGGGAGACCGGAGCGACCCCGTACATGGTGTTGATGGCCGCATTCGCCGCTCTCGTGCACCGCTACACCCACGCATCCGATTTCCTTGTTGCGGCCCCGGTGCTGAATCGCGGCGCCGGTACCGAGAATGCGATCGGGTACTACGGCAATACCGTGGTGATGCGTATGCGGCCACAGCCACGGCAGACGTTCCGGGAACTTTTGAAGCAAACCCGCGACAGCGCAGTGGGCGCCCTCGCTCACTCGCGCGTCGATCTGGAATGGTTGGTGCGGG
>NZ_DASPSP010000287.1:0-5810 GCF_035623875.1 Mycobacterium sp. | reverse complement strand
CTGGACTCGTCAACGAGAGGGCGTGCTTGACTTGAAAGATGTTGTCCACCATACAGATAGAGGATCGCAGTACACCTCGATCCGGTTCACCGAACGCCTCGCCGAAGCGGGAATCCAACCCTCGGTTGGGGCAGTCGGTAGCTCCTACGACAACGCTCTGGCCGAGACGATCAACGGCCTGTACAAGACCGAACTGATCAAACCCCGCAAGCCCTGGCGCACCATCGAAGAAGTCGAACTGGCCACCGCCGAATGGGTCCACTGGTTCAACCACCGCCGCCTCTACGAGTACTGCGGTGACATCCCACCGGCCGCGCGGGAGGCGGCCTATTACGCTCAACGCCGGAGGCCAGCCGCCGGCTGAGTCCTCAAATCAGAACTCACCGGGGCGGTTCACGTTGGTCATAGAACGTGCGGGCGCCGGGGCTGGCCGACAGAGCGCATAAGGCCCACTTATCGATGGCGTCATACAAGCGGTGGTTTCGCACGTGGCGGGCCAGTTCTCAGCTCGTGGCGAACAACTTTGTCTCACGTTTGTCTCACGAAAGTGGCGAATCTTCAGCCGCCCGCTGTGCGCGCGTTCATCGCCCCGCCACTTTCAGCAGGATCTTGCCGCCACGGAGCTGATGCGACACCGCGTCCTGGATATGCTCGAGGGGGTACACGCCCGCCACCGGGACCAGGAGGGCGCCGTCGGCTACTAGCGGCGCCGCCTCATGAATGACAGGCACCACCTTGTCGCGGTAGTCGAAGTCGCCGACAAAGAATCCGTGGACCGTGAGGTGCTTGCCGACCAGTGCCAGGGTGTCGACCCACATGGGTTCGCCACTGGCCCAGGAATAACTGACCAACGATCCACCGTCGGACAGCAATTCGACCAGCCGCGCCACCATTGGACCACCGACGCAGTCCACTGCCAGCGCCACTCGCGCGTCGCCGATCACTGCTCGAACATCGTCGACCGCATCGGGGTCATCGGCGTGGACCACGTCGGCCCCGGCTGCTGTGAGCTCGGCGAACGTTGCGTCGTCACGAGCCAGGTTGATCGTCTTCAGTCCACGAAGTTTGGCTAGCGCGATCAATGACCGCCCCACACCGGAGTTCGCAGCGTTCTGAACCACCCAGTCACCGCGCTGCAGGGAGGTGTATTCACTGAGCATCAACCCTGCTGTCGGGGGGTTGCTGCCCAGCATCGAGTACTGCTCGATGTCGCCGGCGGGGAGTGCGAACAGGCCGTCGGCGGGCACGACGAGCCGCTCACGCCACGCACCGGCATACAGGGGTAGCACGACCAGATCGCCGACCTGAAGTCCATCGACCTCGGCGCCAGTGGCAAGCACACGGGCAACCCCCTCTGCGCCGGGTATGTGGGGCAGGGGTGGTCGCGCCAGCACGCCGCTGACAACCAGTAGGTCGTGTTTGTTCAACGGCGAGAACTCGACGCTCACCAGCACCTCGTGCGGGCCCGGTGGCGGCGGCTCCTCGATGTCGACGACGCGGAGCACCTGTGCGGGGTCGCCGAACCGTTCAATCTGGATGGCGCGCATATCAATTCCTCTCGCTAGGCTGGTTAATTTTGACAGCAGTTATCGCCGAATTTCGGCGTCGCTGCGCGTCTCGATGGCCTTGACGCTGTGAACGAACGCCTTCCTTAACACGCCCTTGCCGATCGTTCCGAGTACGGCCGCCAGGACGCGCCCCCTGAAATTTTTGCCCTCGCGGACAATGACAACGTCCACATTCGTGGTGCCGTCGGGACGCAGGCTGAGCGTGTAGACATAGCCCGACGCGCCTCCCCATGTGTTCGAGTCGGTGGTCGTCAGCGTGACGTGGTTGGGATCGGACCAGTCGTAGTGCAGGCGTTCCCAGATGCCACCTGAGCCTTCGGTGACATCGGCGTCACGCGCGCCCTTGTGGTGCACCCTGAGGTCGCCGTCCGCGCTATTCGGAAACAGCTCCGAACGGCCCGGTCCGAAGTCAGTGAGCCCGGCGATGAACTGCTGCGGGGTAGACACTGTCGACCGGTGGAAATGAATCGTGGACATCGTGTCCTCCTTGCTCGATGGAATTGATCCTTCGTCCACGGGAAGCGCATCGCCGCCAATGCGAATTCCTGCTTGGACCTCGGCGGGCAAGCCCTATTGATCCTGGTATTGCGAGGGACAGCCTTAAGATCGGGCAATGTCGCCAACGGCCAGCGCGCTGGGTGACTTCCTGCGCGCACGCCGCGAACAAATCCGCCCCGAAGATGTCGGGTTGGGTTCCGGACCTCGCAGGCGCGTCCCGGGATTGCGCCGCGAGGAATTGGCGATGCTCGCCGGGATTAGCGTCGACTACTACCTGCGACTCGAGCAAGGCCGTGACCAGCACCCGTCCCTACAGGTGCTCGATGCGCTCGCCCGGGCGCTGCGACTGGACGTCAAAGCCACAGAACATCTTCATCGGCTTGCGGGCTTGCGGGCGACGCATAGCCCTCGACCTGTTGCAGAGACGGCGTCTGACGGTCTGGATCAGCTGATCGACCAGATCTCGCTTCCGGCGATCATCACCAACCGATACCAGGATGTGTTGGCCGCCAATGCGATTGCCCGCGCGTTGTCACCGGGGTTCGCCCCCGGCGAGAACTTCTTGAGGTGGCGCCTGTTGGCGCCGGCTGCTCGCGATTTCTTCGTCGATTGGGACGAGGCAACTGAGGTCGCCGTACGTGGACTACGGGAATCCGCGGCCGGCGATCTGGGCGATCCGCGCTTACGCGCCTTGATCGACGAGCTCTCGGCAGCCAGCGACCGGTTCCGCGAACTCTGGGCGCGCGCTGATGTTGGATACCGCACCGGCATCCTCCACATGCGACATCCCGTAGCGGGTGATCTCTATCTTCGCCGCACGAGGCTCAGCGTCCCCGACTCCGACACTCAGGTATTCATTTACTACCCCGAGCCGGGCAGTGATTCGGCAAAAGCACTCGAGGCACTCGCAGCCTCATAACCCCTGGGGGCGCTCGGGTTACGGAAGTTCTTCGAGGAGGGTGGCCACGAACTGGTGGTGACCTCGGACAAGGACGATCTGGACTCGGAGTTCGAGCGCGAACTGCCTGACGCCCAACCGGCCGCGCTGGAGGCCGCCTATTACGCTCAACGCCGGAGGCCAGCCGCCGGCTGTGTGCTCAAATCAGAAGTTCTCCGAACTCACCGGGGCGGTTCACAGGTACACCGAAATGCCCACGTCGTGTTGTCGCAAAGGTTGTCTCAAAACCTTCAAGCGTCTCCTCAACCTGCACCTCAAGCGTCATCGGGTCAGGACTCGAGTTCGAACTTCGCGGCGCTCTCGAGTCTCAAGGGCGTTCCCGGCGAATGGCGTCTCTCCGCCGTCGCGTAGCTTGTGTCTGGCACCCGGCTTTTACGTTGCAACGCTCGCTATTTCGCGTGTGGTGAGGCGTAAACCGCGTTGCGGCTCAACGCATCTCTGCTCGTCTGCGAGCGTTGGCCGGGGCGAGGCGGGCCATCCCGCGCACGATCCATGGTGTCCGCCTGGCGATCACCTCGACGGCGCGGTCGGAGCGGCGCATCGCGGTCCGACGGCCGGGGGTCGGCATTGACGCCAGTTCTGCCTCGGCCGATCCCGCCCGCGCGCCGTGGCGATCCACCGCCAGGAGCTGCCAGGTGCCCGGCACGCGCCGTTGAGCCGATTTTCATCAGTGTGCTAGCGCCCCACCGACGGCAGTTCGCCTGACCCAGGCCAACGGATCGGCGGCGGTGCATGTAGGTTCGCCTGGTGACTGGGCCGTCGCGACAAGACTCCGCAGCGGGTTCAGACATGCTGGTCGGGGCGTTCGTCGTGCTCGCGAACTTTCTTGACGCCGAGGGTCTCACCGGGCGCCTCGCCGCTGCGAGTCGGCACTAGTCGGTTCGTCCAGTTTTACGTTCGAGGAAGTAACCACGCGACACGGATTCAGCCGTGAGTTGCTTGATGCTGCGCTCGCCGTTCGTGCCGGGGTTGGTCGTCTCAATGACGTAATCCACGCGTCCACGATCACGCTTGTCCTGCCGCACATCCTGTGCCCCGGCGAAGTCGTCATCAACCGACCATCGCTAGGCCCCGGAAACGATCCGGCTTGTCCGATCGACCTGGAGACGGATCGACGCGTTGCGGAGTTTAAGGTTGCGCAATGGAAGGGTGCCGACACGCCCGCCGAGCGCGTCGTCTCACCGCGCACCGTGCAACCCACCTCACCCACTTCTACACCAAGCTCGGCCTCACCTCGCGCTGCAGCTCGTTCAAGAGGCTGCCCGCCACGCGTCAGCCACCTAGTCCAAAGCGCCCTGGGATCCGGTGAGGGGCAGATCAATCGGCGTGATGACGCCCGGTTGCGCGTCGCAGACGAACGGTATGGCGTTGACCGCCGCCACGGCGGTGCTGTCCATCAACACGGTCATCACGTCCTGTCCGGGTTCGCCGAACCGGATCGTCGCGTCGACGCGTGGTTCACCTTCGATCACCACGCTGAAACCCTCGGGGTCGCTCCATTGCGGGTCGAGCGCGTCGTTGCTCATGGTCCAGCAGATGGCGAGCTCGACCACCGGGCGGCCGCCGCGATGGCCGCGATAGGTGCGGCGCTGGCCCCCGACGGTGGCGGCGGCGAAGTCCACCCACCCCAGATTCAGATCCCGGGTCAGCACCGCGGGCTCGACGAATGCCTCCTTGGAGTCGAGTTGGACACCCAGCATGGCGGCGATCATGTCCAGCGTCTCGAAGTAACCGAGGCCGTATCGTTGCGTCTCCGGGTCGATTTGCGTCACTGGCTGACGGGGTGGTTTGCCGAATCCGAGCACCCTCCATACTTCCCATACGGGATAGCTAGCGCAGTCCAACGTTTCGACGAGCTTGACGCTGTGAACCCGTCGGCATGCGCCGGTGAGGAAGCCGGCGACCACGTTGATGAAGCCCGGCTCGAATCCCGTTCCCAGGAAGGTCGCGCCTCCCCGTTGCGCCGCCTCCTCGAGCGCCGGGAGTTCGGCCGGGTGATGGGTGCCGGTCAGGAAATCTCCCGTGGTGACGACGTTGATGCCGGAGCGCAGCATCCTGGCCACCAGGTCGTAGTCGATGACGCGAGGCATGTAATTCACACAATCCGGTCGAAGCTCGATCAATGCGTCGGCATCCCCGGTTGCGGCAACACCGACCGGGGATCGGTCGGCCAGCGCACCCGCGTCACGTCCCACCTTGTCCGAACCGAATGCATGGACGCCCACCACGTCGAAGTCATCGCGATCCAGCAGGATGCCGAGCGCTCGCTTGCCGATGTTGCCGGTTGACCACTGGGCTACTCGGTACCGCGCCATGCCCAACCGTAACCGTTGGCCGCGCCTCGGCGATGCTCAGAGTCGCTCGATGTCCAACCAGTGATCGACCTCGAATTGGTCCGCGGTGGCGCGAATCGTCGCACCGCCCCGACCGGGATAGTGTGCGGGGATCACGGCGGCCTTTGCCTATGCGGCCTCGGTGAATACCCGTCGGCGGATCGCCGCGGCGCTCCCAACTCGACTGGACGATGAGCGGTTTCGCCCATTCGGACCAGCGGTCGCCGTGGTCGAATCTACTGGTCCCTCGGTGCGTCACGGGTGACGTTGGGCGATCACGCCGGGCCAAAAGGCCCTTGTCCAGACACCAGTGCTGGCATGGAAGATTAGGAATGTTCGTGTCCGCCAGGATTAAACAGGTTGCCGCCGTCGTCGGCCTCGGGTGGTTGACCGTTGTAAGTCCGGGTGTGGCGCACGCGCAGCCGCCGCACATTCCCCAGGACACCGACATCA
>NZ_DASPSP010000253.1:0-15940 GCF_035623875.1 Mycobacterium sp. | reverse complement strand
CCACGGGTAGGTGCACGCCGCAATGAGAACACTGACGGAATTCAACCGCGGTCGCGTCGGGCTCATGGGCATCGCCGTGCTGGTGCTCGTCGTCCTCGTCGGCCAAAGCTTCACCAGCGTCCCGATGCTGTTTGCCAGTCCCATCTACTACGGACAGTTCGCCAACACCGGTCAACTCAACAAGAGCGACAAGGTGCGCATTACCGGCGTGGAGGTCGGCAAGGTTGAGGGGCTCAAGATCGACGGCGACCACGTTGTGATCAAGTTCTCCATCGGCAGCAACACCATCGGCACCGAAAGCCGGCTCGCGATCAAGACCGACACCATCCTGGGTAAGAAGGTGCTCGAGATCGAGCCGCGGGGAACCCAGATGTTGCGGCCCGGTGGGATGTTGCCCCTGGGCCAAAGCACCACCCCCTATCAGCTCTACGACGCGAACTTCGACATCACCAAGGCCGCCACCGGCTGGAACATCGACACCGTCAAGCAGTCGCTGAATGTGTTTTCGCAGACCGTCGATCAGACCTACTCGCACCTGAGCCCCGCCCTCGACGGTTTGACCAAATTCTCCGACACCATCGGTAAACGCGACGAACAGATCAAGCACCTGCTCGCGCAGGCCAACAAGGTAGCCAGCGTGCTCGGTGACCGCAGCGAACAAATCAACCGGCTGCTGGTCAACGCCAAGACGCTGCTGGCCGCGTTCAACGAACGTGGACGCGCCATCGACGCGCTGCTGAGCAACATTTCCGCCTTTTCGGCGCAGGTGCAGGGGTTCATCAACGACAACCCCAACCTGAATCCTGTGCTGGAGCAGCTGCACGCCATCAGCGACGTGCTGGTGGCACGCAAGGACGACCTGGCTCAAAGCCTGAAGTATGCAAGCCAATTCGTCGCATCGCTAGGAGAATCCATCGCGTCCGGACCGTACTTCAAGATAGTCCTGGCCAATCTGCTGCCGTACTGGATCTTGCAGCCGTGGGTGGATGCCGCGTTCAAGAAGCGTGGTATCGACCCGGAGGACTTCTGGCGCAGCGCCGGCCTGCCGGCCTTCCGGTTCCCCGACCCAAATGGCACCCGGTTCCCCAACGGCGCGCCGCCGCCCGCACCACCGGTGCTGGAAGGCACCCCGGATCACCCGGGTCCCGCGGTAGCGCCGGGCTCACCCTGCTCGTATGCGCCGCCGCCGGAGCTGCTGCCGCGGCCGTGGAATCCGATGCCGTGTGCAGGCATCGATCAAGGGCAGGGTCCGTTCGGACCCAATGGGCCGTACCCGGTGCTGCCCGACGTCGCATCGTCGCCGCCGAACCCGAACGGCCTGCCCCCGACGCCGGGGATCCCGGTCGCCGGGCGGCCAGGCGAGCCGGCTCCGGACGTGCCGGGCACACCGGTGCCGCTGCCGCCCAATGCGCCGCCGGGGGCACGCACCGAGCCGCTGGGACCGCCCGGTCCGGTTCCGCCACCGTCGACGTTCGCGCCCGGGCTGCCGCCCGGACCCGCGGCGCCACCGGGACCGGGTGAGCAACTGCCGGCTCCGTTCATCAACCCGGGCGGAGCGGGAGGTAGCGGCGCGCAGGGAGGTAGCCAGAATTGAGCGGCATCTTTGATATCCGCAGCCTGCGGCGGAAGCTGCCTCGGGCAAAGGTGATTATCGGATCGCTCGCGGTGGTGGTCGCCCTTCTCATCGGGTTCGTCGGCTGGCGGCTCTACCAAGCATTGACCAACAACACCGTCGTCGCTTTCTTCCCAGAGGCGAACGCGCTCTATTCCGGGGACAGAGTCCAGATCATGGGCGTTCGGGTGGGTTCGGTCGACAAGGTCGAGCCCTCCGGCGACAAGATGAAGGTGACCTTTCACTACGCCAACAAGTACAAGGTGCCCGCCAACGCATCCGCAGTGATCGTGAACCCCACCCTGGTGGCGTCGCGGAGCATTCAGTTGGAGCCGCCCTACAAAGGTGGTCCGGTGATGGCCGATAACACGGTGATCCCGATCGAGCGCACACAGGTGCCGACGGAGTGGGACGAACTGCGCGACAGCGTCGCCAACATCATCTCCAAACTCGGCCCGACGCCCGAGCAGCCCAAGGGCCCCTTCGGCGACCTCATCGAGTCGTTCGCCGACGGGCTGGCCGGCAAGGGCAAGCAGATCAACACCACGTTTGACAGCCTGTCGCGGTCGTTGACCGCGCTGAACCAGGGCCGTGGCGACTTCTTCGGGGTGGTGCACAGCCTGGCGCTTTTCGTCAACGCCCTGCACAAAGACGACCAGCAGTTCGTCGCGTTGAACACCAACCTGGCCCAGTTCACCGACAAATTAACCGGGTCTGGCCGGGACCTCGCCAATGCGATACAGCAGTTCGACGGCCTGCTCTCCACGCTGCGCCCGTTCCTGGACAAGAACCGCGAGGTGCTCGCGCGCGACGTCGACAACCTCGCCAATGTCACCACCACGCTGGTCCAACCCGAGTCGCGGAATGGTTTGGAAACCGTCCTGCACATCCTCCCGACGCTGGAGACGAACATCAACCAGATTTACCATCCGTCGCACGGCGCGGTCGTGTCCATTGCGGCGATCCCGAACTTCACGAACCCGATGCAGTTCCTCTGCAGCATGATTCAGGCCGGTAGCCGGCTTGGCTATCAAGAATCCGCCGAACTCTGCGCGCAATACCTAGCGCCCATTCTCGATGCGATCAAGTTCAACTACCTCCCGTTCGGCCTCAACCTGTTCAGCACCGCCGAGACGCTACCCAAGGAAGTCGCTTATTCCGAGCCGCGGCTGCAGCCGCCGAACGGGTACAAGGACACCACCGTCCCCGGGATCTGGGTGCCCGATACCCCGTTATCGCACCGCAACACCCAGCCCGGCTGGATCACCGCGCCCGGCATGCAGGGCGTCAAGGTGGATCCGATCACGGCGGGCCTGTTGACCCCGGAATCGCTGGCCGAACTCATGGGTGGGCCGGACATCGCGCCGCTTCAGTCAAACCTGCAGACCCCGCCGGGGCCGCCGAATGCGTACAACGAGGAGCCCGGTCCACTGCCCTACATCGGCCAGCCGGACCACCCGGGGCCGATACCGCCGCCACCGCCAGGACCTGAGGTGATCCCGGGTCCGGTCGCGCCGACCCCAGCGCCGGTCTCGGGGCCGGCGCCGGGACCCGCTGGACCGCCGCTGCCCGCTGAAGCTGGAGCGGGCTCGTGAGGCGCGGCGTGAGCGCTGCGGGCGCTAGCGGCAAGCCGAACCGACATCTCCTGACCGGGGTGATGCGCGTGGTCCGATACCGGGCCCGGCAGGGACTGGCTCTACTGGCGGCTGCCGTGGCGCTGACGTCGTGCGCGAGCTGGCACGGAATCGCGAACGTGCCGATGCCCGGTGGCCCGGGCAGCGGGCCCGGCTCCTACACCATCTACGTGCAGATGCCCGACACGCTGGCGCTGAACGACAACAGCCGGGTGCGGGTGGCCGATGTCTTTGTCGGCACGGTGCGCGCGATCGAACTGAAGAACTGGGTTGGCACGCTGACGCTACGTCTGGACAGGAGCGTCAAGTTACCCAAAAACGCCACCGCCAAGATCGGGCTGACCAGTCTCCTGGGTTCTCAGCATGTGGAGCTGGCCGCGCCACCCAACCCATCCCCGGAGCTGCTGAAGGACGGCGACACCATCCCGCTCAAGAACTCGTCCGCTTATCCCACCACCGAGCAGACGCTGGCCAGTCTCGCCATCATCTTGCGCGGAGGCGGCATCCCGAACCTCGAAGTGCTGCAGAACGAGGTCTACAACATCGTGCACGGGCGCGCCGACCAGATCCGTGCCTTCCTCGGCAAGCTGGACACCTTCACCGCCCGACTCGACGAGCAACGCGATGACATCACCCGAGCCATCGATTCCACCAACCGGCTGTTGGCGTACGTGGGTCCCCGCTCGGACGTTCTGGATCGGGTTCTCACCGAATTCCCACCGCTGATCAAGCATTTCGCCGACAAACAGAACCTTTTCATCAACGCGGTCGACGCGACAGGACAACTCAGCCAGGTTGCCAACCAATATTTGTCCGCCTCGCGGAGCAACCTCCATCAGGACCTGCTGTCGCTGCAGTGCCCGTTGCGGGAACTCGGTCGTGCCTCACCGTATCTAATCCAAGCACTCAAGCTGATCCTGGTCCGGCCGTTCGATCTCGACGCCGTGCCGAAGTCGTTCCGCGGCGACTACTTCAACCTGTCGCTGACGCTCGACCTGACCCTAAGCGCCGTCGACAACGCGATCCTCACCGGGACCGGGTTCTCCGGAGCGCTGCGCGCGCTCGAGCAATCGTGGGGCCGCGACCCCGAAACGATGATCCCCGACGTCCGGTACACGCCGAACCCGAACGACGTCCCGGGCGGGCCACTGGTCGAAAGGGCGGATAGGCAATGCTGACCCGCTTCATCTGGCGCCAGCTGATCCTGTTCACCATTCTGAGCGTGATCACCGCGATCGCGCTGGGCTGGTACTACCTGCGGATTCCAAGCCAGGCGGGGATCGGCCAGTACACGCTGAAGGCGGACCTGCCCGCGTCGGGCGGTCTGTACAAAACGGCCAACGTGACGTATCGCGGTGAAACCATCGGCAAGGTCACCGCCGTCGAGCCGACCGAGACCGGCGCGCAAGCGACCATGAGTATCGCCGGCCGCTACAAGATCCCCATCGACGCGTCGGCGAACGTGCATTCGGTGTCGGCAGTCGGTGAGCAGTATCTGGACCTGGTGTCGGTAGGCAACCCGGGCAAGTACTTCTCGCCGGGACAGACCATCACCAAGGGCACTGTGCCTGCTCAGATCGGGCCGGCGCTGGACGCCGCCAACCGCGGGCTGGCCGTGCTGCCCAAAGAAAAGATCAGTCAGCTGCTCGACGAGACAGCCCAAGCGGTCGGCGGGTTGGGACCCGCGCTGCAACGGCTAGTCGACGCGACCCAGGCGATTGCCAGCGACTTCAAGACCAACATCGGCGATGTTGACGACATCATCCAAAACTCCGGGCCGATCCTGGACAGCCAGGTCAACTCGGGTAATGCGATCGAGCACTGGTCGCACAACCTGAACATCCTGGCCGCGCAGACCGCCGAGAACGACCAGCACGTGCAAAGCATCCTCACCCAAGGGGCGCCGACCGCCGACCAGGTCAACTCGGTGTTCAGCGACGTCCGCGAGACGCTGCCGCAGACACTGGCGAATCTCGAGATCGTGCTGGAGATGCTCAAGCGCTACCACAAGGGCGTCGAGCAACTGCTGGTGGCCTATCCGCAGGGCAGCGCGGAAGGCCAGGCGGTAACGGCGCCGTTCCCAGGCTACGCTGCGCTCGACACCGCGCTGACGATCAACCAGCCCCCGCCGTGTCTGACCGGCTTTCTCCCGGCATCTCAGTGGCGGTCTCCGGCGGACACCAGCCTGCAGCCAATGCCGCCCGGAATATATTGCAAGATCCCGCAGGACGCTGCGGCCAACGACGTGCGCGGGGCACGCAACCTTCCGTGTGTCGATGTTCCCGGTAAACGCGCCGCGACGCCACAGGAATGCCGCAGCAACAAACCATATGAGCCGCTGGGCACTAACCCGTGGTACGGCGACCCCAACCAGATCCGCAACTGCCCGGCACCGGGCGCGCGATGCGATCAGCCGGTAGATCCCGGCCACGTGATACCCGCGCCGTCGATCAACACCGGCCTCAACCCACTGCCCGCCGATAGGCTGCCGCCAGGCGGGCAAACGCCGCCGCCCATCAGCGATCCGCTGCAGCGGCCGGGTTCGGGCACTGTGGAATGCAATGGGCAACAACCCAATCCCTGCGTCTACGTTCCCAGCGGGCCTCCCACGGCTGTCTACAGTCCGCAGAGCGGTGAACTGGCGGGACCCAACGGTGCGAAGTACGCGGTCGACAATTCGAGTAAAACAGGAGACGACGGATGGAAGGACATGCTGGCGCCGGCCGGCTGAGCGAAATGCCGGAAGTGATTGGCCTGGGCCAACTCCGGAGTAACGCGTGTACGTATCTTGGGCGGGTTGCCGCCGGGGAGACGATCGATGTCGTCCGTCGCGGCAAGCTGGTGGCCCGAATCGTGCCGGTCCGCGACTGGAGGGTGGCTCCGATCCCGGCGCGATCCGTCAAAGTCGCGGCACCGGACCCGGGTGGGTGGGTCGGGCTAGACGAACTGCGAACGCGCGCCGGGCGGTGTTTCGATAGGGTTGCCGCCGGGGAGACGATTTATGTCGTCCGTGGCGGCAAGTTACTGGCGCGAATCGTGTCGGCCAGTCATTCGAGGATCTCCCCGATCCCGGCGGACGCGGGTGGGCCCATCGAGCTTGACGAACTGCGACAGCGTGCGGGGCGTTATTTCGACAAGGTTGCAGCAGGGCAGACGATTGACGTCATCCGTGGCGGCAAGCTGGTTGCTCGCATCGTGTCAGCCGCTAGGAACGACACCCGCAGGCCCGCCTAATCGCATTGCCGCACAATGGCAGTTCTCGCCACGTAGCCTCAGGCGATGGCCGATATCTACCGCAGCCGCACCGTCGCGGCCGAGCCGAAGGAAGTCTGGGACGTTCTCGCGGACTTCGGCTCGATCAGTTCCTGGGCGGACAACATCGATCACTCGTGCATCCTCAATCACAGTAGCGAGCAGGTCGGCACCACCCGGCGAGTCCAGATCGGCCGCAACGCCCTGGTCGAGCGGATCACCGAGTTCGACCCGACGTGGGCACTTGCCTATGACGTCGAAGGCCTGCCCAAGCGCGTGCGCCGGTTCAACAACCGCTGGACATTGCGGGCTGCCCAAAACGGCACCACCGTGGTGACACTGACCAGCACCGTCGAAATCGGTTCTGGTCGAATGCAAACCCTCGCCGAACGTGCGGCGTGTCGCGTTCAGGTCCGACGGTCCGAGGTGATGCTCGCCGGGCTGGCGAAGCGATGGGAGAAGGCTGGTGCCTGATCGCCCCGACATCATCATCTTGATGACCGACGAGGAACGTGCGGTTCCGCCGTACGAGTCACCCAAGATACTTCGCTGGCGCGATCGAACGCTGCACGGCCGGAAGTGGTTCGACGAGCGCGGCGTCAGCTTTGCGCGGCACTACACCGGCTCACTGGCCTGCGTGCCCAGCCGCCCAACCATTTTCACCGGGCACTACCCCGACCTGCACGGCGTCACCCAGACCGACGGTCTCGGCAAGACGGCGTACGACTCACGTATGCGCTGGCTGCGCCAAGGTGAGGTGCCCACGCTGGGCAATTGGTTCCGGGCGGCGGGTTACGACACCCACTACGACGGTAAATGGCACATGTCGCATGCCGATCTGCGCGACGCCGACGGGCGAGTGCTGGCGACCAATGACGATGACGGTGTCGTCGACCCTGTCGCGGTGCTGCGTTATCTCGACGCTGATCCGCTTGCACCGTTTGGCTTCTCGGGGTGGGTCGGTCCCGAGCCGCACGGGGCGGGGTTGGCCGATGCCGGGGTTCGTCGCGATCCGCTGATCGCCGATCGCGTTGTCGCGTGGCTCATCGACCGCTACGTGCGCCGCCGTGCCGGCGAAGCGGACGCCCAGCGTCCATTCCTGTTGGTGGCCAGCTTCGTCAACCCGCACGACATCGTGCTGTTCCCGGCGTGGATGCGCCGCAACCCGATGCAGCCGTCGCCGCTGGACCCGCCGCACGTGCCCGCGGCGCCCACCGCCGACGAGGATCTGGCAACCAAGCCGGCTGCGCAGATCGCGTTCCGGGAGGCGTACTACACCGGCTACGGCCCGGCGCCGGCGATCAGTCGGACCTACGGCCGCAACGCGCAGCGCTACCGCGACCTCTACTACCGGCTGCACGCCGAGGTGGACGGGCCGATCGACCGGGTCCGTCGGGCGGTGACCGAAGGCGGATCGGACAACGCGGTGCTGGTGCGCACCTCTGATCACGGCGATCTGCTCGGGGCGCACGGTGGGCTGCACCAGAAGTGGTTCAACCTCTACGACGAAGCCACCCGGGTGCCGTTCGTGATCGCCCGCATCGGCGACCGCGCGACGTCGCCGCGAGTGATTACCGCGCCGACGTCACATGTCGACCTGGTGCCGACCCTGCTGGCGGCGGCCGGCGTCGACGTCGAGGCCGCGGCCGCCAGGCTGGCCGAGTCGTTCTCCGAGGTGCACCCGCTGCCGGGCCGGGACCTGATGCCGGTGGTGGACGGGGCGCCGGCCGACGACGCCCGCGCCGTTTACCTGATGACCCGCGACAATATCCTCGAGGGTGATACCGGCGCATCGGGTCTGGCCCGGCGATTGAAGCGAGCAACGAATCCCCCTGCACCGCTGCGTATCCGAGTGCCCGCACATGTGGGGTCGAACTTCGAGGGTTTGGTGGTCCGCGTCGACGGCGTTGCCGGCGGCGACGGCCACCTGTGGAAGCTGGTGCGCACATTCGACGATCCGGCGACCTGGACCGAACCGGGAGTCCGACAGCTGGCGGCCAACGGGCTTGGCGGAGAGGCGTATCGGATGAGCCCGCTGGACGACCAGTGGGAGCTGTATGACCTCACCTCCGATCCGACGGAGTCCAGCAACCGGTGGACCGATCCGACCCTGCACGAGTTGCGCCAGCATCTGCGGACACAGCTGAAGCAGGCTCGGGCCAGCTCCGTCCCGGAGCGAAATCGGCAGTGGCCCTACGTGTCTCGCCGCCCGCCGACAGCCAAGCGTCGATGGTTCCGCTAGATACGCAGGAACGCCTCGAGCTCTGTGATCTCTTCGATGAGCTCGGCCCTTCCGCCCCTACCCTGCTCGAGGGCTGGACTACGCACGATCTTGCTGCCCACATCGCGTTGCGAGAGCGCGATCTTGTTGCCGGGCCCTGCATCGTCCTGCCGGGTCCATTCCAACGGTTCGCCGAGCAGCGCAGGGTCACACTGGCTAGGCGCAAGGACTTCACCTGGCTGGTCGCCCGGATCCGGTCCGGCCCACCTGTCGGGCTCTTCCGCTTAGAGTGGGTCCGCTCTCTTGCCAACCTCAACGAGTTCTTTGTTCATCACGAGGACGTCCGCAGAGCCAACAAACGAGGACCCCGAAGCCTGACACCCGCAATGGATGCCGCCTTGTGGCGCAACGTTCGGCGCAGCAGCCACTTTCTGAGTCGGCGGCTTGATGGTTGCGGGCTCGAAGTTGAGTGGGCCGGAACCAACGAGCGGGTCATGGCTCGAACAGGCGAACCGACGGCTCGACTATGCGGTCCGCCGGGCGAACTCCTGCTCTACATCTTTGGCCGCCAAGCTGCGGCACACGTCCAAGTGAGCGGACCGCCGGATGCCGTTGCGGCGGTGCAACGCACGCATTTCGGCATGTGAGTAGGCTCGTCTTACATGACACTTCCGCCACCCTCGCCAGGCTCGATCGCGCTGGTCACCGGCGCATCCTCGGGCATCGGCGAGCAATTCGCCCGTCAACTCGTAGCCCGCGGCTACCGCGTCGTCGTCACCGCCCGCCGGGAGGACCGGCTGCAAAGCCTCTGCGCCGAACTGGGCGGCGACAAGCACGCCGTCGCGATCGGTACCGATCTCGCCGTCCCGGCGGATCGCGACCGGCTGGCCGCGCGTATCGATGAGCTGGGCGCACAGGTCGATATCCTGGTCAACAACGCGGGCCTGGGCATCTACACGAAGTTCGGCGTCGAAGGCCGGGACAAGGAACTGCAGATGCTGCGCGTCGACGTTGAGGCGGTGGCGGACCTGATGCTGCGCTACCTGCCCGGCATGGTCGAACGCGGCCGCGGCGCGATCATCAACCTGTCGTCGGTGTCGGGATTTCAGCCGGCGCCGTACAACGCGAACTACGCAGCGGCCAAAGCGTATGTGCTGTGGCTATCCGAGGCGGTCAACGGCGAGGTCGCTGGCACCGGTGTGACAGTCACTGCGGTCTGCCCTGGTCCGGTGCCGACAGAATTCCAGGCCACCAACGACGCCGATTACCTGGTCAGCCGGATGCCCGGATTCACCCATGTTTCCGCCGAGCGGGTGGTCGCCGACGCGCTGAAGGCGGCCGACCATGGTCGCGGGTCTGTGGTCCCGGGCGGACCCCAGGTGAGGTTGGCGCTGGGATCCTCTCGGTTCGTGCCGGCTCCAGTGGTGTTGCCGGTGCTCAAGCGAATGTTGAAGCGCTAATGAGACTTTGGGGTCGGGATCGGCGTGAGTGGGTTGCCTTCGGGGATCGATGAACAGTTTTCTGGCGCTGGTACGCCGTCGAAGCGCTGCTTGATCCAGGCGATCGAGTTCGCCAACCAGATCGGGACGCTCCAGATGTGGCTCAGCGCGTTGTACTCCTCGTAATGGACCTTGGTGCCCTTTGCGCAGTAGTCACGGGCGAGCGTGCGCACATCGCCAGCGATCATCACACCATCACCGGCGTCGATGCCCTTCTTGTCGCCCGGTGTGCCCTCGAGTTCACCGTTGGCGCCCTGGCCGATGAACAGCGGGATCGTTGGCGTACCGCCGGTGCCCATGATCAGCTGGTTGGCGCAGCGGACGTAGAGCGGCAGTTTGTCTGGAGTCGGGTACTTGTGACTGACCAAGTCCGCCCACTTCAAACCGGGGTATTGGCCGAGAACGTTGACGATCGACGCGGTCTGCATCTCGTGAAATATCCTCGTGCCGTTCGAGGTCAGATACTTTGCCAGCTCGGTCTCGATCTCGAATGCGCGCGCGATCCCGACAAGGGCCATCGCCATCACGCCCGCCCAAAATCCGGTGCCTTCGACGTAGTTCAGGTTGTGCGCCGGGTCGACGAGCACGCCGCCGATCGCCGCGCCGATCATGCGCTCGTTGACGTCGGGCGCGTACGCCGGGGCCAGCTCGGCGGCCCACTCGGTGGCAATCGCGCCGCCGGAGTACCCGAGCATCGCGACCCTCGCATCGCTGGGGATGGTCGACGAGCTAAACGCGGCGCGGATCGAGTCGAGGGTGTTCATCCCGTACTCCGGGCCCGCAGCGAAGTCCGCCCTCTGGCCTTCGGTGTCGGGAACGATCACCGTGTACCCCTCGGCGATGAATGGGCCGAAGACCGCCGCCTCGACATTGGGGATGACTCCGCCGAGCCTGAGTCCTCCCGAGATCGCATACGAAGGCTCGTCGTTGCGGTCGAGCGAGTCATAGGCGGACTGGTAGGAGATCACTTTCGTCTTATCGAGCTGGATCGGCGGTGCAATGACCGAGGTGACGTTGACGGTCGCCTTGCCGGTCTGGCTGGTTGACCGGTAGAGCAGCTGGGTTGTCTCGAGCAACGTCGGGAAGCCGAAAGTGTGGTAACGAAAGCTGCGGGTCTGCAGCACAGTTCCCGGCGCGATGCTATCGAGCGACTGGGGGACGGTGTACGAGTAGAACGGATCATCCTTCGGCTGGAGCGTGGCTACCGTGATGCCGTGCGCGTCGCTGCGATCGGGATACCAACCGGGTTGCACGGGTGCGGTCATAGCTTCCCCTAACTAGTGGTAATCGTTTTGCACCGCTGGACAAGTTCGGCGAGCGCAGCGTCGTTCTGGTCGTCTGACGGGACCGGCAGGCTGAGCCCGCTGCACACTCCCGAGTACCAATGCGCGAGGATGTCCGGGATTTCCCCATACGTGCCTTGCGGGACAACACGATTCATCACCTCGTCGGTGAGGTGGTTGGCCAGGTCGCTCCATTCGCGGCGTCGTGCCATCTCGCTCAGCGCCTCACCGACCTCCGCCAAGCCGAAGTCCTCCAGCTGCCGACGATAGGCGGGTGTGCTGTAGAGGAAAGCCAATTCGGCACGACGCGGCTCGCGCTGTTCTTCGAGAGCATCACGGCTCGCGGCCATCATCGGTTGCGGGTTGGCGACGACGGCCGGGGTGCGGTGACGTCCTGCCATTTCGACGCCCTCCGCAATCGCGGGAAGGGTGCGCGCGGTGAGGATATCCGGGTGGGAGTTGGTGGGATGACAGACGAAGCCGTCGGACAACTCGCCGGCCAGGACACACATTTTTCTGTTGACCCCGCCGGTCCAGATCTGCGGGATCGGATGGTCGATCGGGCCGGGGTTGAAGTATGGCTGTAACCGATTGAACCGATAGTGCTTGCCTGCGTAGTTGAGTGCCTCACCGGTTTGGAACGCGTGGAAGATCGCGCGCAGCGATTCGATGTAGTCGCCGAGGCGCGACACCGGCTCCGACCACGCAGAGGAGAACCGGCCGACGATGTTGCCCCGCACCTGGGATGCGATCCCCAACTGGAAGCGGCCGTCGGAATACTTCGCGAGATCCCAGGCCGCATACGCCATGATCATCGGGCTGCGCGGAAACGCCAACGCCATGCTGGTGCGAACGGTCAGGTGCTTGGTGTGGGTCAGCGCCATGGCCGCGATGGTGAACGGATCGTGGATGGTCTCGGCGATGTGGACGACGTCAAACCCGATGCGCTCCATGCGTGTTGCCCAGTCGGCGATCTCGCGCAGACCCATCTGGGCCGGAGCAGAGGCGATGATCTCCATGGGTCTTGGCCTCCTGTGCTGAATCGCCTCCAGACTAGGCTGGCGACCGTGGGTAGAGAACCAAAGCTGGCCCGACGCTTCTTCGATCGATTCGAGCCGGTGCACGGCGTGACATACTTCGCGCCGGAGGCGCGGGCGGCGTTGGACGGGCTGGGTTACCGCGGCTATTGGATGGGCTATTTCGCCGCCCGGTCGGCGCCTTTGGGCATGGTGCCGCCCGAGGTGGTGACCGCCATCTTCTACAACTTCGCCCCCGAGCGAGTCGCCAAGGCGCTGCCGGCGGCGTGGCAGATCGCTGGTCCGGAGGCCGCGTTGCGGGCCCGGCAGGAGTCAGCGGTCGCGGCGCTGCACCGCTACGGCATCACTGCGGACGAAAATATCAGTGTCGCAGCTGAATTGGCAGGTAAGGCGGCGCGCCAGGCGCCGCTCGACGGGCGGCCGCTGTTCGCCGCGAACCGGGCGCTGCCGTGGCCGGACGATCCGCTGGCCGCGTTATGGCATGCCGCGACGCTATTGCGCGAGCAGCGCGGCGACGCGCACGTGGCGGTACTTGCCGCCGCTGGGATCTCGGGCCGGGAATGCAACGTGTTGCATGCCGCGGCGGCCGGGGTGCCGCGCGACTACATCGCCCGCACCCGCGACTACGACGACGAGGCGTGGCGTCATCACGAACAACGACTGGCCGAGCGTGGGCTGCTCAACGACGACGGGCCGATTACCGCCGCCGGCCAGGAGCTCAAGGACACCATCGAGTCGACCACTGACGCGCTTTCGCTGTCGGCGCTCGATGCGCTCAGTGATGACGAGGTGGAAGCGCTGTTTCAAGCGCTCACTCCGATCACCCGCGCAGTCGTCGCCGGCGGCGATGTCCCGCCGATGACCCCGATGAACCTCCGCCGCGACGAATTAAATGACGGCAGCGCGCATTTGGATTCTTAGCCGCGGAGTCAAACCGAACGCCCGAGATAGGCCATGAACCGGGCGGTCGGCGTCGCGTCCTCGGGCACGGGTTGGGCCGGCCCGAAACCGCCTGGGCGCCGCAGCATGTCCTCCGGCAGCGGCTCCACCAACTCGCGGCAGAACGCCAGCAGATTCTCGGGCAACTCAACCGGCCGGCCCTGCGAGCGGTAGATGTCCCAGCTGTGCAGCGCCAGGTCGGAAACCGGGAATTTCAGCGCGCGGCTCAGCGGGACCTCGCCCTGCGGCGACGGCCGCAGCGCGGCCAGGTCCGCGCCGGGCAGGGCGTCCTGCAACCGGGCGGCCAGCTCGCGAAGCTTCGCGGCCGGGTCCTCGCATTTCCAGTCATCCGGCTGGGAGGGCTTTCGCCAAACCTCCCCACCCTCAACTAGCGTGACGATCTTCGCTGCGCTGCCGGTGACGTGACCCACCAGGTCCTGGATAGTCCAGCCCTCGAGATTCGATGGCAAATCCCAACTCTCCGAGGGAATTTCCTCTACCGCCTTGATGAGCAAACCCATCGCCTCGCTGGCTAACGTGCCGACGCCCGACCCGGGCGCATCGTGCTCGCCAACCGGGCGCCCGAAATAGGCCATCAGCCGGGCAGTCGGCGTCGCGTCCTTGGGTACCGGTTGGGCCGGTCCGAACCCACCGGGTCGGCGCAGCGTCTCTTCCGGCACCGACTCCGCCAGCTGCTCGCAGAACGCGACCAGGTCCTCGGGCAGCTCGACCAGCCGGTCCTGGGACCGATAAACGTCCCAGGCGTGGATGGCCAGGCCGCACACCGGAAACGCCAGCGGCTGGCGCAGCGCATCGGGGTCGGCGTCGCCCAGGGCGTCGTGCAATCGAACGGCCAGCTCGCGAAGCTGTCCGGCCGGATCTTCGCTTCTCCAGTCGTCGGGATCAGCGGGCCCTTCCTCAATCTGCCCGCCCTCGACCAGCGTCACGATCTTCGCTGCACTTCCCGTGCTATGAGCCACCAGGTCGCGGATACTCCAACCCTCGAGATTCGATGGCAAATCCCAACTCTTCGGGGGAATTTGCTCTACCGCCTCGATGAAAAAGTCCACAGCTTCGGTGGCCCTCTCACCGATGCCCGCGTTGTTCATCGCGCAAGCGGCTTGTAGAACACCACGCCGTTGCCCTTGTTGTCGTAGACGACGGCGCGGCGTTCGTGGGCGTCGTCGTACGGCCCTTTCACGATGCCGCCGCCACTGGCCTCGACGGCCTTGGCCGCGGCGTCGACATCGGCGGTCTTGATCCCGACGACGACCTGCCCGGGTATGGGATGGTCCACCGCGGTCGCCAACGCAAGAGTGATCGGCCCGCCGTCAAGGGCGGCGAAGTGGGCGCCGTCGCGGAACTTCAACGACATGCCCAGCGTCTCGCTGTAAAACCGGATCGACTCATCCAGGTCGTCGGTCGACAAGATGATCATCTTGACTTCGTGGTCGCTCATTGCTGCCTCCGAACGGCTTACCGGCCTGTCGAGTTGCCCGCAGTCCCGAATAATCAAAGGACTATACATTTTGGACAGATTCAAGCGACGGGCAAACGGGCCGGCAATGACGCACTGAAGCCAAAGCATGAATCGACGACGTTGGTACGCGGTCAGTGAGCCGCCGCGTGGATTTCCGCCGGAGTCGCATACCTGATCCTCGAAGCCATTGCGGCCGCGGACTTTCGGCATCATTACCGCTACGCCCACAACTTCATCAGTGATCTCGGTGTCCCCTCCGACTCCCCATCGGCCTGCCTGATGAACACGGCGTTCTGCGTGCAGGGAACTCTGTTCCTCGTTGGCGCCATCCCGGCCGGATCTTCCGTCCTGCAGAAGGTCGGCTGGCCGCTGTGGTACCGCAGCGCATCGGTCGGGCTCGCGGCGCTTGGCCAGCACAGCTTCGTGAGTTCGTTGTCTAGTTGAACACCGCAGCAGTTCACGTTCTGCCGCCCGCAGTGTGGGAGCGCTGCAGCGTCTATTCGATCATCGCGTGGCAGGTGTTCGCCGCCGCCCGACTGATTCTCGGATACACCGGCGATCGATAGTCAACACTGGGCTGATGACAGATCCCGGCGAGGGCCGCGTTGCGGTTTACCTTGACTTCGACAACATCGTGATCTCCCGCTACGACGAGGTCAACGGGCGCAGCTCGTTCCAGAAGGACAAGGCCAAGGGCCTGGACAAGTATCCGGATCGGTTGGCGCGGGCCACCGTCGACGTCGGCGCCATCATCGACTTCGCGTCGTCGTTCGGCACGTTGGTGCTCACCCGCGCCTACGCGGACTGGTCGGCCGAGGTCAACACCGGCTACCGCGAGCAGTTGGTGGGCCGCGCCGTCGATCTGGTGCAGCTGTTCCCGGCGGCGGCCTACGGCAAGAACGGCGCCGATATCCGGCTGGCCGTCGACACGGTCGAGGACATGTTCCGGCTGCCCGACCTGACCCATGTGGTCATCGTTGCCG
>NZ_DASPSP010000245.1:0-65298 GCF_035623875.1 Mycobacterium sp. | reverse complement strand
TCCGCTCCGCCGAGCGCATCGTCACCGCGCGGCCTAATTGCCCGGCTCCTCAGCCCTCCGCTCCGCCGAGCGCATCACCACCGCGCGGCCCAACTGCCCGCTAGACGTCTTCCTCGCCGATTCGGTGCACGTGGATCAGGTTGGTTGATCCGACGGTTCCCGGAGGTGCGCCCGCGACGATCACCACCAGGTCGCCGCGTTTGTAGCGGCCGAGTTCCAGCAGCGACTTATCGACTTGGCGGATCATGCCATCGGTGGTTTGGATGATGGGGACGATGAACGTCTCGGTGCCCCACGTCATGGCCAGTTGATTGCGCACTTCCGGCAGTGGGGTGAACGCCAGCAGCGGCAATGGCGTATGCAGTCGGGCCAGTCGCCGCACGGTGTCTCCGGACTGCGTGAACGCGACCAGAGCCTTGGCATCGAGCCGTTCACCGATATCACGTGCGGCATAACTGATCACTCCGCGCTTGGTGCGAGGCACGTGCGTCAGCGGCGGGGCTTCCGTTGAGTTTTCTTCCACCGCACAAATGATTCGGGCCATCGTCTGGACCGCGGTCAATGGATGCTTGCCGACGGATGTTTCCCCGGACAGCATGACTGCGTCGGTGCCGTCGAGCACAGCGTTGGCGACATCGGAGGCCTCGGCCCTTGTCGGCCGCGAGTGCTCGATCATCGACTCGAGCATCTGGGTCGCCACGATGACGGGTTTTGCGTTCTCCCTGGCCATTTGGATGGCTCGCTTCTGGACCAGCGGAACCTCTTCGAGCGGCAGCTCGACACCCAAATCGCCACGGGCGACCATCACGGCATCGAACGCCAGCACAACTGCTTCGAGGTTGTCGATAGCTTCGGGCTTCTCGAGTTTGGCGATGACCGGTACCCGTCGGCCGACCCGATCCATCACCTCGTGGACCAACTCGACATCGGACGGCGAGCGCACAAACGAAAGCGCCACCATGTCGACGCCCAACTGCAGTGCGAACTCCAGATCCTCGACGTCCTTCTCGGACAGGGCGGGAGCCGACACGCTCATCCCGGGCAGCGACATTCCCTTGTTGTTACTGACCGATCCGCCTTCGGTGACCGTGCACACGACGTCGTCGCCGTCGATGTCCTCGACCACCAAGCCGACGTTGCCGTCGTCGACCAGCACGCGGTCACCCGGCACCGCGTCTTGGGCCAACTGCTTGTACGTGGTCGAAACCCGGTCGTGGTTGCCTGCGCAGTCGGCGACCGTGATCCGCACGGTTTCGCCGTCGGCCCAGTAGGTCGGTCCGTTAGCGAAACGGCCGAGCCTGATCTTCGGGCCTTGCAGATCGGCGAGCACGCCTACTGCGCGCCCAGTCGCATCGGAGGCAGCTCGCACCCGGTCGTAGGTAGCTTTGTGATCGCTGTAGTCGCCATGGCTGAAGTTCATTCTGGCGACATCCATTCCGGCTTCGACCAGGGCTCTGACCGATTCGTCGGTGCTGGTGGCCGGACCGAGAGTACAGACGATTTTGCCGCGCCTCGCCACAACGAAACAGCATAGTCTGCGCTAGCTGATCATCTCCCGACAGTTACCGATCCGGCAGCGGGCTAACCGGTCAGTAGCGTCGGAACCAACGGGAAACCCGGCAGGTTACGCACCACCGTCCACGCCAGCATCGCGATCACGACGGTCGCCACCGCCGGTAGTGGCAACAGAGATTTCTCGGCGCGGCGGCGCAGCAGAAACCATCCGGCCAACACCGGGATTCCGACAAGCAGGAAAGCGTTGTCGGTGATTGCTGCGGCCAGGTCCCCGTGTAGCACGTCATGGATCATCCGCAGGCCTCCGCAGGCGGGACAGTTCCACCCCGTTAGCAGCCGAAATGGGCAAACGGGAAAGACCGAGTCCGGCTTGTGCGGGTCTACCAGGCCGACGTAACCAAGCGCGCCCGCCAATAGCGCACCCGAACCCAGCGCGGCGTACAGACGGCCTCGTGAGCTTGCCTGCGCGGGGCCGGGCTGGGCCGGATTGGTCACGCTTTTCAGCATGCCAGCCGGAGCGGCACCGCGGCCATCATCGGCGCGACCAGGGATTCAGCCTTTTGCGCCATCCCGACTGCGTTGCGGTCGAGTCCGTCGGCTCCTCCGCTGCTACGGCCTCGTCGTCGGCTGATTCCGCTGCCGCTTCGGGCTCCGCGGCTTCGGGCTCCTCGGCTTCGGCCGCTTCGGCTTCGGCCTCCGCGACTTCGGCCTCCGCGGCTTCGGGCTCCGCGGCTTCGGGCTCCGCGACTTCGGGCTCCGCGACTTCGGGCTCCGCGACTTCGGCCGCCGCGACTTCGGGCTCCGCGACTTCGGCCGCTTCGGCTTCGGGCTCCGCGGCTTCGGCCTCCGCTGCGACCGCCTCAGCTTCGGTGTCGGGTTTGTCGACCGCCCCCGAGTCCACCGCGGTCGTCTCCGTCGTCTCTGGCTCACCAACCGGCTCGTCAGCGGCGGCAGCAGAAGCAGCGGACTCCGACGACGGCGTTGCGTGCTCGTCAACCGAGTCCGGTACCAGCCGGTCAGCAGCTGAGCCACTAAGCGACGCCGGGTCCTCGCGGCCCTTGGGCGCCAGGATCAGATACACCACCGCGCCGATGAAGACGAAAGTCGATGTGAAGGAGTTGATCCGGATTCCGGCGATATGGGTGGCGGCATCGTCCCGCAACAGCTCGATGCAGAAGCGACCGATGCAGTACCCGGCGACATAAATCGCGAACAGCCGACCATGCCCGATCGTGAAACGCCGATCCAGGTAAATCAACGCAGCGAAAACCAGCAGGTTCCAGAGCAATTCGTAGAGGAAGGTCGGCTGCACAACCATCGCAAGCTGTCCGGTCGACACGCCGTCAAGCGAATGCACATCCACGAATCCGGCCGGGTCGCGCCGGTAGAAGATCTCCAATCCCCAGGGCATCGTGGTCTCGCGACCGAAGAGCTCCTGGTTGAAGTAGTTCCCCAGCCGGCCGATCGCCTGGGCGAGAATGATCCCGGGAGCTACCGCATCGCCGAAGGCGGGAAGCGGAATGCCGCGGCGGCGGCAGGCGATCCACGCCCCTACACCGCCCAGGGCGACCGCGCCCCAAATTCCCAAGCCGCCGTCCCAGATACGCAGCGCCGCGCCCGGTCCCGCGCCACCTTCACCGAAATATGTCCGCCAGTCGGTTGCCAGGTGGTACAGCCGGCCGCCGACAAGACCGAAAGGCACTGCCCACAGCGCGATGTCATAAATCACACCGCGCTCGCCGCCACGGGCCTCCCAGCGTCGATCACCGATCAGCAGTGCGGCGACGATGCCGATGATGATGAACAGCGCGTACGCACGGATGGGCACCGGCCCCAGGTGCCAAACTCCCTGGGGTGGACTGGGGAAATATGCGATAACAGTCGTCGTCATAACCCGGAAATCCTTTGGCGCACACCTGCCGCCAGTTCCTCTGTCAGCGCCCGCAGTGTCGGCATACCCGTAGCCAGCGCAGAGACGAGCGCCGAGCCCACTATGACGCCGTCGGCATAGCCTGCGATCTGAGCCGCCTGTTCGCGTGATCGCACACCCAGCCCGACGCCAACCGGTATGTCAGAAACCGCCTTGACCCTGCCTACCAATTCAGGCGCCGCCTGCGACACCGCATCACGGGCGCCGGTCACGCCCATGATCGACGCGGCGTAAACGAATCCGCGCGACGCCTCGACCGTCGCCGCCAACCGTTGTGGCGTCGACGACGGCGCGACCAGGAAGATGCGATCCAACTGGTGGTGGTCGGACGCCGCGAACCACTCGTCGGCCTCATCGGGGATCAGGTCCGGCGTAATCAAACCGCGCCCGCCAGCCGCGGCAAGGTCCCGCGCGAATGCGTCAACCCCGTAGCGCAACACCGGATTCCAGTACGTCATCACAACGGCACGGCCGCCGGCTGCACTGATCGCCTCAACAGCGGTCAGCGTATCCCGAACACGTACACCGCCGCGTAACGCAACCTCGGACGCCGTCGCAATGGTTGGGCCGTCCATACCCGGATCCGAATACGGCACGCCGACCTCGATGAGGTCGCACCCGGATTCGATCAACGCTGTCATCGCCTCAATCGACGTGCGCACATCGGGATATCCGGTCGGAAGGTAGCCGATCAGTGCAGCCCGGTTATCGCGCTGACACGCGCTGAAAAGCGCTGCCAGACTATCTGTTTCGCTCTGCTCGACAATCATGATCGGCTGCTACCCGCATCGTTATCGAGCAAACCGAACCACTTCGCGGCTGTCTCAACATCTTTGTCACCGCGGCCGGACAGGTTCACGACGATGACCGCTCCGCTGCCCATATCGACACCCAATTTGAGCGCGCCAGCCACCGCGTGCGCCGATTCGATCGCCGGGATGATGCCTTCCGTCCGGCACAACAGCCGAAATGCATCCATTGCCTCGCTGTCGGTGATCGGCCGGTATTCGGCGCGCCCGGTGTCCCGCAGCCACGCGTGTTCGGGGCCCACGCCCGGATAATCCAGGCCGGCCGAAATCGAATGCGATTCGATGGTCTGCCCGTCTTCGTCCTGCAGCAGGAACGAGAACGATCCCTGAAACGCTCCAGGCGACCCGCCGGTGAATGTCGCGGCGTGGCGGCCGGTGTCAACGCCGTCGCCGGCTGCCTCGAAGCCGACGAGCCGAACCCCGGGGTCGTCGAGGAACGCGTGAAAGATCCCGATGGCGTTGGATCCTCCGCCAACGCAAGCGGTGACGGCGTCGGGCAGTCGCCCAGCCTGATCCTTGATCTGCACCCGCGTTTCGAGCCCGATGATCCGCTGGAAGTCACGGACCATCGTCGGGAAGGGATGCGGCCCGGCGGCGGTGCCGAAGCAATAGTAGGTGCTGTCGGCGTTGGTTACCCAGTCGCGGAACGCCTCATTGATCGCGTCTTTGAGCGTCTGCGAGCCGGATTCGACCGATACCACCTCGGCGCCCAGCAGTCGCATCCGCGCCACATTGAGGGCCTGCCGCGCGGTGTCGACGGCGCCCATGTAGATAACGCAGTCCAAGCCGAGCAGCGCACAGGCGGTGGCGGTAGCCACCCCGTGCTGGCCCGCACCGGTCTCAGCGATCACCCGCCTCTTGCCCATCCGCCGAGCCAGCAAGGCCTGACCCAGCACATTGTTGATCTTGTGAGAACCGGTGTGGTTCAAGTCTTCTCGTTTGAGGAATATCCGTGCGCCGCCCGCGTGCGCGCCGAGCCGGACGGCCTCGTAGAGCGGGGACGGCCGGCCGGTGTAGTGCACCTGCAACTTATCGAGAGCGTCCAGATATTTCTGGTCGGTGCGCGCCTTCTCGTAGGCGGCGGTGACCTCCTCGATCACCGCCATCAGGGCCTCGGCGACATACCGGCCGCCGTAGACACCGAAATGCCCGCGGGAGTCGGGGTCGTGCTGGGTGGGCTCAGTGATCGCCGCACTGGAACGCGGGAGTTCCGGGCGCAAGATGTCTGCCATCACGAAGGCTCAACGCACAAGCGGCTCATAGGGTTCAACCATTTCCGCGCATGCGTCCCACGAACTGCATCGTCGCCCGGCTAGCGGGCCGGCTTTGGACACGACGGATGCCTGCCCGCGGTGACCAGGTCGGCGACTGCTGCGCGGGGATCGCCGCTGGTAACGAGGCCCTCACCGACCAGCACAGCGTCAGCGCCCGCGCCGGCGTAGGCCAACAGGTCGGCGGTGCCACGTACCCCGGATTCGGCGATCCTGATCACGTCGCTGGGCAGCCCGGGCGCGATCCGCGCGAAGCAATCTCGATCCACTCTCAGCGTTCGCAGGTCGCGCGCGTTGACGCCGATCACGCGAGCTCCGGCCTTCAGCGCCCGGTCCGCTTCCTCCTCGGTGTGCACTTCGACCAATGCGGTCATACCCAACGACTCGATGCGCTCCAACATCAACTCCAGCGCAGGCTGATCCAGCGCCGCGACGATCAGCAACAGCATGTCGGCACCGTGCGCGCGTGCCTCGTGAATCTGATACGGCCCGACCACAAAGTCTTTGCGCAGTACCGGAACCGATACGGCTTCGCGCACCGCGTCGAGATCGACCAGCGAGCCCTTGAAGCGTCGCTGTTCGGTGAGCACACTGATGATCCGCGCGCCGCCGTCCTCGTACGCGCGGGCCAATTTGGCTGGGTCGGAGATCGACGCGAGTTGTCCCGCCGACGGGCTGGCACGTTTGACCTCGGCGATCACGCCGATGCCGGGCTCGCGCAAGGCCGCTAAAACGTCCAGCGGTGACGGCATGGCCTCGGCGGCGGCCTTGATCTCGGCCATGCTCACGACAGCTTCACGAGCGGTAACGTCGGCCTTGACTCCGTCAATGATGGAGTCGAGCACGTTTGCCGAGCTCATGCCTGTCGGTTCCTTCCCCAAGGCTGCCAGCAGATCGATGGCATCCCTCGAAGGGTAGCGACCGTCGGCGCGCGGTTCGTCACCGACCCTCAGTGTCAGCTTCGTGTCGCGCTTCGCGATCCGACTCTCGTAATTGTGCCGCCGACTCTTGCGGTTGATCGGTCGGGTCCTCGCCTTCGTCGAGCGCATCCCAGATCATTCGCTCAGACATGGTCTTCTCGTCGCGCTGCGGCAATGACCGACGGCCCGCGGGCGTCAGGTATTTCGTGACTGTGCCGCGAGCCGACGCCGCCGCTCGCATCAACAGCACGGCAGCAACCAGCGTGGACATCGCGGCCACCAGCGTCATCACCGGACCCGGGTAATGCCGCTGGCTGCCGACCAACGTCAGCACTGGGACGTGCGCGAGGTCGGCGCCGCGCACGGCAACATCCGGGACGACCCACAAGCTGATCGCCAGATAACTCGCCGCCAGGCTGGCGACGGCCACCAGCAGCGCGAGCATCCGCAACGGCCACCCACGCACCGCCAACGCGGCGACGGCGGCAGCCAGCTGCACCAGCGCCAACGGGACCAGGACCGACGACCATTCCGCGCCGGACAACGTGACGAGCTTCGGCGGGCCCAGCCCATCGAATGTCCGCAGGTCGACCCAGGTCAGCCGGGATGCCGCCGCTAATGCGGCGGCGGCCACCACCAGCAGGGCCTGTGCTATCCGGATGGTCCGCCGGCCCGGGCGGTCGGGCTGGGCATCAGCCATCCTGGCTACGCTAATGCCCGCCTCTCCCCCGCAAGCGGGAGGTGCCCCCACCTCGGGCCGTTCCACGGCTCGCATCGTCGACGGGCGCATCCGGGGCGGTCAGCGTCTCTGCCGCGGCGATCGCATTGAGCACCGCCCGCGCCTTGTTCGTCGCCTCGGTGTGCTCGTAGGGCCCATTGGAATCGGCCACCACGCCGCCGCCGGCCTGAACGTATGCGGTGCCGTCGCGCATCAGGGCAGTGCGGATCGCGATCGCGAAGTCAGCATTCCCGGCGAAGTCCAGGTAGCCGATCACCCCGCCGTAGAGGCCACGACGGGTCTTCTCCACCTCTTCGATCAGTTCCATGGCACGCACCTTCGGCGCGCCGGATAACGTTCCGGCCGGGAAGCAGGCCGTCACGGCGTCCAGGGCGGTGCGACCCTCGGCGAGCATCCCGGTCACCGTGGACACCAAGTGCATGACGTGGCTATAGCGCTCGATGTGGCTGTAATCCTCGACCCGCACCGTGCCCGGCACGCAGACCCGGCCGAGGTCGTTGCGGCCCAGATCGACCAGCATGAGATGCTCGGCGAGCTCTTTGTCGTCGTGCAGCAACTCCTTTTCCAGCAGCTGGTCCTCTTCTTCGGTCTGCCCCCGCCACCGGGTTCCGGCGATCGGATGCGTCGTCGCCCACCGGTCCTGCACCGTCACCAACGCTTCGGGACTCGATCCGACAATCGAAAAAGCTGTTCCGCCAGCATCATTCGGGACGTGGAGTAGATACATATACGGGCTGGGATTCGACACGCGCAGCATCCGGTAGACGTCGATCGGCTCGACGTCGGTGTCCATCTCGAAACGCTGCGACGGCACCACCTGAAATGCCTCGCCAGCCGCGATCTGCTCTACGAGATATTCGACGATCGTGCCGTATTCCTCGACAGTGCGCTGTGCGCGGAGCCGCGGCTCGGGTCGGGTGAACGTGGCAACTGTCGAAGGCAGCGGCTGACTGAGCGCGGCGGTCATCACATCGAGCCGCGCGATCGCGTCGTCGTACGCCTCGTCGACGCGCTCGTCGGTGCCGTTCCAGTTGACCGCATTGGCGATCAGCGTGATGGTGCCCTCGTGGTGATCGACGGCCGCCACGTCGGTGGCCAGTAGCAGCAGCATGTCCGGCAAGTTGAGGTCGTTGACGGCCAGCTCGGGCAGCCGTTCCAGCCGCCGCACCAAGTCGTAGGCGAAGAAGCCCACCATGCCGCCCGACAACGGCGGCAGCCCGGGCGGCGGAGCGGTGGCCAGCAACGCGCATGTGGCGCGCAGGGCGCGCAGCGGATCGCCACCGGTAGGCGCATCCTGGGGCACCGCGCCGAGCCATACGGCCTCGCCGTCACGCACCGTCAACGCCGACGGCGCGCCGGCGCCGATGAATGACCACCGCGACCAGGACCGGCCGTTCTCGGCCGACTCCAGCAGGAAGGTGCCCGGTCGGTTGGCGGCCAACTTGCGGTATGCGGACAGCGGCGTCTCGGCATCGGCCAGGACTTTGCGAGTCACCGGCACCACGCGGTGCTCGGCCGCCAGCGCGCGGAAATCATCGCGTGAGGTGGTGGTGGCGGCGAGGTTGGCGCGCACCCTTCTATCTTCCAAGCCCTCTTCCCCAACGCCGCATTGACCCCCGGCGTAGCGTAGGAGGCCATGAAAACCGGTGACACCGTGGCCGACTTCGAGCTTCCCGACCAGACTGGCACGCCGCGCAAGCTGAGCGCCCTGCTTGCCGACGGACCCGTAGTGCTGTTCTTCTACCCGGCCGCCATGACGCCCGGCTGCACAAAGGAGGCCTGCCACTTCCGCGACCTGGCCGGCGAATTCGCCGCCGTCGGTGCCAGCCGAGTCGGCATCAGCGTCGATCCGGTTGCAAAGCAAGCCAAGTTCGCCGACACGCAGGGTTTCGACTACCCGTTGCTGTCCGACACCGACGGCGCGATCGCCGCCCAATTCGGCGTCAAGCGAGGACTGCTGGGCAAGTTGCTTCCGGTCAAACGCACAACCTTCGTCATCGACTCCGAACGCAAGGTGATCGACGTGATCTCCAGCGAACTAAGCATGGACACTCACGCCGACAAGGCGTTGCAGACGTTGCGGGCACGCAGCTAACCGGCGCCTTTGTAGCATGCTGGCATGCCGCTGAGCGAGGGCCTCAAACAAGGAGACGTGTTCGCCGGGTACACGATCGTGCTGCGGTTGGGATCTGGCGGGATGGGCGAGGTCTACCTGGCCCAACATCCGCGGCTGCCCCGCCGAGACGCCCTCAAGGTGCTACCCGCCAGCCTGACCGCGGACCACGAATACCGGCAGCGATTCAGCCGCGAAGCGGACCTCGCCGCGGAGCTCTGGCATCCCCACATTGTCGGCATCCACGATCGTGGCGAGTTCGACGGACAACTGTGGCTTTCGATGGACTATGTCGAAGGAACCGACGCCGCCCAGTTGCTGCGCAGCCGGTATCCATCCGGGATGCCGAAAACCGAGGCGTTCGAGATCGTCACCGCCGTCGCTGACGCCCTCGATTACGCCCATCTACGGGGATTGCTGCACCGGGACGTCAAGCCCGCCAATATCTTGCTGACTGAAGCCGATGCGCGATCGCGACGGATCCTGCTGGCCGACTTCGGAATCGCCCGAGAAATCAGTGACATCAGCGGTCTCACCGCCACCAACATGGTGGTCGGGACTACCGGCTATTCGGCGCCCGAACAACTCATGGGTTCAGACATCGACGGACGGGCCGACCAATACGCGCTGGGTTGCACCGCTTTTCAGCTGCTGACCGGCGCGGCGCCCTATCAGAACTCCAATCCGGCGGTCGTCATCAGCCATCACCTGTCCGCGCCACCCCCGCAGATCGGCGAACGACGGCCCGAGCTCGCGGAACTCAACGACGTGATCACCAAGGTCCTGGCAAAGGACCCCGGTGATCGTTACTCGAGCTGCTCGGATTTCGCTACGGCACTGACCGGCCACCTGGGCGTTGGCGCGGCCGAGACGGTTGTCGGGCGCCCTGCAGCCGCCCCCACGACGCGCGTTACCGCGCCGCAGCAGTCCGCGCGGGCCACACCGCGCCGCCGCCGATTGCGGCCGGCGGCAGTGATATCCGCTGTCGCCACGCTCTTGCTGATCGCGGTGGCCGGGGTTGTCGGTGTGGACCTGCTGCGTCACCGCGCCAACCCGCCGGGCAATAGCGCCACTACCGACACAAACCAGACCGGCAACGGTACCAACCCGGCTCCGAGCCAGCCGGGCAACGGCGCCACCGCGGCACCACCGTCGATCCAACTCACCCGCTACCTCACCGATCCCGGCGGCGTTTTGACCGCCGCCGGCCGCACCGAGGTGGAGGGGGCGATCTCGAAGCTCTACACCCAGCGCAACGTCCACCTATGGGTGGCGTACGTCAACGATTTCTCCGGTCTCACCCCATTCAGATGGGCTGAGGACACCATGCGCGCCAACGGATTCAGCGACACCGACGGGCTTCTGGCCATCGCCACCTCGAATCGAACCTTCGCGTTCCGACCGCCGGCCGCGATGACCCACGGGCCCAACGGAACTCGCCTCAACGCTGAGCTCATTCGAAAAGATCGGATCGCGCCCGCTGTGCGCAAAGACGAGTGGGCCCGCGCGGCGGTTGGAGCTGCCAACGGATTGGAGACCGCCGGCTAGCTTAGCTAGAGAGCGAGCCCAGTCACGGCACGCTATCCCACTCCTCGTCCGCCACATCGGCGATGCAATGGTAGGCGATCACCGCAGTCCCGGGGTTTGCCACGCCGCCGTTAACGTTGAGGCAGGGGCCCAGGGCACTCGCAACCTGACCGTTGGGTTGGATATTCCAACGCTGGTTGTTCGAATTGGTCTGACAGGCCGCGAGAATCACCGGGGTGGTATCCGCTGCGTTGCTGATGCTCAGGCAAGCCCCGGGGAAGGCCACGCTCTCGATCTGACCGGAAGAGTTGAAATTCCAGAGCTGGGAGTTCGACCCATTGCAGGGGTCGACCATCGTGCCAGTGTTGTTCCCATTCGGGCCATCGAGGCACCAATTGCCCAATCGGCTCTTCAGCTGGACCGGATCGGTGGCACTGGCCACAGCAGCGCTTAGCAGCGCGACACCTAACACTGCGCCGACTGCGACAAGGGCGCGGCGCACACCGCCCACCAACTGGGATTCATCCATTTCAGCTCCATCCGCTTGTCTGGTCCATCCTCCCAGACCACAAGCGGCGCAGGCTAGACCTCGCTGGCTAGAGCACCACTAAAAGGGTGGCGGCTGACTGCGTTCGGCGATGTGCGCACTGTTGAGCGCGCGTTCGGCGTCGATGCGGCGAGCGCGGTCCTGCTCGCGAGTTCGTCGGCGCATCGGCATCATGAGCCCGCGGTCGTCGGGTGGTCGACGTACGTCTGAGACAGACGTTAGTTCGCCGGTAGGCAGACAAAGGTTGGGGAATAGCAGGCGACTGCCCGGACAAGTGGTGTACTTCTGCCCGGTTGGTGAGGTCCAGATGACAGTGCCATCCGATCGCTGTTCATCGCGCCAGCCATTGACCCCCGCCCAAAATGTTTTGAGCAAGTGATGTTTTCGACAGAGGCATTTGAGGTTGGAGGGGTGCGTCGGCCCCAGCGGGTAGGGCACCGTGTGGTCCACATCGCAGAACTCAGCGGGTCGATCGCAGCCGGGAAAGCGACAGGTCAAATCACGACAGCGAACGAACCGCTCCAGCGCGGCCGACGGCCGGTAACCCGATTCCGGTGCGGCGTCGCCGGGATGCCATAGCGGCTGGAGCTTCGCACCACCTTTGATTAGCTCCGCCAATAGCGGCGTGGGTACCACGCCACCGCTGGTGATGAGTGCGGCCAGCGATTTGGCCGCCCAGCCTCCGGGTGGTTCGGGTTCAGGTTCAGGGGGCCGCACCAGTGGTGCACCGGGTGCCAGGGGTTGCGGCGTGGGCTCGCCCGAGAGATGCGGGTCGGGCTGAGTGTTCACCGCCGATGCGTCGGCGACGACGTGGATGACCACACCGCTAGAGCGCTCATTTCCTTCGGTACCGGCCGGGCAGTCCGTGTTGCCGCAGAGGCACTTTAGCCGTTCGCCTCCGGCGGCCAGCGCCCCCAATGCGTCTGCGCGGCGCTGCGCGATGGTACGCGGGTCGTCGTCGCAAACGTCGTGGGCCATCTGCATCAGCCGCCGATCCAGCACGGCCGCATCTGTCGCGAACAGCCGGCCCCACATTGCTGCAGTGCCGGACTGTTGGTCGGCGGAGTCAATCACCACGTCGCGGCTGCGAGCGGTTGCACGGGTGCGGCGCAGCGCGCCCGGGTCGTAGCGGTCCACGATCGCCTCGATGGCTTGCACCGTCTTGTTGATCGACATCGGCCCGAAAAGTGCAGCGTCATCGGCAATGGTCTTATCGACCAGCCGCAGCGCCTCGGGATCTTTGATCAGGTCGGTATGCCAAGCGATCGTCCGCGCCAGCCAGTAGCTGATCATGCCGTCGGCGAAAAGCTCCGCTACTCGAGGCAGCCGATCACGTAACGCGACGCTCAGATACATCTGGCCTGATGCCATGCCGTGGCTAATGCCTTGCGCAGCAGCGATTTCAGCGGCCATCGCATCCCAGTTATCGCACGACCACTGCCCGCATTCCGCAGAGCCGCCCTCGACCCGGCGGCTCACCAGCTCGGCTATGGCAGCCAGACGGCGGGCTGACGCCGCGGCCTCGGCCCGTGCCCAGCCGATGACCGCGGCCACCACCATCGAGTCATCGGCGCACTTCAGGTCCTCAAGACCTGGCAGCGCGTTGTCGAACATAATTTCGATCTTAGGTGTCTCCACTGACTCAAACTTTTTGGCAGGCTCACGAATGGTCGGGCATGTGGAGGAATACCCAGCTGTGGATAACCCGTCGTCGCCCCGGCGGGAGATCAGGTCTCGTCCGGCTCCAGCAGCACGTCGGCGTCGAAGCAGCTGTGGTCGCCGGTGTGGCAGGCGCCGCCGACCTGGTCGACCACCAGCAGCACCGCGTCCCCGTCGCAGTCCAACCGCACCGAATGCACATGCTGGGTGTGGCCGGAAGTGGCGCCTTTGACCCACTGCGCGCCGCGGGACCGCGAAAAGTACGTTCCCTCACGGGTCTCTAGAGTGCGGGCCAGCGCCTCGTCGTCCATCCAGGCGACCATCAACACGTCGCCGCTGCTGCGCTCCTGGACGACGGCGGTGAACAGTCCGTCCGCGTTGCGCTTTAGGCGCGCGGCGATGGCCGGGTCAAGCGTCATCGCACGGTGATCCCTTCTGCGGCCATGGCCGCCTTCACCTGTCCGATCGTCAACTGTCGGAAGTGAAAAACACTGGCGGCCAACACCGCATCGGCACCTGCGGCGACCGCTGGAGCAAAATGTTCGGCGGCACCGGCGCCTCCGCTGGCGATCACCGGCACCGTCACGGCTGCCCGCACCGCTCGCAACATCGCCAAGTCGAAGCCGGCTTGGGTGCCGTCGGCATCCATCGAATTGAGCAGGATCTCCCCCACCCCGAGTTGGGCGCCGCGGGCCGCCCATTCGACGGCGTCGATGCCGGTGCCGCGCCGCCCACCGTGGGTGGTGACCTCCCAACCCGATGGCGTGGGGGCCGAGCCGGCGGGCACCGTGCGGGCGTCGACGGACAACACGATGCACTGCGAGCCGAACTGATTGGCCATCTCGGCCAGCAGTTCAGGCCGTGCGATGGCAGCGGTGTTGATCGAAACCTTGTCCGCTCCCGCCCGCAGTAACACGTCAACGTCGGCGACCGTACGCACCCCGCCGCCCACGGTGAGCGGAATGAACACCTGCTCGGCGGTGCGCCGCACCACCTCCAGCATCGTGGCGCGTCCCGACGATGACGCGGTCACGTCGAGAAAGGTCAGCTCGTCGGCGCCCTCGGCGTCGTAGGCGGCGGCGAGTTCTACGGGATCGCCTGCATCCCGGAGGTTTTCGAAGTTGACGCCTTTGACCACCCGACCGTCGTCGACGTCCAGGCAGGGAATCACCCGCACCGCGAGGGCGGTGCCGCAATAGGGTTCAGTACTCATCCGGTCGTCCTATCCTGCCCAGGATCTCGAGTATCTGGGCATGCGCACCAGGGGCAGCGGCCAACGCGGACCGCGAATCAGGGGTCCACTCTTCGCCGGCCAAGTTGGTGACGACGCCGCCGGCGGCCCGAACCAGCGCCACGCCCGCGGCGTGATCCCACACGTGGTCGCCGAAACTGACAGCACCGCCGAGAATCCCGTCGGCAACATAAGCGAGGTCGATGCCGGTGGCACCATGCATCCGCAGCCGTGACGACACCCGGCTGAGCTCTTCGAGCACCGCCAGCCGGTAACGGCCCGGAAATCGGCCACGCGAGTCGGCATTGAAAGTCCCGATACCGATGATCGAATCCGTCAGCGCAACCGCGGCCAGCGGCGCCTGCGGCACACCGTTTTTCATCAGCGGACCGCCCAAGACCGCGACGTAGCGCTCGCCGGTGAACGGCAGCCACGTCAGGCCCGCCACCGGATCTCCGTCGTGCAGCAGACCCAGCAGAATCGCGGCGATCGGCGACCCGGCTGCGTAGTTGAACGTCCCGTCGATCGGGTCCAGCACCCACACCCACGGCGAGTCGAGCTCTGCGCCGCCGAACTCCTCGCCGTGCACGTCGATTCCGGTCGTCTTCACCAGCGCGTCGACGACCTGACGCTCAATTTCCAGATCGACCTCGGTGGCGAAATCGTCACCTCGCTTGCTGACCGCGGAATCCGCGCGGTGACCGGCGATGAACGGCTTCGCAGCGGCATCCAGGATCGCCGACGCCTCAGCCACCAGCGCGTCGAGATCCATTGCGGCCCCAACCCGCCACCGCGGCCAGCGCCTGCGGCAAGCTGAATCGTCCGGCGTAGAGCGCCTTGCCCACAATCGCGCCCTCGACCCCGCTGCCGGTCAGCGTGGCGATGGCGCGCAAATCATCGAGGCTGGACACCCCGCCGGAGGCGATCACCGGGGCGTCGGTGCGCTCGGCAACCGCGCGAAGCAGTCCGAGGTTGGGCCCGGTCAACGTGCCGTCCTTGGTGACATCGGTGACGACGAACCGCGAACACCCTTCGCTATCAAGGCGTTCCAGCACTTCCCACAGATCGCCGCCGTCAGTCTCCCAGCCGCGGCCGCGCAGCCGATGATCGCCGTCGATGATTTGCACGTCCAGCCCGACAGCGACCTTGTCACCGTGCTCGGCGATCACCTCAGCACACCACCGCGCATTCTCCAGCGCCGCTGTCCCGAGGTTGACCCGCGCGCATCCGGTGGCTAGCGCGGCCGCCAACGAGTCGTCGTCGCGGATACCGCCGGAAAGTTCGACCTGCACGTCGAGCTTGCCCACCACCTCGGCGAGCAGTTCACGATTGGAGCCGCGGCCGAACGCCGCGTCCAGATCGACCAGATGAACCCACTCGGCACCGTCACGTTGCCAACCCAACGCGGCGTCCAACGCCGAGCCGTACTCGGTTTCGCTGCCGGCCCGGCCCTGCACCAGCCGCACCGCCCGACCCTCGACCACATCGACCGCGGGTAACAAAATCAATGGCACGTCACAACCCCTCAACCCAATTGCTCAACACCGCCGCCCCGGCGTCCCCGCTCTTTTCCGGATGGAACTGGGTGGCGGCCAGCGGCCCGTTTTCGACTGCGGCCAAAAACGGCACCCCGTGGGTGGCCCAGGTCAGCAGCGCCTCGGCTGGGCCTTCCCAGCGCTGGGCGGCATAGGAGTGCACGAAGTAGAACCGGGCATCGACGTCAAGGCCCTTGAACAGCGCTGTGCCCGGCGCGCCTACCACCACGTTCCACCCCATGTGCGGGATCACCGGTGCGTCCAACCGAGTCACGGCGCCGGGCCACTGGCCGCATCCGCTGGTCTCCACCCCGAACTCGACACCGCGGGCGAACAAAATCTGCATGCCGACACACACACCCAGCACCGGTCGCCCACCGGCAACTCGCTCGGCGATGACCCGCTCACCGCCGATCCCACGCAGCCCGGTCATGCACGCTTCGAAAGCGCCGACGCCCGGAACCACCAATCCGTCGGCGGACGCGGCGGCGCCGAGGTCGGCCGTCACCTCAACCGAGGCGCCCACGCGCTGCAGCGCACGCTGCGCAGAACGCAGATTGCCTGAGCCATAGTCCAAAACCACAACGGATTTGGCTTTCACAGGGTCCCTTTGGTGGACGGCACACCCGAGACCCGCGAATCCAGTTCAACAGCGTGGCGCAATGCGCGGGCGACGGCCTTGTACTCGGCTTCGGTGATGTGATGCGGGTCGCGGCCGTAGAGGACACGAACATGCAGCGCGATGCGGGCATTGTTCGCCAGCGTTTCGAACACGTGCCGGTTGACGACGGTGTGATACGGGACGGCGTTACCGGCAATGGTGAAGTGCCGCAAATGATCCGGCTCGCCGGTGTGCACACAGTAAGGTCGGCCGGACACGTCGACAATCGCGTGCGCCAAGGCCTCGTCCATTGGGATGTAGGCGTCGCCGAACCGGCGGATGCCCTTCTTGTCCCCGAGCGCCTGGCCAAGGGCCTGACCGAGCACAATCGCGGTGTCCTCGATGGTGTGATGCGCCTCGATTTCCACATCACCCTTGGCCCGCACAGTCAGATCGAAGCTGGCGTGGCTGCCCAGCGCGGTCAGCATGTGGTCGTAGAACGGTATTCCGGTGTCCACGTGGACCTCTCCGGTGCCGTCCAGGTCGAGTTCGACGACGATGTCGCACTCTTTGGTGGTGCGTTCCACGCGGGCGCGGCGCTGCAGGCTCATGACGCTCCTAAGGGCTGGGCCAATTCGGTGGCGGCGATCTGGGCGCTCGTCTGCAGGAAGACGTCGTTCTCTTCGGCCAGTCCGGTGGTGACGCGCAAGTACCCGGGGATACCGACGTCGCGTATCAGGACGCCGGCATCGAGGTAGCGCTGCCAGGCCGTCGGCGCGTCGGCGAACTGCCCGAACAGGACAAAGTTGGCGTCGCTGGGAACGACCCGAAATCCCATGCCGCTCAATGCTGCACTCACCCGCTGGCGTTCGGCGATCAGCGTCGCGACGCTGCCCAAGGTGTCATCAGCGTGCCGCAGCGCTGCCCGGGCGGCGGCCTGAGTGACCGAGGACAAGTGGTAGGGCAGCCGCACCAACAGCATGGCGTCGATCACCGCCGGGGTGGCGATCAGGTAGCCCAGCCGGCCTCCGGCGAAGGCGAACGCCTTGCTCATGGTGCGGGTCACGACGAGCTTGGTCGGATACTCGGAGACCAGCGCCACCGCACTGGGCTGCGAGGAGAACTCGCCGTAGGCTTCGTCCACGATCAAGATCCCGGGCGTCGCCTCCAGCAGTTCCCGCAGATCGGGCAGCGAAACACTCTGCCCCGACGGGTTGTTGGGGCTCGCGACGAACACCACATCGGGCCGACGACCAGCGATCGCCGCGACGGCGGCCGCGACGTCGAGGCTGAAGTCCGCGGCGCGCATCGTCTCGATCCATTCGGTGCGGGTGCCCTCGGAGATGATCGGGTGCATCGAATACGACGGGACGAATCCGATCGCGCTGCGCCCCGGTCCTCCGAAAGCCTGCAGCAACTGTTGCAAGATCTCGTTGGAACCATTTGCGGCCCAGAGGTTTTCCACCCCAAGTTGGACGCCCGTCTGGAGGCTCAGGTAGGCGGCCAGGTCACGACGCAGAGCCAGGGCGTCGCGATCGGGGTAGCGGTGCAGGTCGACGGCAGCACCCCGCACCGACGCGACGACGTCGTCGACGAGCGCCTGGGTGGGCGGGTGCGGGTTCTCGTTGGTGTTCAGCCGCACCGGAACCGCCAGCTGCGGCGCGCCGTAGGGCGATTTGCCGCGCAAGTCGTCGCGCAGCGGCAGCTCGTCGAGCGTGACCCGCTGCCCTGGTTGGGTCATCGCTCGAACCTCCGACGTATGGCCTCGCCGTGCGCGGGCAGGTCTTCGGCCTTGGCCAGCGTGATCACATGCCCCGAAACGTCTTTCAGCGCGGCCTCGGTGTAGTCGACGACGTGGATGCCACGCAGGAAGGTCTGCACCGACAGGCCGCTGGAATGCCGTGCGCAGCCCGCCGTCGGCAACACGTGGTTGGAGCCGGCGCAGTAGTCGCCGAGGCTGACCGGCGAGTACGGGCCGACGAAAATGGCGCCCGCCGAGTGGATCCGGGCCGCAACCTGATCCGCGTCGGCGGTCTGGATCTCCAGATGTTCGGCGGCGTAGGCGTTGACGGTGCGGATACCGGCGTCGAGGTCGTCAACCAAGATGATCGCCGACTGTCGCCCGGAGAGCGCGGCCATCACCCGCTGACGGTGCACGGTGGTCGCCAACTGGGCGGCCAACTCGGTGTCCGTGGCATCAGCCAGGTCGGCACTCGGTGTCACCAGGACGCTGGCGGCCATCTCGTCATGCTCGGCCTGGCTGATCAAATCGGCGGCCACATGCGCGGGGTCGGCGGTGTGATCGGCCAGGATGGCGATCTCGGTCGGCCCGGCTTCGGCGTCGATGCCGACGCGCGAACGGCAGAGCCGCTTAGCCGCGGTGACGTAGATGTTGCCGGGCCCGGTGATCATGTCGACCGGCGCCAGCTCGGCGCCGTCGGTGTCGATGCCGCCGTACGCCAGTAGCGCCACCGCCTGCGCCCCGCCGACCGCCCAAACCTCCTCGACTCCGAGCAGGCGGGCCGCGGCCAGGATCGTCGGGTCTGGGAGGCCGTCAAATTCCGCCTGCGGTGGGCTGGCCACCACCAGCGAGCCGACGCCGGCGGCCTGCGCCGGCACCACGTTCATCACCACGCTGGATGGGTATACCGCGTTGCCGCCGGGTACGTACAGCCCGACACGCTCGACCGGAACCCACCGCTCGGTGACGGTGGCGCCCGGTCCCAGGGTGGTCTTGGAGTCGGCGCGGCGCTGATCGGCGTGCACCGCGCGGGTGCGGTCGATCGCCACCTGCAGGGCGGATCGGACGTCGGGGTCCAGGCCGGCCAGCGCGGCGTCCAGCTCGGCGGCCGGGACTCGCACAGTCGACGGCCGCACCCCGTCGAACGACTCACCGAATTCCAGCGCGGCCGCGGCGCCGCGCTCGGCGACCGCCTCGACGATCGGGCGCACCGTCGGCAGCGCGGCGTCGACGTCCATGCCACCGCGTGGCAACGAGGCCCGCAGCCGGGCAGCCGACAGCTCCTCGCCCCGCAGGTCGATGCGCGCCATCACGTTCACATCGACCATTGTCCCAGAGAAGATCAACTCCATATCGGACCGGTACAGTGACCGCACACCACGAAAAACGGAGTCGCCATGTCAGTAGAAGATCGTCCCAACAGTGCCCCTGGCGTCCCGATGATCTTCCCGCCCTGGCTGGAGCGCTTCCAAATCAAATACTTCAACCCGGCGGTGCGGCCGATCGCGCGCTACCTGCCCGGGTTCTCGGTCATCAAGCACCGTGGTCGCAAGTCCGGCACGCCCTACGAGACCATCGTGACCGCGTACCGCAAAGGCAATGTGCTGGCCATTGCGCTGGGCCACGGGAAAACGAATTGGGTCAAGAACGTGCTGGCCGCGGGTGAGGCCGACGTGCACTTCATCCGGAAGGACGTCCACATCACCAACCCGCGGATAGTGCCCGCCGGTGGCGACTGCGAGGGGCTGCCGTGGATGGCCCGGCTGCAGGGCGGCCGGGTCGGGGTCTTCGTCGCCGATATCGTCTAAGCCAGATTGCCGCCCTCTCCCCCGCAAGCGGGGAGACCCCCACCTCGGGCCGGTGAACCGGCCCGCATCGTCACGCGGCTAAGCCCGCGTGAACACGGTCTTGCCGGCCATCGTCGGCCAGACCGACGGTGCGTCCTCCCAGGCGACGACGCGGTCGACGACCGGGGACAGATCGCAGCCGCCGACCAGGAGCTCAAGGATTTCCGGGATGACAGCGCGCGCGCTGACCCGCCCGGTGATGAATCGCACACCGCGGGTGTACATCGGCAGCAACGGCATCTCGACGTTGTACTCGGGGTAGATCCCGGTGTCGGTACACACACCGTCTGGCCAAGTGGCCCGCAGCGTTGCCGCCAGCAGTGACGGATCGCCACTGGTGTGCACGGTGACCGGATACGGGTCCCAGGACTTATCGGGCTTGGCAACGTCGTGCACGACCGCGCCGAGTTTCTCCGCCATGGCAAGCCGGTTCGGGTCGGTGTCGAGATAGTCGACGTGGAAGCCGAGCGCAGCCGCGAATGCCGCCGCGTACAGCCCGATCGAAAGCCGGCCGACCACCAGCACACGGCGATCGGCCGGATCGAGGCCAGCCAGCTCCGCGCTGTAGGGCCCCACCGCGCGCCAGCCGTCGGGAATGTTGTCCGACAGCGAAGCGATGGCGATCGGGTCGACGGTCGGCGGAATCGGAATCAGCATCGCGTCGGCGTAGGGCACCAGGACCAGGTCGGACATGAATCCGCCGCCGTCGAGGCCGGCAAGCGGGGCCATCCCGTACATTGCCATCAGCGGCAGCGACGCGCACGAACCCGTAACGCCGCGGCGGCAGTCGCGGCAGGTGCCGCAGCTGATCTGAAACGGCACGACCACTCGGTCGCCGACCTGGACGCTTGTGACTTCGTCGCCTTTGGCGACGACCTCCCCTAGCCCCTCATGACCGACCGCATGTCCGGACGGCATCGGCAATCGGCCGTGCGCGACCGCGACGTCAAGGTCGCAGCACGCCACCAGCAACGGCCTGACCAGCGCCTGCTTGGGCGCTGCGATTTCCGGGTCGGGGCCCTCGCGCCATGCGTACCGCCCGGCCTCTTCGAACATCAACTGCCTCATTGCAGCATTCTTGAGTGATAACTCAAGTATTGTCAATACCGTGCCGAGACCCGATCGCAGCCGAGCCGCGCTGATCGACACCGCGGCCACCCTGTTCCGCCGTCAGGGCTACGCCGCGACTGGGCTCAACCAGATCCTCGACGAAGCAGGTGTCAAGCCGGGCTCGCTTTATCACCACTTTCCGCGGGGCAAGCAGCAGTTGGCCGCCGCCGTCGTCGATCAGACCGGGGCCGCCATCGAGCAACTGCTGCGCAGATTCCTGGCGGGCGGTCTGCCGGTGGCGGACATCGTCGACCGATGGGTTGACTTGCTGGTCGACGGGCTGACCGCCGATCGACGCGACGGCTGCCCCATCGAGCCGATCGCCACCGAGTCGGTGAATGCCAGTCCGATGGTGCGCGAGGCATCGGCGCGCGCCTTCTCCGGCTGGTGCAAGGCGATCGAAGAGCGACTGCACGCCGAAGGTTGGCCGACAGTCGAAGCGAAAAGCGTTGCCGTTGCGGTCATCTCATTGATCGAGGGAGCGCTGATCCTGTCCCGCATCGCGGGCGATGAGAGTGCGCTCGTCGCCGCCAAGCCAGCAGCACGCCGCTTACTTCGCCGCTAGATCGCAGCCGCCCGTGCGCCTATTCTGGACAGACGGGGTGCGGCAATGACTAGGGATGAACTGTTCGCCTCGATCGTGGCGGCAAGCCCCGGTCGCGATGACCTCGTGTACCTACAGCGCTCCGGCGATGCCTATGACTGGCGAATAGTGACGGCCGGGCAAATGCCTTCTCCGGCAACCGCCCCCGACGTGTGGATGTCGTTTTCGGCCGCCTGGCCACTCGACGAACCGGGACTGCTGCGCGCGTTCTTCGACGATCTGCTCGCTGAACTCGAGTCGATGGCCGATACCGCAGACCGGTGTCGGTGGCCGGTCGACGAGCCCTGGCCGCAGCATCACGCACACCATCACTGAGACGGCCGGACGCATGGTCGACTATCGGATCACCGCCGAGGAGCGCACACGGTTCAAGCGCTGCCGGCGGCAGTGGGATTTCGCGTCGCCGCACCGCCGCAACCTGAGATCGACGGGGTTCGTCGAGGCTGCGCTGCCCGCTGCGCTCAAGGATGCGTTGGCCGTGTACTACTACCCCGGCACCTGGGACTGGCAACACGAGGTGACCCAGCCCTTGGTGCACAAAGCGCTCGAACGGTCCTTGGCCGATGCCGACGCGACCGGCATGCTCGACAAGGCAGCAGCGCTGCTGGACTGTTATGACGCCTGGGCAAACGCTGTCGACGACTTCGCGCCGGTCAAGATCAACCTCGATGTCGATGCCCTGGTCCCGGATTCCGACGACCCCGAGCGCGGATTGGTGGTGCACGACGGATCGCCGGTGATCTACCCGTGCCGAATCGATTTGGTAGCCGTGGACGCCGCCGACGAGTATTGGGTGGTCTGCCATCGGATCGTCGATGAGTGGCAGGACATCGACACGTTGGTCCGCGACGAGGAGGCGGTGGCGTCCTGTTGGGCGTTCGAGCACGACTACATCGGCGTGCAGATCGCCGGAACCATCCACAACGAGGTGCGCGTCGCCGGCCCGCTCAAGTTCCCGCCGGCCGGGTCCGCGATGAAGCGCTTGCCGAAAGCGGTGGCCCAAAGCGAGGCCAGCGGTGGTGGTCGTTTACTCCCGCAGCACCAGCGGGTCTCGGCGCAGGCAGCGCGCCGCGTCGCGACGGGGCGGACCGAGCAACGCACCGCGGGTGTGCTGCGTCGTACTCGTATCCGTCGGAGCCGCCACGAGATCGCCTCGGTGGGATCGCTGATCGCTGCCGAGGCGGTCGACATGACCAGTTGGCCAACCATCTACCCGACGTTCGCCGCGCATTGCCGCGACTGCGAATTCACCACGCCCTGTTCGGCGCTCACCGAGGGCGCCGATGCGGAACCCTTGCTGCAGGCCGACTTTCAACGGCCGCCCAACGAACCGCGGAAGCCCAGACTGGGTCAGTCGACGTGGGGCTTCGGTCGGGGAGCCGCGCCGCCACGGTGGTGATCCCCGGCGTTAGTCTGAGTCGTCATGGTCACCGATTACGACGAAAATCGGATCGCAGAGCAGTACCAGCAATACAGGGCTCAGTCCTGGCGTTCGCATGCCGAAGCGTATTCATTCATGAAGCTGATCGGCGATGTCGAGGGGAAAAGGGTGCTCGACGTCGCTTGCGGCGAAGGGAATTTCACGCGAATGCTGCGCAAAGCCGGTGCCGCAGAGGTGGCCGGGATCGACATCTCCGAGCGGATGATCGACTCGGCCCGTGTGCAGGAGGCGCGTCAGCCGCTCGGTATCGACTACCGCGTCGAGGACGCCGGGGCCATGGCCGAGCATGCGGATTTCGACCTGGTGGTCGCTGCCTGGCTGCTGGTGTACGCGCAAACCCGAGCCGAACTCCTGCAGATGTGCCGGGGGCTGGCCAGCCGGCTCCGTTCGGGCGGGCGCTTTGTGACCGTGGTCAACAACCCCGCGGTGTACGGCTTCGACCCGCTGCCGGACTACCGCAAGTACGGCTTCGAATTGTCACTCGCCGATCACGCCGTCGAGGGTGCGCCGACCAAAGTGATTCTGCTGCTGGAGGATTCGACGCTGGAGATCGAGAACTATTACATGCCGGTCGCGGCCTACGAGTCCGCTCTCACCCAGGCGGGCTTCCGGGACTTTGCGGTGCACATGCCCGAGGTGTCACACACCCCCGATGACGATCCCGCCTACTGGGACGATTTCCTGAAGTATCCGAGTTTCATTCTGCTGGACTGTGTCAGGCCCTGAGGGCCGTCAGATGTCCAGGCCGATGTCGAGCGCCCGCACCGAGTGGGTGAGCGCGCCGACGGCCAGGTAGTCCACGCCCGTACCCGCGTAGTCTGCGGCGGTGTCCAACGAAAGCCCGCCGGACGACTCCAGTTTGGTTGCCGGTGCGCGGGCATCGCGGCGCTGCACCGCGATCTGAGTCTGCCAGACCGCAAAGTTGTCGAGCAGCACCAATTCGGCCGCTTCGTCCAATACCTCGTCGAGCTGATCGAGCGAGTCGACCTCGACCTCGCACGGCAGATCGGGTGCGGCGGCGCGCACCGCGCGTAGCGCCGCGACCACCGATCCCGCCGCGGCGACGTGGTTGTCCTTGATCAGCGCCGCATCGCCCAAGCCGAGTCGATGGTTGACGCCACCGCCGACCCGGACCGCGTACTTCTGCAGCGCCCGCAGGCCCGGCAGTGTCTTGCGGGTGTCGCGGATCTTCGCGTTGGTGCCGTGCACGGCGTCAACCCACGCGGCCGTTGCGGTGGCAATCCCGGACAGGTGGCAGGCCAGGTTGAGCAGGGTCCGCTCGGCGGTCAACAAGCCGAGCATCTGGGCCTGCACCGTCAACGCCGATGCCCCCGGCTGCAGCCGCGCGCCGTCCTCGACGCGGTCGAGCACCCGGTAGCTGCGGGCGCCGAGCACCTCGTCGAGCACCAGCAGTGCGACGTCCACACCGGCGATCACACCCGGCTCACGGGTGATCAGCGACGCGGTGGTGGTGGCGCCGTCGGGCACCGTCGCGAGCGTCGTGACGTCCGGCCCGTAGCGCAGGTCCTCGTCGAGGGCGCGGCTGATCGTGGCGCGAGCCTCGGCGAGCTCACATTCCGACAACACCAATGGCGCCGCTCCTCCTCATCGCTTCGCTCTGCATCGTCGCCGGCGTGGCCAAAGCGCCGCTCCTCCTCATCGCTTCGCTCTGCATCGTCGCCGGCGCGGCCATCAGCACACCGCCACCGGCTCCTCGACGCGCGCGCTGTCGTCATCGGCCAGCCGGACGACGATGCTGCGCGCCGGGGCGACGGCGGCGTCGGGGTATTCGGCACGGTGGTGACAGCCCCGGCTCTCGTCACGGGCCAGCGCTGCGGCCGCGATCGCGCGAGCAGTCACGGTCAGTGCCGCGTCTTCGACGTCGACATGAGTGAACATGGCCCGGACCGGCGCCGCCGACAGCGTGCCGGTCAGCCTGCGCAGACCATCGCCGTCGCGGACCACCGAGGCATCGCGGCTCATCGCCGGTTGCAGATCGCCGCGAGGCAGCGTGGCACGGCCGGTCGAATCCGGCGCCGTCGCACGCGGAGGTCCGACCAGCACCGCGTGCGCCGCCGCGGCCCGGCCCGCCCGGCCCCCGACGACCAGCCCCTCCAGCAGGCTGTTGGACGCCAGCCGGTTGGCACCGTGCATTCCGGTTCGAGCGACCTCACCCGCGGCGAACAGCCCGGGCAACTCGGTTTGTCCGTGCACATCGGTGGAGACGCCGCCACAGCTGTAGTGCGCACCCGGAACCACCGGGATGGGCTGGCGAACCGGGTCGACGCCGACTGTTCGGCACGCGGCGTTGACGGTCGGGAAGCGGTCCTCGAAATCCACGATGCTGCGGGCGTCGAGGTAAACACATGGGTCGCCGGTCGCGCGCAGCCGGGCGTCGACAGCGGCCGCCACCACGTCGCGCGGCGCCAGATCGCCCATTGGATGTACGCCCGCAGTGACCGAATTGCCTTGACTGTCAACCAAGATCGCACCCTCACCGCGGATCGCTTCGGTGACCAGCGGCCGGCGGCCGCCGCGGTGGCCGTTGAACAGCATGGTGGGGTGGAACTGGATAAACTCGATGTCGCTCACCGCGACACCGGCCCACAGCGCCAGAGCGATCCCATCACCGGTCGAGCCGTCGGGATTGGTGGTCGCGCGGTAGAGGTGTCCCAGCCCGCCGGTGGCCAATATCACCGACGCCGCGTGGACGATGCCGACACCATCGGGATTGGCGACCAGCACCCCCGTCACCGCATCACCGTCATGCAGCAAGCGCAGGGCAGCGTGGTCGGTGCGGATGTCCAGCGCGATCGCCGCATGGTCGAGCGCGCGCTGGACCTCGGCGCCGGTAGCATCACCGCCGGCGTGCACGATGCGCCGCCGCGAATGCCCGCCTTCGCGGCTCAGCGCCCATCCGCCGGCCGTGGCCTGGTCGAATCGTGCTCCCTCGCTGACCAATTCGGCCACCGCTCGGTAACCATCAGCGACTATCGACGTCACAGCATCGGCATCGCAGAGGCCGGCGCCGGCAGCCAGCGTGTCGGCGACGTGTGCGTCGACCGAGTCGTCGGTCTCCGGCAGCACCACCGCGATCCCGCCCTGGGCGTAGTGGGTGGCCGTCACACCAAACCTGCGGCGCGCCTTGCTGAGCACGACGACCCTGCGCCCGGCGCGGTCCGCGGCCAGCGCGGCGGCCAGGCCCGCCACCCCGGTGCCGATGACCACGACGTCGGCCTGTTGCTGCCAGGCCGGGCGAATGCTCATTCGCCGCCGCCGGGCTGGCCGATGGCGATCATCCGCTGCACGCTGCGCCGCGCCAGCCCCGCGGTTCGGGCATCGACGTGGACTTCGTCGGCGCCCTCGAGCAGGCAACGCAACAGCGCCGCGGGGGTGATCATCTTCATGTACTTGCATGACGCGCGGTCATTGACCGCGCGGAAGTCGACGCCGGGCGCGGCGTTCCGCAGCTGATACAGCATCCCGACCTCGGTCGCGACCAGCACCTGGCGGGCGTGGGTGGCCCGCGCGGCGTTCAGCATGCCGCCGGTCGACAAGATCTTCACCCGCTCCGCCGGGAAGGCGCCCTCGCCGGCCAGATACAGCGCCGACGTCGCACAGCCGCACTCTGGGTGGACGAACAACTCGGCGTCCGGGTGCCGGCGAGCCTGATCGGTAAGCTCCTCGCCGTTGATCCCGGCGTGCACGTGGCATTCGCCGGCCCACACGTGCAGGTTCGCTCTACCCGTCTCCCGGCGCACATGCGCCCCGAGGAACTGGTCGGGGCAGAACAGCACCTCGCGGTCCGCGTCGATGGCGGCGACCACGTCGACGGCGTTCGACGACGTGCAGCAGATGTCGGTCAGCGCCTTGACCGCCGCGGTCGTGTTGACGTAGGAGACCACGACGGCGCCGGGGTGTTCGTTCTTCCAGGCCTGCAGTTCCTCAGGGGTGATCGAGTCGGCCAGCGAGCAGCCCGCCCGCTGGTCGGGGATCAGCACGGTCTTCTCCGGGCTGAGGATTTTCGCCGTCTCGGCCATGAAGTGCACGCCGCAGAACACGATGGTTTCCTCGGGCGCCTCGGCGGCGATCCGGGACAGCGCCAGCGAGTCACCGACGTGATCGGCGACATCCTGGATGGCTGGTAGTTGGTAGTTATGCGCCAGAATCGTGGCGTTGCGCAGCTCGGCCAGCCGCCGAATCTCGGCCGCCCACCGCTCGTCGCCCTCGACGCCGGCGTAACCGCTGGGAGAGCTGGTGATTGCGGCGGCCAGGTCTTTTACCAACTCATTTGCCATTGGATCCGTGCGATTCAGGACCGTCATCGCCGTTCCTTTCGCCCCCAAACCCGGTTTTCGACTTATAATCGAAAACATGCCACATGGTAGCACTGCCCACGAAGTGCTCGCCGTCGTATTCCAGGTTCGCGGCCTTGGGTGCGGGCCGAAGACCCAGAAGCCGCAGCTCAGCGTCCTGCTGTGGCAGCGTGCCCGCGACCCGCAGCGAGGTGCGTGGTCGTTGCCGGGTGGGCGGCTGCGCCACGACGAGGACATGACAACGTCGGTGCGGCGTCAACTGGCCGAGAAGGTTGACCTGCGGGAAGTCGCTCACTTGGAGCAGCTCGCGGTGTTCTCCGATCCCGAGCGGGTGCCCGGCACCCGCACGATCGCGTCGACCTTTCTGGGTCTGGTGCCCTCCCCCGCCACGCCGGAACTGCCGCCCGACACCCGCTGGCATCCGGTCACCACACTGCCGACAATGGCGTTCGACCACGGCCCGATGGTCGCCCACGCCCGTACCCGACTGGTGGCCAAGATGTCCTACACAAACATCGGGTTTGCCCTGGCCCCAACCGAATTCGCACTCTCGACACTGCGTGATATCTACAGCGCCGCGCTGGGGTACCAGGTCGATACGACGAACCTGCAGCGCGTGCTGGCCCGTCGCGGCGTGATCACCGCGACCGGCACCGTCGCGCAATCCGGGCGCAGCGGCGGCCGCCCGGCGGCGCTGTACCGCTTCACCGACTCGCAGCTGCGGGTCACCGACGAGTTCGCTGCTCTACGGCCTCCCGGCGGGCCGACTGGATTCTTAATGCCCTCTTAAGTAACAATGCCCGGATGGACATTGGCAGCCTTGCGAGCACCACCGGCGCGGAATGGATCGGTCGCGCACCCCATGAAGAGCTGCAGCCCAAGGCGCGCCCGCTACTGCCATCGAATGACCCGTTCTACCAGCCGCCAGCTGGCTATCAGCACGCCATGCCTGGCACCGTGCTGCGCTCACGCGACGTCGGGCTGGCATTTCTGGGTCTGATACCGCAGCGGGCCATGGCCACCCAGCTGCTGTACCGGACGACGGGCATGAACGGAAACCCGGAAGCGACGGTGACCACGGTGATCGTCCCCGGGGACATCACTCCCGAACGGCCCTGCCCGGTGTTGTCGTATCAATGCGCCATCGACGCCGTGTCATCCCGCTGCTTTCCGTCCTATGCGTTGCGGCGAAACGCGTGGGCGGTCGGCGCGCTGGCGCAGCTGGAGTTGCTGCTGATCACCGCCGCCCTCGCCGAAGGCTGGGCGGTCTCGATACCCGACCACGAAGGCCGCGACGGGATGTGGGGCGCGCCGCACGAACCCGGCTATCGCATTCTCGACGGAATCCGGGCGGCGCTGGGCGCCGCGGGCCTCGGACTGTCGCCGTCGGCGCCGGTCGGGCTATGGGGCTACTCCGGCGGCGGACTGGCAACCGCTTGGGCCGCTGAACTCTGCGCCGACTACGCACCCGAGCTCGACATCGTCGGCGCCGTACTCGGATCACCGGTCGGCGACCTCGGCCACACCTTCCGTCGGCTCAACGGCACCTTCTTGTCGGGTTTGCCCGCGATGGTGATCGCGGCGCTGGCCCACATCTACCCCGACTTGGACCGGGTGATCCAAGAGCACGCCAATGAGGAGGGGCGCGCCCTGCTACAGCGGTTAGAGCGGATGACCACGGTGGGCGCGGTGTTGCGGATGGCGAAGAAGGACGTCGGCGTCTACCTCGACCGGCCGCTGGAGGAAATCCTCATGACGCCAGAGGTTCAACACGTCTTCGACAGCATCAGGCTGGGCGCCACGGTACCGACACCGCCGGTGTTGATCGTGCAGGCCGTCCACGACTACCTGATCGATGTCGAGGACATCGATCAGTTGGCCCACACCTACTCGGCGGGTGGAGCCGACGTCACCTATCACCGCGATGCGTTCAATGAGCACCTGTTGCTGCATCCGCTGTCTGCGCCGATGACGCTGCGCTGGCTGCAGGACCGGTTTGCCGGCCGACCGCTGACCGATCATCTGGTCAGGACGAAATGGCCGACCATGTTCAACCCGATGACATATATCGGCATGACGCGGCTGGCCGTGATTGCGGCCAAGGTGATCACCGGAAAGGCGGTGCACCGCCGCCCGCTATAACGGTGCGGACGTCGACGCCCGCGCTGGTTGCGGGTAAGAGGGGTCGACGGCCGGATAGCCGCCCAGGTCATCGCGCGCGGTTGCCGCGACCGGTACCGCGTAGACCAGCGCGGCGGTGCTCGCCGGTAGTAGCAGCGTGCAGGCGATCTGCCACGGAGTGCGACCGAAGAACACCGGCGGCGCCTGGATGAAGTAGTAGACCGGGTGGTCGTGGCTCACCGGTATCGCAGCGAAATCCACTGCGCCATAACGCAGGTGCACCAGCAGCGCGCCCACACCGACAGCGGCCCCCGCGGCGATCACCGCGCCGGCGCAAAGCCCGGTCACCATTCCCGGCCCGCGGTGTGCCCGCCACTGCCAGGCCTGCACGGCCGCCACGGCGGCGACGACGTTCAACAGGCCGAGCATCAGGAACGGCGCGACGAAGAAATGCTCGGGTTCATCGCCCAGGTAGTCGTGCAACCTGTCACCGTCGTGCGTCAACGCCACCACGCCGTGGATCGGCGGGGCAATCCAGGCCCACAGCCCACCGATGGCCGCCCCCGCGATCAACAGCCCCACCGCCATCGCGCAGACGGCCCGCCGCCGCGAAGTCCGTGGGGCGTCGGAGGGCTGCGGCTCGGTCATCGGCGCGTGTCCAGGTCGGTCGAGTCCACCTTGCCGTGCCGCGAGCACCTGGCCCACCAGCCGTCGGGTCGGACCTGGACCACCATCCGGCGGCCACACTCCGCGCAGAACCGCGGCGGCTCGAGGCCGAGCCGGGCCGCCGTCGGCACGGTGCTGCCGGCCGTCTCCCCGGTGTAGACGTTGTAGACGCCGGCGCCGACCGGCGCGGGCAGATCGTCACGGACCATCAATTGCGTTCTACAGGCTCGCGTTGAGAGCTTTGATCGGCATCTGCAGGTCATCGAGCAGCGCGAGATCGGCCTCGGCCGGGCGGCCCAGCGTCGTCAGATAGTTGCCGACGATCACGGCGTTGATACCGCCCAGAATGCCTCGTTTGGCGCCCAGATCGCCGAGCGTGATCTCACGACCACCGGCGAAACGCAGCATGGTGCGCGGCAGTGCCAGCCGGAATGCGGCCACCACCTTGAGCGCTTCGCTCGCCGGCAGCACCTCGAGGTCGCCGAACGGCGTGCCTGGACGCGGGTTGAGGAAGTTCAGCGGCACCTCATCGGGATCCAGCTCGGCCAGGTTGGCGGCGAACTCGGCGCGCTGCTCCACTGTCTCGCCCATGCCGAGAATGCCGCCGCAGCACACCTCCATGCCGGCCTCGCGCACCATCGACAGCGTCTGCCAGCGTTCTTCCCAGGTGTGGGTCGTCACGACGTTGGGGAAGAACGAGCGGGCGGTCTCCAGGTTGTGGTTGTAGCGATGCACGCCCATCGCCGCCAGGCGGTCCACCTGCTCGGCGGTCAGCATCCCCAGTGAGCAGGCGATCTGGATGTCGACGGCGTCGCGGATCGCCTCGATGCCGGCGGCCACCTGGGCCATCAACCGCTCGTCGGGTCCGCGTACGGCGGCCACGATGCAGAACTCGGTGGCACCGGTCTTCGCGGTCTGCTTGGCCGCCTCCACCAAGCTGGGAATGTCGAGCCACGCGCTGCGCACCGGCGAGGCGAACAGCCCCGACTGAGAACAGAAATGACAATCCTCGGGGCAGCCACCGGTTTTGAGGCTGATGATGCCTTCGACCTCGACCTCAGGCCCACACCAGGCCATCCGCACCTCGTGGGCCAAGGCCAAGAGTTGCTCGAGCCGGTCGTCGGGCAGTTGCAGTACCTGCAGCACCTGCTCCTGGCTCAGTCCTGCACCCCGCTCGAGCACCTGCCGACGGGCCACGGTCAGGATGTCGGTGCTGTCGGTGCCGGGGGTTGGCCGAGTCGCCGCCTGAGTCACCAGGTACTCCTTATGTCTGGTTGAACCACATCGTGTCGTGTCCGAGCACCCGGGACGAAAACGCCCTGGGCTCATCGCAGCCTGCGTTGAACGGTGCCCAGGCTAGGCCAGCGGTGTGCACCTGCACAAACGTGATGTGGTTGCAGCGGCGGCCGCGGGTACGCAGTTGGGGTAGAAAGTGCAGCCCCAGGGGTGAACCCAAGTGACTGATCCGCACGTCGAGTTCCTGGCGCATCATTGGATCCTGCTGGCCGGACCAGCGTTCAGGACTCAGCGCAGCCCGCGTGACGCGTCGCCGCTTCCTCCCCGAGAGCCTGGAATTGAGCAGCAGCCTCGGACCCAAGTAACGCAGATTTGGCGGCTGGGTTAGAGTATTCGCGCTCATCCATCAGGAGTCCGTTGGAATTGACTTTATAGAATTTAGCCATTTTAACAACGATTGACGGGCTAGTAGGCAGGGTTGCTGCAGAGTCACTTGGTTTGTCGAATGTGCAAGTAACAGCGAGTTCCGCAGCCACATCCTCACCCTTAGATGCCATCATGAGGATCTCAGTCTGCATGTAGACGTGCTCTAGCATTGGGAAGAATTGAGAGACAGCCTCGATGCCCTTGACAGGCTCAGGGATTGCGGGATCGGTGCTGGTGAACTCGGGGTCGAGCAATGAGACTACTTCGTTCCAACGATGGTTGTCCTTGGCATCTATATATTGTCTTACGACTACTTCTGGGTCTATCTTTTTCATTTTGCCAGCCTTCATTTTATTACTATTTCTCGGTTGCGCGTAATTCGCGTGCAGAGCTATCCGCTGAAATCAGCAGCGCCCTGCTTCGAACCTTCGACTGACCACCCGAAAAGGTACGCCCAGCCTAAGCACATCCACATGTTTCAAGCATCGTTCAGCGCATGGGAAACCGGCGGTCACTGGTGGGACGTCATTCCACGACGTCCTCGTGCAGCTCCGCAAACAGTTCGGTGTTGCGGCTGTAATCGACGCGTATGTCGATGATGGTGATTCCGGGTTCGTTCAGAGATTGTTTGAACGCGGCCTCGAACTCGGTCATGCCGCCGACCCGGATGCCTTTGGCACCGAACGCTGCGGCGTAGTGCGCGATGTCATAGTCGCCCAGTTGCACCCCTGACGTGCGCCCGTACTTGAGCTGCTCTTGGAACGCAACCATGTCATAGGCGTTGTCGCGCATGATGACGTGAGTGAAACTGAGTCCCAAGCGAGTCGCGGTCTCCAATTCTTGTGCGCTGAACAGGAATCCACCGTCACCGGATACCGACACCACCTGAGTGCCCGGCCGAACCATCGCGGCGGCCATGGCCCATGGCAATGCGACGCCGAGGGTCTGTTGGCCATCGGAGAACAGCAGCCGCCGAGGTTGGTAAACACGAAAGTGCCTGGCCATGTAGATGTAGTGGGAGCCGATGTCGCAAGCGACGGTCGCGTCGTCGTCGATCAGGTCCCGAATTTTGAGGACGAGCGCCGCCGGGTTCGGGCCGACGGCGGTATCGGGGTGTGCGCGTGCTTCGTCGTCGATCTGGGCCAGCGCTGTGCGCTGCTCGGCGACGGCGACGCCGGCCTGCTCAGACAGTCGCAGCCCCGAAAGCGGTGGGATCAATTCGGTGAGGGTCGCGGCGATGTCGCCGCGCAGTTCCAGCGCCGGCTGATAGTAGTGGTCGATGTCGGCGGGGATCTCGTCGATGTGGATCAGCGTGCGGGTCGGATCCGAGTTCCAGAACCGCGGATCGTATTCAACCGGGTCGAACCCGACCGTCACCAATACATCTGCGTGGCTGATCAGGACGTCGCCCGGTTGATTGCGGAACAACCCGACGCGCCCGACGAAGTGATCCTCGAGGTCTCGCGACACCACACCGGCGGCTTGAAATGTCTCCACCACCGGCAGGTCGGTGACCGCGAGCAACTCACGCAGTGCCGCGCACGGTTCCGGATCGCCGACGCGAACACCGACGAATAGCACCGGACGCTGCGCCGCCCGAATCACGTTGGCGGCCTGCTTGATTCGGGCTGCCGGTGCCGCGCCTAGAGCCGGCACCGGCGATGGCTTCACAATCGCTGCTGATGTGGCAGCCGCCGACACATCAGCGGGGAGCACGACAGCGGCGGCACCCCGGGGTGCCGCGACTGCGGCGCGGATGGCGTTGGCGACAGCCTCGGGCACGTTATCGGGGTCGTTGACCTCCCCGGTGTATTTCGTGAAGGGTTTAAGCGCCGCAACAGCGTCCATCGATTGATGGGTGCGCTTGAGGCGGTCGGCGCGGGCGACGGCCCCGCAGACGGCGACCATCGGGTCCTGCTCGGTGGTAGCAGTGATCAGGCCGGTGGCCAAGTTGGTGGTGCCCGGTCCCGACGTCACCAACGCCACACCAGGGGTTCCGGTGAGCCGGCCGACCGCGGCAGCCATGAACGCCGCGTTCTGCTCGTGGCGGCAAACTACCAACTCCGGGCCGCCGTCAGCCAGAGCGTCGAAGACCGGGTCGATCTTGGCCCCGGGCACGCCGAAGATGAATTGGATGCCGTATGCCGCTAGCGTCTCGAGCACGCGCTGGGCGGATCGCACGTCGCTTTCGCTCACGTCATTCTCCCTCGGTGCGACGGATTTGAGTGTCGAGGTCGGCTTTATTCAATTCGGCGGCAAGGAATTCCGGTGTGCGCGGCAGACTCAAGTGCAGATCGGAGCGGAGACCGATCTCGACGGTGCCCCGGGTTAACCGGTAATCGAGGGCGTGTCCGCCGTGATGACGCTCGGCGTCGACGAAATGGGAATGGTAGCCGGCGACCGAAATACCTTGTTCGTAGTCGGGCATCCGGAATCCGGCGAGCGTCCCGGTCACGTCGGTGAAGGTCAGCTCCTGCTGGTCTTCGGTGGCTTCGGTGAACGGTCGGTAGGGCCGGTGTTGCTCGGTCACCGTGCGGGTACGAATCACGCTGAAATCGCCGGTGACGCGGACGGCCACGATGAGGTTGGTGCTCGGCAGCGACTTGTCGATGCGCGCTTTGAGCTCGGCACGGTCGATCGGCACGGACACATCGAATGTGCGGTCGGCGGCGAACCAGGTGACAACCGCAAACGGGGTGCGTTGGTCCGGATCGGCGACCCGCGCGCTACCGTCACCGCGCAATTGATAGCAGACTCCGTCGAGCACCAGCATTTCGCCGTCGAGGCCATTGAAAGTGCCCAGGCCAAAGTTGCCGTGCCGCAACAGCTCCTGGATCGTGACATCACCGTCGTAGACGCCATCGAGCAACGCGCCCATCGTCGAGGTCTGGTAGACCTCGCTGCCATGGCGATGCGCGAGCATCGCGCGCGCCCAGCCGCGCAGGACGCTCGCAGCGGAGTCGGCCGGGTCAAAGGCCATGGTAGGTTTCCGAACAGAGGTCGCGTAACACGTGGCGCGCTAAATCGATTGATGGGCTTGGCAATTGCGAAACGCAACCGTCCATCCTGCCCCTTCTCGGGTCGGTGGGTGAGCGACGACGTTGTCGCGACATCCGGTAGGCAACTCGGATTGTTTCGCTCATTCGCCGCGTCGTCAACGCGGCCCCGCGGCCCGGACGCTAATCGGGTGAGGGCTCTAAGCGGTAATGCGGTCCGGTCGCGAATAGGTATTCATCGAGTCGCCGCGCAGGAAAGCGATCAGCGTCGAGGCGATGAAGTCTAGGTTGGATCCCATAAAGTAGTCGACCCGCCGCCCACAAGATCGGTCCACCGGGGTCTCAAAAAGGAGAAAGCGATGGCCAAAGTACTACTCGTTTTGTACCCAGATCCGGTCACTGGCTATCCGCCGAAGTACGCGCGCGACAGCATCCCGGTGATACACCGATACCCGGGTGGCCAGACCTTGCCGAGCCCGTCAAAAATCGATTTCACTCCCGGCGAGCTGCTGGGGTGCGTGTCTGGCGCACTGGGGTTGCGTAAGTTCCTCGAAGACGGCGGCCACCAGCTGGTCGTGACCTCAGACAAGGACGGCCCGGACTCGGAGTTCGAACGTGAACTACCAGACGCTGATATCGTTATCTCCCAACCCTTTTGGCCGGCATATTTGACCGCCGAGCGGATCGCCAAGGCTCCTAATCTGAAGCTGGCCCTCACTGCCGGGATCGGTTCGGACCACGTCGATCTCGACGCGGCGATTGCCCGCGGGATCACCGTCGCTGAGGTCACCTTCTGTAACAGCATCAGCGTCGCCGAGCACGCCGTCATGCAGATCTTGGCGTTGGTGCGCAACTTCGTCCCGTCACACAAATGGGCGACCGACGGGGGCTGGAATATCGCCGACTGCGTCGCGCACTCATACGACGTCGAGGGAATGGACGTCGGGGTGATCGCCGCCGGCCGCATCGGCCAAGCCGTGTTGCGCCGCCTGATACCCTTCGACGTCAACCTGCACTACACCGACACTCGCCGGCTGCCCGACGATGTCGAGCACGAACTGGGTGTCACCTACCATCCCGATGCCGCGTCGCTGGTGCGCGCGGTCGACGTGGTTTCCATCCACGCTCCGCTGCACCCGCAGACCTACCACCTGTTCGACGATAAGCTGCTGGCGTCGATGCGGCACGGCTCCTACATCGTCAACACCGCCCGCGCCGAAATCTGCGTGCGCGACGCGGTGGTCGCTGCGCTGAAGAGTGGTCAGCTGGCCGGCTACGCCGGCGATGTGTGGTACCCGCAGCCACCGCCCGCCGATCACCCGTGGCGCAGCATGCCGCATAACGCGATGACCCCGCACATCTCGGGCACCACGCTGTCGGCCCAAGCCCGCTATGCCGCGGGGACGCGAGAGATCCTCGAAGACTGGTTCGCCGACCGACCCATCCGCGATGAATACCTGATCGTGGCCGGCGGAGCGCTGGCCGGCACCGGAAAGGCGTCCTACACCGCAGGCAGTGGTGCCAGTCCCGGGAGCAGCGGTCAGCCGGTCAGCTGATCAGGTGCTCGACGCGTTTGTTGCCGTCCCAGCGGCGCAAACCCGCCATGGTGCCGCGAATCTCTGACGGTCGACCCGCGAGACGCAGGGCCCGCCCGAGTTGGGCTCCCCCAACTCGGCGGGCCAGCGTGACATGCGCCGTCCACTGCCCGGGCAGGCTGTTCGGCATAGGGCCGGGCGCCAGATACGGGCCGCAGAGTCGGTGCACCTCGGCGTGCAACGCCAGCAGCTCGGCCGTCGGCACGATAAGACGGGCCAGCACGGCGTTGGATCTGCCGAATAGCAGCGACGCCCCGACGGCGCACCTCAGTGGCAGTCGCTGCGCCACTGGCCGCAGCGGTGCCTCGACGTCGGGCGCGATCCGCTCGGCCGCCACCAGCGTCATGTGCGGACGACTGGCCGGCGCCTGGCTGGGTATGCCCGCCGCGGCCAGATCACCCCAGATGCGCCGGATCGCCGCTTCGGTGTCGCGGTCGAAGACCAGCTCGATCGAATGAACCATCAGCCAACCAGCCCGGTTACCCATTTCCGGTCGAAGGCGTGCGCGCTCATGGCGGCGAACTCGCCGATGCGCATCGATGCGGCACCGGCCGGCAGCGCGGCGCGCAGCGGCGCCAGGCGTGCCAGCGCAGACCGGTTGGATGTCTCCACCACGCCCGGCTGCACCGGCCAGGTGCCGATCACCAGCCCGGCGCACGAAATTCCTTGTGATGCAAGTGATTCCACTGTCAGCGCGGTGTGATTAAGGGTACCGAGCTCGGCGGTGGCCACCACCAGCACCGCGGCCCCCAGGTCGGCCGCGAGATCCCGCAACGTCACACCTTCCGCGGCAAGTTCGACCAGCAGGCCGCCGGCGCCCTCGACCAACGTCAACTGTCCCGGGCGGTCTAGTGCGCGGATGAGTTTCAGCACGTTGCGGCGGGTGGGCAATGACTTCCCCGCCTGCTCGGCGGCGGCCAACGGCGCCAGCGGTTGCGGATACCGCGCCAGCCCTACCACCTTGGTCAGCCCCGACAGCCGGGTCACCTCGGCCAGGTCGTCGTCACCGGCGTCGGTGCCGGTCTGCACCGGTTTGCACACCGCGACGTCGACGCCGGCCTGCCGCGCGGCGGACGTCAGGGCCGCGGTAGCGACGGTCTTACCGACCCCGGTCCCCGTCCCGGTGACGATCAGAACCGTCAACGCCGTGCCGCGCAGAGCACGTCGGTCAGCACAGTGCGGGCCAGCTCGAGGTCGTCGGCGTCCAGCGAGGCGCGCGCGGTGAGCCGCAACCGCGACGTACCGGCCGGCACGGTCGGCGGCCGGAAGCAGCCCACCCGAACCCCGGCATCCAGGCAGGCTGTGGCCGCGGCCAGCGCCACTTCGGGCGCGCCAAGGATCACCGACACCACTGCCGATTGCGGCGCTGTGGGTACCTCGCAGACCTGCGCCAACGTGCCCGCATGCCGCAGCACCGCTTCGGGCCGCCACGCCTCGGCGGTCAGGATGCGCAGCGCGGCCAGCGCGGCGCCGACCGCCGCCGGTGCCAGACCGGTGTCGAAAATAAACGGCCGGGCGGCGTCGATCAGGTGATCGCGCACGGGCGCCGATGCCAGCACCGCGCCGCCCTGGCTGCCCAGCGCCTTGGACAGTGTCGTGGTCATTACCACGTCGGGCGCGCCGGCCAGCCCCAACTCGTGCAGCAGCCCGCGCCCGCCGGCGCCACGGACACCCAGACCGTGGGCCTCGTCGACGATGAGCAGCGCACGGTGCCGGCGGCACACCTCGTGCAGCCGTCGCACCGGAGCCAGCGCACCGTCGGCGGAAAACACCGACTCGGTGATGACGACGGCGCGCTCCTCGTCCCGCGACGCCAGCGCCGCCTCGACGGCGTCGACATCGCGATGCGGGGTCACCACCACCCGGGCGCGCGACAGCCGGCACGCGTCGACCAGCGAGGCGTGCGAGTAGGCATCCGAGACCAGCAGCGAACCCGGGCCGGACAATCCGACGACCGCTCCCAGGTTGGCGGTGTATCCGGAGGAGAACACCAAACCTGTTGCAGCGCCGACAAATTCAGCGAGGACAGACTCGAATTCCTCGTGCAGCAGGGTGTTACCGGTGACCAGCCGTGAACCGGTGGCGCCAGCACCCCAGGTGCGCAGCGCGTCCACTCCGCCTTCGATGACTTGCGCGTGCTGCGACAGACCCAAATAGTCGTTGGACGCCAGGTCGAGTTCGGTGGCCACCGCCGGACGCGGGCGCAACGCGCGTCGCAGTCCGGCCTGCCGGCGCTGCTGTTCCACCGCCTCCAGCCAAGCTAGCGGTGAAGTATCGATCTGCGTCATCGCATTAGAGCCTACGAGAGCCGGTGAGCCGCGCCACCGCGAGCATCGCTGAGGTGACCTGCGCGATCTCGTCAGGCGTACAGATGAACGGCGGCATCGCGTACACCAGGTTGCGGAACGGTCGTAGCCACACCCCGTGGTCGATGGCTGCCGGGGTGGCGATCGGCAGGTCGACAGGCCGGTCGCACTCGATGACACCGATCGCCCCGCACACCCGGACGTCGGTCACCGACGGCAGTGCACGCGCCGGTTCCAGTCCGGTAGTCAGCCCGGCGCTGATCTCGGCAACCGACGACCGCCAGTCTTGGCCGAGCAGCAAGTCGACGCTGGCCACCGACACGGCGCAGGCCAGCGGGTTGGCCATGAAGGTGGGACCGTGCATCAGCGCCCCCGCCTCACCGGAGCTGATGGTGTGCGCGACGTCGGTGGTGCACAGGGTCGCGGCCAGGCTGAGGTATCCGCCGGTGAGCGCCTTGCCGACGCACATGATGTCGGGGCTGACGCCGGCGTGGTCGGCGGCGAACAGTTCGCCGGTACGGCCGAATCCGGTGGCGATCTCGTCGAACACCAGCAGCACGTCGTACCGACGGCAGATCTCCCGCAGGTCGGCCAGGTAGCGCGGATCGTGGAAGCGCATCCCGCCTGCGCCCTGTACCACCGGCTCGACGACGACCGCCGCAAGTTCGTCGGCGTGGCCGGCCAGCTGCGCCTCGAACGCCGCGCTGTAGGCGGCGTCGTAGTCGCGGGGCACCTGCGGGGCGAACACTTGCCGGGCCAGGATGTCGGTCCACAGCGAGTGCATGCCGCCGTCGGGGTCGCAGATGCTCATCGGTGTGAAGGTGTCGCCGTGATAGCCGCCGCGCCAGGTCATCAGCCGCCGTTTGCCGGGCCGGCCGCGGCTGCGCCAGTACTGCAGCGCCATCTTCACCGCGACCTCCACCGACACCGATCCGGAGTCGCAGAAGAACACCGTCTCCAGCCCCGATGGCGTGATGTCGACCAGCAGCTGCGCCAACCGCGCGGCGGGCTCATGGGTCAGTCCGCCGAACATGACGTGGTTCATCGTCGCCAGCTGCCCGGCCATCGCCGCGTCCAGGACCGGGTGACCGTGCCCGTGGATGGCCGTCCACCAGGAGCTCATCGCATCGAGCACCTCGACCGGCTCACCGTCGCGGATCAGCGTCAGGCGGGCGCCCCGGGCGCCGACGGCGACCACCGGGGCCACTGCTTCGGCGCCGATGGTGCTGTAGGGATGCCATAAATGCGCCGCGTCGATCGCGCTGATCTGCTCGGGTGTGAGCCCAGACGTCCCTGCGGCCGCAGAAGTCATAGAGAACGAGGGTAAAGCAGCCGATCGACGCGCCGGCGACGATGCAGCGCCTGACGACGATGCAGCCCGCGAAGCGGGGTGAGGAGGAGTCGGGCAATTTGAAGCGATAAAGAGGAGCGGCGCTGTGGCCGTGCCCTGCGGCCCGCAGCCTTCTGTCGCAGAAACGCTGACCATCCGGCAGCATTAAGCAACTATGGCTTCGCCGCAACAGTTCTATGACCCGTCCACGGGCGATTCTGCCCGTTCCTCAGCCCCTTCCGCGCCTCCGGTACTGCGGTTGCGACTTGTCCCATGGGACGTCATCTGCACGATCGCGTTGCTGGCGACGCTCCTGGTCGCGGCCACCGCGACGGATTGGGGATCGCGGCTCTTCGGCTTCCTGAAGGACGTGTGCACGGGTGACGACTGCCCGCCGGTGCCATACGGCGTCGACTTCTATATCTACCCGGTGGTCTGGGGCAGTATCGGTGCGGCGATCGCGGCGGCCGTGGTCGGCCCCGTGGTGTCCCTGCTGAAGGGTTGGTACCTGTCCTTCTGGCCGCTCTTGGCGATCGCGATCATCCTGTTGAGCTCGGTGGCAGGTTCTGTTTTGACCGCTTTTTGCAGCCAGTATTGGCACTGAGGGCGCCAGCCCGGCATCACGTGTTCACAGAAACCGCGATGAGACCGAAATCACAACTGCCCACGCAAGATTGAGTCGCCGACCTGCGAGCGGTCACCGTTCGGTCACGGTACGACAAAAAATCCTTTGTGAAGCGCCTTCGCTATAGCCGCCGCAGCCATTTGTTGCCAAAGTGTCTGTAGTGACTGTTGTGAATTCAGCGGTTCATCGAGGGTTCGCGTCTTCTTCCATGTCCTCACGGACATTAGGTGACGGCGTGCGGCCCCCAACGGGGCAGGCCAGCGCATGAATCTCTGCGGTGAACCGGCAGGAATGACGGCGGATGCGCGAAGTCACGGCGCTGAGGCCACAGAGAGGTGATCCACATGAGAGGCAGCTACGCCGTCCCGACCAGTCTGGCCCTGTTGCTGGCGCTACCGATGATCAACCCCCACTCCGCGACAGCTGACCCGGGCCCCACGCTGGTCGGCTATCAGCAGTCGACCAGCTATGTGATTCAGCGCGCGCTTTCACAGCGCGGTGTGCCGTTCCTGTACGGCGGCGGCAACGCCGCCGGCCCCACCCGCGGAACCGGGCTAAAAGCGAACGTCGTCGGATTCGACGCGTCAGGTTTGATCCAGTACGCCTATGCCGGCGCAGGGCTCAAGATGCCGCGGACCTCGGGCGAGCAATGCAACGTCGGCCGCAAAGTTGCGCCCTCGCAAGCGCACCCTGGCGACTTGCTCTGCTATGGCCCCGGTGGCACGCAAAGCGTCGCGATGTACCTGGGCAACGGCCAGATGATCGAGGCCACCGAGCCTGCCGTCACGGTCTCGGCGGCGCGCACAAGCGGGATGGTCCCCTACTTGACCCGAATCATCGAGTCCTGACCGGCAACCCGCCGGCGCGCCGTTAGCGCAGTGTCGGCGGTCGCCGGGTTGGGTAGATTGTCTGTCAATCATGATGACCGTCTCCCCGACCCGGCCGGCCGTCGCCACCATCGCGGAATCCGCCCAGTCCTCGATGGGAAACCGGAAAGCAGGGTTTTACCGCCACGACCTCGACGGGCTGCGTGGCATCGCCATCGCACTGGTCGCGATGTTCCACGTGTGGTTCGGCCGGGTTTCCGGCGGGGTGGACGTGTTCTTGGCGCTGTCCGGCTTCTTCTTCGGCGGCAAGTTGCTTCGCGCGGCGCTGAACCCGGCCTCGTCGCTGTCGCCGGTGCCCGAAGTGCTTCGACTGGTCCGCAGGCTGCTGCCGGCTCTCGTGGTGGTGCTGGCAGGGTGCGGGATGCTGACCATCCTCATTCAGCCGGAGACCCGCTGGGAGACCTTCGCCGACCAGAGCCTGGCCAGCCTCGGCTACTACCAGAACTGGGAGCTGGCCAGCACGGTGGCTGACTATCTGCGGGCGGGCGAGGCGGTCAGCCCGCTGCAGCACATCTGGTCGATGTCGGTGCAGGGCCAGTTCTATATCGCGTTCCTGGCGCTGGTTTTCGGATTCGCGTTTCTGTTCCGGCGCCGTCTCGGCAACCGGTTGCGGACGACGTTCGTAGGGCTGCTCAGCGCGCTGGCGGTGGCGTCGTTTGTCTACGCGAACTTTGCCCACCAAGCCAACCAGGCGACCGCCTACTACAACAGCTTTGCGCGGGCTTGGGAGCTGCTACTGGGGGCGCTCGTCGGCGCGCTGGTCCCCTACATCCGGTGGCCGATGTGGCTGCGCACGGTGATCGCCACGATCGCCTTGGCGGCGGTGTTGTCCTGCGGCGCGCTCATCGACGGCGTCAAGGAGTTTCCGGGGCCCTGGGCGCTGGTGCCCGTCGGGGCAGCCGTGCTGTTCATCCTGGCCGGCGCCAACCGGTACGCCGATCCCACCACCAGCGAGAAACTGCCACTGCCGAACCGGCTGCTGGCGGCCGAGCCCTTGGTAAAGCTCGGCGCGATGGCCTACTCGCTGTACCTCTGGCACTGGCCGCTGCTGATCTTCTGGCTCGCGTACACCGGCCACCGGCACGCCAACTTCGTCGAGGGCACGGCAGTATTGCTGATATCCGGAGTGCTGGCATATCTGACCAACCGTTTCGTCGAAGATCCCCTGCGCCACCGCGGAGCCGTGGATACCGTGCCCGCACCGGTCCCGGCTATCCCATGGCGGGTGCGGCTACGCCGTCCCACCATGGCGCTGGGATCGACGGTGGCGATGCTGGGCGTGACGCTCACCGCGACCGCGTTCACCTGGGTCGAGCATGTCAGCGTGGAGCGCGCCAGCGGCAAGGAGCTCAGTGGGCTCAATTCCCACGACTATCCCGGTGCCCGCGCCCTCGTCAAAAATGTGCGAGTACCCAAGCTCCGGACGCGGCCCACTGTGCTGGAAGCCCAGACGGATTACCCGCCGTCCACCCGCGACGGCTGCATCAACGACTTTGCCAACACTTCGGTGATCACGTGCACCTACGGCGACAAGAACGCCACCCGCACCATCGCCCTTGCCGGCGGCTCGCATGCCGAGCACTGGCTGACCGCGCTGGACATCCTCGGCCGCAGGTACCACTTCAAGGTGACGACCTACCTCAAGATGGGCTGTCCGCTGTCCACCGAAAAGATGCCGTTGGTGATGGGCAACAATGCGCCGTACCCGGAGTGCCGCGACTGGGTGCCCAAGGTGATGGCCAAGGTGGTAGCTGACCATCCGGACTACGTGTTCACCACGTCGACCCGGCCCTGGAACATCAAGCCCGGAGATGTGATGCCCGGAACGTATGTCGGGATCTGGCAAACGTTCTCCGACAACAACATTCCGATCCTCGCAATGCGGGACACCCCGTGGCTGGTCAAAGACGGTCAGCCGTTCAACCCGTCGGACTGCCTGGCCAAGGGCGGTGACGCACTGTCGTGCGGTATCAAGCGCTCCGACGTGCTGGCCGACCACAACCCCACCCTCGACTGGGTCGAGCAGTTCCCCCTGCTCAAACCGCTGGACATGAGCGATGCCGTCTGCCGTCCCGACATCTGCCCTGCCGTCGAGGGAAACGTGTTGGTATACCACGACGCTCATCATCTGTCGGCCACCTACATGCGCACCATGACTAATGAGCTGGGTGGGCAGGTCGGGGCGGCCACCGGCTGGTGGTGACGCCCGGCGACGATGGGCAGCAGGGCGATCAGATCCGGCCGCCGATAAGGTCGAAGGATGCCGCCGTCAGATCCGACCAATGGTGCCGCTGCGACTCCGCCCGCACTGGCCACCGTATGGCCCGGAAGTAGCTATCCACTGGGCGCCACTTTCGACGGCGGTGGCACCAACTTCGCGCTGTTCTCCGAGATCGCGGAAAAGGTCGAGTTGTGCCTGATTCACAAGGACGGGCACGAGACTCGGATCCCCCTCGACGAGGTCGACGGATACATTTGGCACGCCTACCTGCCGACGGTCAGCCCAGGGCAGCGCTACGGGTTTCGGGTTCACGGACCATTCGACCCCTCAGCCGGTCACCGATGTGACCCCAGCAAGCTATTGCTCGACCCGTACGGCAAGTCGTTCGACGGCGAGTTCAAGTTCGGCCAGGCGCTGTTCTCCTACGACACGGCCGTCGCTGCTGAAGATCCGGCCGAGACCGGCACTCCCCCGCAGGTCGATTCGCTCGGGCACACCATGACCAGCGTGGTCATCAATCCGTTTTTCGACTGGGCGACCGACCGGTCGCCGCGAACGCCCTATCACGAGACGGTCATCTACGAGGCGCATGTCAAAGGGATGACCCAGACCCACCCGGCTGTCCCCGAAGCACTCCGTGGCACTTACGCCGGTCTGGCGCACCCGGCGATCATCGATCACCTCAAATCGCTGAATGCCACCGCGATTGAATTGATGCCAGTGCACCAGTTCCTCCACGACAGTCGGCTGCTGGAGTTGGGGCTGCGGAATTACTGGGGCTACAACACCTTTGGGTTCTTCGCTCCGCACAGCCAGTACGCCGCAAATCGGCAGGCCGGCGGTGCGGTGGGTGAATTCAAGACAATGGTCCGGGCATTCCATGAGCAAGGCATCGAGGTAATTCTCGACGTGGTGTACAACCACACCGCCGAAGGCAATCACCTCGGCCCGACGATCAACTTCCGCGGCATCGACAACGCCGCGTACTACCGGCTCGTCGATGAGGACCTGAGGTTCTACAAGGATTTCACCGGCACCGGCAACAGTCTCAACGCCCGCATGCCGCACACCTTGCAGCTGATCATGGACTCGCTGCGGTACTGGGTGATCGAGATGCACGTCGACGGCTTCCGGTTCGACCTGGCGTCCACGTTGGCCCGCGAGTTCTACGACGTCGACCGGCTGAGCGCGTTCTTCGATTTGGTGCAGCAGGATCCGGTGGTCAGCCAGGTCAAGCTGATCGCCGAGCCTTGGGACGTCGGCGAAGGCGGCTACCAGGTCGGCAACTTCCCGGGTTTGTGGACCGAATGGAACGGGAAGTACCGCGATACCGTGCGTGACTACTGGCGGGGCGAACCCGCCACCCTCGGCGAGTTCGCGTCCCGGCTCACCGGGTCGTCGGACCTCTACGAGGCGACTGGCCGGCGTCCGAGCGCCAGCATCAACTTCGTGGTCGCCCACGACGGGTTCACACTGAACGATCTGGTGTCCTACAACGAAAAGCACAACGAGGCCAACGGTGAAGACAACCAGGACGGCGAAAGCTACAACCGGTCCTGGAACTGCGGCGTCGAGGGCCCTACCGATGATCCGGAAATCCTGGATCTGCGTCGGCGGCAGATGCGCAACATCATCGCCACGCTGATGCTCAGCCAGGGAACTCCGATGGTTGCGCACGGCGACGAGATAGGGCGCACCCAGTACGGCAACAACAATGTCTACTGCCAGGACTCCGAGCTGTCCTGGATGGACTGGTCGCTGGTGGACAAGAACGGTGACCAGCTGGCGTTTACCCGCAAAGTGACCGCCTTGCGTAAAAGCCATCCGGTCTTTCGCCGCCGCCGGTTCTTCGAGGGGCGTCCCATCCGAAGCGGCGACCAGGTGCGCGACATTGCCTGGCTGACGCCCGCGGGCGACGAGATGACTTCGGAGGACTGGGACAGCGACTTCGGCAAGTGCATCTCAGTCTTCCTCAACGGCGAGGCGCTGCCCGAGCCCGATGCACGCGGAGAGCGGGTGGTCGACGATTCGTTTCTGCTGTGCTTCAACGCACATGACCACGCAGTGGATTTCGTCATGCCTCATGACGACTACGCCAAAGAGTGGACAGCGGAACTGGACACCACTGACGCCACCGGTGAGGTGAAGCTGGTCGTGGGCCATGGCGGCGAAGTCTCCCTGCCGGGACGAGCGCTGCTCGTGTTTCGTAAGACCCAGTAGCGCATGGCATTTCCGGTCCTGTCCACCTACCGGTTACAGCTGCGAGGTGAGTCGAGCGGTTTCGGATTCACCTTCGCCGACGCCGAGAACCTGCTCGACTATCTCGACGAGCTCGGGGTGTCGCATGTGTATGTGTCCCCCATTTTGACCGCCGGAGCAGGGTCAACGCACGGCTACGACGTCACCGACCCGACTACGGTGTCGGCCGAACTCGGCGGCGCGGAGGGCTTGGCGCGGCTGTCGGCGGCGGCCCGGGCCCGCGGCATGGGGCTGGTCGTCGACATCGTCCCCAATCATGTCGGAGTCGACCAGCCGGAGCAGAACCCATGGTGGTGGGATGTGTTGCGCCACGGCCGGTCGTCGGCCTACGCGCCGTTCTTCGACATCGACTGGGAGCTCGACCGGGATTCCGGGCGCAGCCGAATTGTTCTGCCACTGCTAGGTTCTGACGATGACGCCGCCGATCTCACGGTAGACGGCGACATTTTGCGGCTCGGCCGGCTGGCGTTGCCGATCGCGCCGGGCACCCACGGTGGCAGCGGTGCGCAAGTGCACGAGCGCCAGCACTACCGGCTGATCGGTTGGCGGAACGGGCGGTGTGGTTATCGCCGTTTCTTTTCGATCACATCGCTGGCGGGGCTGCGCCAAGAAGATCGTTCGGTGTTCGACACCAGTCACGCCGAGGTGGCCCGCTGGTTCGCCGAGGGATTGGTCGACGGCGTACGCATCGACCATCCCGACGGCTTGTCGGATCCATCGGGGTATTTGCGCCGGCTGCGCGAACTCATCGGCCTCGACGCCTGGATCGTGATCGAGAAGATCCTCGCGGTCGACGAGGCGTTGGAGCCGACGCTCCCCATCGCCGGCACAACCGGTTATGACGTGCTGAGGGAAGTCGGCGGTGTTTTCGTCGACCCGAACGGCGCACCGGCGTTGACGGCGTTGTTCGAATCCGCGGGCATCGACTACCAGCAGATGCCGGCCATGCTGGCCGACCTCAAGACCGCCACGGCCACCGATACCCTGGCCAGCGAGCTGGGCAGGCTGCGACGGTGCATCGTCGCAGCCGCCGGCGCCGACCATCCTCAACTGCCCGCAGCGCTGGTGGCGCTGTTCACTCACATCGGCGTCTATCGCAGCGATTACCGCGGCTTGGCCGCGATACTGCCCGCTGCGCTGGCGGCAACCCAGTCTGCCGCACCGGAATTGGATGCTCCGCTGCAGATGATCGCGACCGCGTTAGCCGACGGCGGTGAGCCGGCGGCGCGGCTCCAGCAGCTGTGCGGCGCGGTGACGGCCAAGGCCGTCGAGGATTGCCTGTTCTATCGTGACGCCCGGCTGGTGTCGCTGAACGAAGTTGGCGGCGAACCACATCGGTTCGGCGTCGGCGCCGCCGAATTCCATCAGCGCGCCGCAACTCGCGTCCGATTGTGGCCGCAGACGATGACGACGTTGTCCACCCATGACACCAAACGCAGCGAAGACGTCCGCGCCCGCATCGGTGTGCTGTCGCAGGTGCCGTCGCTGTGGGCCGAATTCGTTGCCCGCTGGGAGACCATGGCTCCTGCCCCCGACCCGGCAACCGGATTGTTTCTGTGGCAGAACATTTTTGGCGTGTGGCCAGTCGGCGGCGAGGTTACCGGCGAGCTGCGCGAGCGGTTACACGCCTACGGCGAGAAAGCGATACGAGAAGCGGCCTGGCACACGACATGGCAAGACCCGGACGCCGACTTCGAGGATGCGGTGCACAGCTGGCTGGACGCCGTGCTGGACGGGCCGGTGGCGCGCGAGCTGACCGGTCTGGTGATCCGGCTGCAACCGCACGCCGAGAGTGACGCGCTGGGTCAAAAGCTGCTCGCGCTGACCGTGCCCGGCGTGCCGGACATCTATCAGGGCACCGAGTTGTGGGACGACAGCCTGGTCGATCCGGACAACCGGCGTCCGGTGGACTACGCCGCCCGACGGCAGGCACTGAAGTCCCTGCAGCATCCTAAGATTCGTGTCGTCAAAGCGGCCTTGCAGGTGCGTCGCGCGCGTCCGGACACCTTCCTGCGGGCTGGTTACCACCCGCTGCTCGCCGCGGGAGCTGGCGCCGATCATGTCGTGGCGTTCCGGCGCGGTGACGACGTGCTGGTCGCGGTGACGCGCTGGACGGCGCACCTCGAACACATCGGCTGGGGCGATACGGTATTGGCGGTGCCCGACGGTTCGTGGACCGACGTGTTGACCGGTGCGGTGGTCACCGGGCCGGTGTCGGCCGCCGAGTTGTTCGCCGAGCTGCCGGTGGCGCTGCTGGAGCGCACCGATGCGTGAATTCGCCGTGTGGGCACCTAAACCGGAGAAAGTCCGCCTCGACGTCGCCGGCGAAGTCTATCCAATGACACGCGGTCGGGACGGCTGGTGGCGGGCCACCGTCGACACGGCACCAACCGCGCGCTACGGGTATCTCCTCGACGACGACCCGAAGGTACTGCCCGACCCGCGATCGCCCCGCCAGCCCGACGGCGTCCACGGGTCCTCGCAGCTGTGGGAGCCGACCGCGCAGGCCTGGACGGACGGCGGCTGGACCGGCCGTTCGGTGCAGGGTGCGGTGATCTACGAACTGCACATCGGCACCTTCACGCTCGAGGGCACCTTCGACTCGGCGATCGAAAAGCTGGATTATTTGGTGGATCTCGGCGTTGGCTTCGTCGAGGTGATGCCGGTCAACGCGTTCTCCGGCACGCACGGCTGGGGATACGACGGGGTGCTGTGGTACGCCGTGCACGAACCCTACGGCGGACCCGACGGGCTGGTCCGGTTCGTCGACGCCTGCCATCGCCGCGGCCTGGGGGTGCTGATCGATGCGGTGTTCAACCACCTTGGCCCGTCCGGCAACTACCTGCCCCGGTTCGGCCCGTACCTGTCGTCTGCGAGTAACCCGTGGGGAGAAGGCATCAACATCGCCGACGCCGACTCCGACGAAGTGCGCCGCTACATCATCGACTGTGCGCTGCGCTGGATGCGCGACTTCCACGCCGACGGCCTGCGCCTGGATGCCGTGCACGCGCTGGTGGACACCACCGCGATCCACATCCTGGAAGAGCTGTCGGCCGAAACCGAGGCACTGGCTGAGCAATTGGGCCGTCCGTTGTCGCTGATCGCCGAGAGTGACCTGAACGACCCGCGGCTTATCACGCCCCGTGCTGGCGGCGGCTACGGGATCACTGCGCAGTGGGATGACGACATCCACCACGCCATCCACACCGCCGTGTCCGGGGAGCGGCAGGGCTACTACGCCGACTTCGGTTCACTGGCCACACTGGCGAAGACGTTGCGCAACGGCTTCTTCCACGCAGCGACATATTCGTCGTTTCGGAAACGGCGGCACGGGCGGCCGTTGGACACGGCAGACAGCTCAGGGATTCCGGCGACCCGGCTACTGGCCTACACCTGCACTCACGACCAGGTCGGTAATCGTGCGCTGGGAGATCGCCCGTCGCAGAACCTGTGCTACGGTCAGCTGGCGGTTAAGGCCGCGCTGGTGCTCGGGTCTCCCTACACCGCAATGCTTTTCATGGGAGAAGAATGGGGCGCGTCGACCCCGTTTCAATTCTTCAGCTCCCATCCAGAACCCGAGTTGGCGCGCGCCACCGCCGAAGGACGCAAGAAGGAGTTCGCCGATCACGGCTGGGACGCTGACGAGATTCCCGACCCGCAGGACCCGCAGACCTTCGCGCGCTCGAAATTGGACTGGAGCGAGGCCGACACCGGTGAACACGCGCGACTGCGCCGGATCTACCACGACCTGATCGCACTGCGGCGCAGTGAAACCGACCTAGCCGATCCATGGCTAGACCGTATGGTGATCGACTACGACGAGGACCGGCGCTGGATCGTCATGCATCGTGGCCGGCTCGCGATCGCCTGCAATCTGGGCGCCGAGGCGGTGAGTGTCCCGGTCACCGGCGAGGTGGTGTTGTGCTCCGCTTCGCCCAGCGTCGGCGTCACCACTACCGACCTGCAACCGTATTCGTTCGCGATCCTGCGGACTGTGGATAACTGACTACCCGTCGGCGCCCGCGACCGCTGATGATGCGGGCATGAGTCATCACGACCTGTTGCCGATCCCGCCCATCGAGACCGCGAGCGATCCCGTTCGTTCGGCCGCCGATCTGCGCCAGCGGTGGCGTGCGCTGATGGGGCCGCTGGGATTTGAGGAACGGCTGCTGTGGTTCGGCCTGATCGGGCCGGATCGTTGCTTTACCAAGCAGCTCAGCCAGGTGCCAGTCCGCCCGCGGCCCCAGGGCCGAATCCTATGGAACCTCATGTCAGCGTTGCGCACGCTGCTCGACGACCTGGGACCGGGAACCACGGTGGCAATGCTCCTGACCGGGCCCGGGCGCGGCCCCGTCTCGCCGGCCGACCGGGTGTGGTCGAAAACGCTGACGGACATGGCCGACCGGTTCGCTGTTCCCTTGGAACCGATCTTCCGCGCCAACGACGAATCGCTCGAACAGATATCCCAGAGCCAGTGATGCGTGAATCTGTGCGTGCCGTGTGCGCACTCGCCGCCTCTGCCGGGCGACACGATGCGGCAAAAAATCGTGGGTAACTACTCTTATCAATGGATTTCGTCATGTCTTAAAGTGCCGCAACGACCGCCCCAACGAACGAGTCGTGGTACCCGGCATGGTTTTTAGTGAGGAACCGGGCGTTACTCCTCGCGGAGGCTAATCGGCGTATGCGGCGTCCCCTTCAGGCGAACCGGCGGGCGTCCTAATGGCCACCGGCGGCGTTCGCAGGCGCAGGATCTCCTCGAGTTCTTTGCCCAGTGCGGTCCAGTTTGACGCTGTCATGGCCGAACTGCTTTTCGAACGGTGTGGGCTGCCGCCTTCCTCCGGCGGTCCAAACGTACCCATCAGCTTCCCTGTTTATTGAAAATTGTTTTCATTAAGGATGGCTTCACGCTACAGTCTCCGGTGGCGCTTGTCGAAAACAATCGCCGATCAACTCCCCCGACAACCCAACCCAACCCCCGCCCCGGCCCACCCAACTCGTCTCGACCGTGAAGCGACTAACCGCTATCTCGCCGGCGACGGCCTAACGTCTACTCGACGCCCTCGAAGACGAAATCTTTGCGCCGTTCACCAGCGCAGGGCACCATGCCTTCGTCAGCCTGTTACAACGCGCAGCCAGCAGCGCAGAATTGCTCAGCGCGATCCACCCCGGCCTAACTCGACGCAGAAGCGTCATCTCGCCGTCGGCAACCTGAGATCCCTGTACCGCCAGTCCGAGAAGGTTGATTCCGCTCTCGAGTGCTAGCCCCTGTTAATGCTCGTCGTAGTGGTCGCCGTGAGCTGCGTGTCGGCAGCCATCGTGGATGTAGTCGACATGGTCGCCATGCGGGACCGCCACGTGGCCACAGCCATCGCCGTGCACATGGTCGTGTTCCGCATGCACCTCATGCTCGCCGGAGGGCTCGCATTCGTCGTAGTGATTGTCGTGCCGCCGATGAAGGTGACCGTCGTGCAGATAATCGACGTGATCACCGTGCGGGACTGCAACATGTCCGCAGCCTTCGCCGTGGACATGCGCGTGATCGATGTGTTCGTTGTGGATTGTCTCGGTCATCGTTCTCCGCCGTTTCGACCCGGTTCTATGCTATCGGTGCTCGCGCCTGCCCACCTTACGGTATGACCGGTCGTTAGTCGGCAGAAACGGAAGGCGACTCAAGTGTCGTGGATGCTGGCTTTGCGCAAGGGAATCCGCGACGGCAACCACACGGCAGTTCCGCTATTCGCGCTGTCTAGGTCGACCTGGGAAAGTGCACACGAGGGCTACAGCAGATAGCGGTAGGCCGCCGAGCCCGGCTCGATGGTTTCGATTTGCATCTCGGTAGCCCGCATACGTTCCAATAGCCCGTCGTAGTCCGCAGCCGAGCCCAGCTCGATACCCACCAGTGCCTCACCGGTTTCCCGGTTGTTGCGCTTGACGTACTCGAACAGCGTGATGTCGTCGTTGGGCCCCAGCACGTCGTCCAGGAACCGGCGCAGCGCCCCGGGCTCCTGCGGAAAGTCGACCAGAAAATAGTGCTTGAGGCCCAGATGAACCAGCGAGCGCTCCAGCACTTCGCCATACCGGGACACGTCATTGTTGCCGCCCGAGACCAGGCAGACCACGGTGGTGTCCGGCTCGATGCCCGCTTCCAGCAGGCCCGCGACCGCCAACGCACCCGCGGGCTCGGCGATGATTCCCTCGTTTTGATACAGGTCGAGCATCGCGGTACACACCGCGCCCTCGTCGACGGTGGTGATCGACACCATGTCACCGGCGGCGGCCAGCGCGGCATAGGTCAGCGTGCCCGCCCGTCGCACCGCCGCGCCGTCGACGAACTGGTCAACGTGGTCCAGGGTCACCGGCTCCCCGGCGGCCAGCGCGGCCATCATCGCCGCGGCACCGGCGGGCTCGACACCCAGTACCGCGGTGTTGTTCGTCCGCTCGGCGAGGTAGGTGGTGATGCCCGCGATGCAGCCGCCGCCGCCCACCGGGACCACCACCAGGTCCGGCTCCCCGTCGAGCTGATCAAGCAGCTCCACGGCGATAGTCCCCTGCCCGGCGATGGTGCGCAGGTCGTCGTACGGTGGCACCAGCGTGGCGCCCGTGCGCGCCACGTCAGCCAGCGCCGCCGCGGCCGCCAGATCGTAAGTCGACCCGCCCACGATCAGTTCGATAAATTCTCCGCCGTGATACCGGATGCGGTCGCGCTTCTGTTTCGGGGTCTTGGCCGGCACGTAGACGCGGCCGTGCACGCCCAGCGTCCGGCAGGCGAATGCGAAGCCCTGCGCGTGGTTTCCCGCCGACGAGCACACCACGCCCGCGGCCAGCTCGTCGTCCGACAGCTGCACCAATAGGTTGTAGGCGCCGCGCAACTTGTACGAACGCACCACCTGCAGGTCTTCGCGTTTGAGGTAGACGCTGGCCCCGGTCGTAGCGGACAACCGGTCGCTGAACTGTAGCGGTGTCGGCGTGACCACCCCGGCAATGCGCTTCGCCGCGGCATCGATCTCGGCCGCAGACAGCGGCCCACCACCCGGGGTGCCGGGGCCTTGGCTCAGTTCGGCGGACACCGGTCAATGGTGCCACCCAGCTGCAAGTTCACTGCACAGGGGTAAGCACGAAGACCGGAATCTGCCGATCGGTCTTCGTCTGGTACTCGGCATAGTCCGGCCAAGCCTCCACCGCACGCTCCCACCAGACGGCCTTCTCCTCGCCGAACACCTCACGGGCGTCGTAGTCGCCGGTAACGCTGCCGTCCTGCAGCTCGACCCGCGGATTCTTCGCGACGTTGTAATACCAGACCGGGTTCTTCGGCGCCCCACCCAGGGAGGCGACGATCGCGTACTCGCCGCTGTGCTCGACCCGCATCAGCGGAGTCTTACGAAGCTTGCCGGACTTGGCGCCCACCGTGGTCAGTAGGATGACAGGCTTTCCCTGTAGCTCGGTGCCCTGGCTTCCGCCGGACGCCATGTACTTTTCGGCTTGCTCGCGGGACCAGTCGGAGGAGCTGGGTGCATATTCACCTGAAAGCGGCATACGACCACCTTAAAGGCCTGCCGATCCGGGGCGCTCACCAGCTCGTTGTAGGGCTGGCGCTCAAAGACGCCGCAGCGTGACCAAAAGCGATTGCCCGACTCTCCCCCGCAAGCGGGGGGACCCCCACCTCAGGCCGTTCCACGGCCTGCATCGTCGTGGGCTAACCCGATCCCACGGCGAGCGTCTCGTCCAGACCGGCGCCGAAAGACTCCATCAGCACGTCGACATCGGCGACGGCCGCTCCGTCGATGTTGAGCCCGAAACAACACGTTCCGGCGTGTGAGACCATCGCCGCCATCACGGCGACCCCCGGCAACGGACCGAACGGATAGACACGCTCGACCTTGGCCCCGGCGAGATACGTCTGGTACGGGAGCCCAGGCACGTTGGACGCGGACAGGTCGGCCGCGGCGCCGAGTCGGGCGAAGACGGCGCCGATCGTCGACGGCAACCGGTTGACCAGCGGAGCGGCCAGCGAGAAGGTGTCCAAGGCCGGCTCGGTGCGGAGCGTTAGCACGGTGCCGCGGATGGCGGCGATGCGCTCCTCCGGGTCGGCGATCCCGATGGGCGCGGCGAACAACGCGCCGGCCCACTTGTTGCCGCCCATGGGGTCGTCGGCCTTGCGCAGCGACACCGGCATCGCCATCGGCAGGCGGTCCAGCTCGACGCCGTGGCGCTCGTGGTAGATCCGCAGCCCACCGAGCAGCGCCGCGACGAACGCGTCGTTGACCGACCCGCCGGCGGCCTTGCCGGCCGACTTCAACTGCGGCAGCGGGCATTCCAGCACTCCGTACCGCCAGACCCGTCCGGTCCGCGTGCGCAGCAACGGCGACGGGGTTGCCGGCGGTGGGGACACCACCCGGCGTAGCGAAGCCACATACCGCAGCGCCTCGCCGACCGCATCGCCCGGCCGCATCAGCAGACCCAAACCCGACCGGGCGATGGTCGCCGCAACGCGCGGAGATCCGAGGATCCGTTCGCCGATCTCGCCGACGGCCAGCCGGATGGAATCGGTGCCGCTGTCGCCGTTTGTACCCGGTTGCGGCCGCGGCTTGTTCGGGGTGTGCTCCCGGGTGCGGCTCTGCAGCGACGACAGCAGTTCGATCCCGCCCATGCCGTCGGTGAGCGAATGGTGCATCTTGAGTAGGTATGCGGCCCGCCCGTTGTCGAGGCCCTCGACAAGCTCCGCCTCCCACAAGGGGCGGTGCCGATCCAGCGGCGCCAGTCCGAACGCCGCCGCATGGTCCAGCAGCGAGCGCAGCGACCCGGCGCCGGGCAACTGGACGCGCCGCAGGTGATAGCCAAGCTCGAAGTGCTCGTCGAGCACCCAGGCCGGTGGCCCGACCGGCAGAGCGGGTTCGAGCACACGCTGACGCGTGCGGGCGATCAGCTCGGTGCCCCATTCGTGCGCTGCCATCAAGCGGTCCCAGTCCGGCGTGCTGTCCAACACCATCACCGAGAGGATGGTCGACGATTGCTGCGGGTGGCGTTCGGAACGCCACATAAACCCCTCGAACTCCGTCATCCGCGGGCTTCGCCCCCATTTGGACGCCTTGGACCACGCCGCGAGATTGGCCTCGGCGACGGCTTGGTCTCTTTCGTTCATGACATCTCCCCGGAAGTAGACCAGTTGTCGAGCGTGTCGACGAACAGCTGGCGGACCTCGGCAACTCGGGCGTCGAGGTCCTCGACGGTCCAGTCACCGGTCGGAATCGGTTCCAGCACCGCAATATCGACAGTGCCGGGGTTGATGACCATCGACCGCCGCCACATCAGCTCACCTGCGTTGCGAATCACGATGGGCACCATCGGCACCCCGGCTTGCATCGCGAGGTGGAACGCGCCCTTCTTGAACCGCCCGACGGTCGGCGTCGGGGTACGGGTTCCCTCCGGCATGATCGCCACCGAGGTCCCCGACCGGATCCGATCGACCAGCGCATTGACGTCACGGCGGGCGGACTCGGGATTGGATCGGTCGATGAACGCCAGGTCCATCAGCTGACCGCCGACTATCATCCGCGGGTCGTACCGGGCTTCCTTCTTGGCCACACCGGTGAGATCGCGTCGTACCAGGGAGCCGACGATCAGCACATCCAGTGAACTCTGATGGTTGCCGACGAACACCGCCGGTCTGGACGCCCAAAGATTGGATTCCCCAACGACGTTCAAACGCACACCGGCGAGCGCGAGCGCGCCGTCACAGGCTAGGGGTATGGCGGCGTTGAGGCCGAGTTCGGGATCGCGGCGCAATGTCCCGATCGCGAACCCCAGACCCATGCCGGTGTTGAACGCGGCCATCGCCGCCGCGGTGCCCAGCAGGGCTCGCAGTCCCGGCTGGCGTGGCTCACGCAAGGTCAGGACAGGCCAGCCGTGCGACCGTGCTGCGGCGGCCAGCCCCGGGTGCGGATTGAGCGCGCTCGGGTTACCGACCGACGCCAGAAATGGCACATCCTCGGCGCCATTGGCGTACGCGTAGCTAGCGTGGCGGTCAATGTTGTTGGCACGGGCGAACTCTCGTACTGCCGCAGCCTTAGGTTCACCCCACAGCATCGGTCCGGCCAGCCGGCCGGTCAGGATGCCGTCCTCAACTTCGACGCGCGTGCACAGGATGTGCTCGATACCGAGATCGCGTGCTACCGGTTCGATCTGGTACATGCTCGCCGACGAAGCGACCGCCACGGTGTGTCCCATTCGGCGATGCGCACGCACCAGATCGCGGGCCTCGGGACGCATCGTTCCGGACACCTTCTGCACGAAGAGCCTCTCCCCCAGTTCTGTCAGCGTATCCTCGGTGCGCCCGCGTAACCCCATGAACGCCGCGTCGGCGAACTTTGTCGGGTCGCCGCCGAGGCCGGTGTCCAAGGCCGACAGCAGGATCCGCAGGAACTCACCCGAGGAGACCTGGCCGCCGCGGACCCGATCGGAATAGAACACCGTGGCGGTATAGCCCCGCACCAAGGTGCCATCGAGATCGAAGAATGCACCGACCTGCGGCCCTTTGGGTCCGCGCCGCACCTGCTCGATGGCGTCAGCCGCGCTGGTCATCGCGCTCTGGCCAATTCTGCGATTTCGTTGACTCGGCTTGTCGCCGTAGCGATCTCGTCGGCAAACTGCTGTCGCCGCTTGGCCAGATCTCCACGGTCGTCCCCATCAAACAGTCCGCGATGCTCGGCGAGCCGCAATGCCGTCTTGAACAACTCCATCGAACGCGACTCGGCGTTGGCGATCTTGCGCTGCAGCTCCCATTGCCGGCCGACCTGCAGGCACTCGGCGAGAAAGGCCTTCTCCTCGAACGGCTCGTCCTCGTAGGCGGCCAGTCTGTCGGCGACGATGTGGTAGGCGTCGAGGAACGGACGCAACACCAGGTGCGCTAACAGCACGTCGGCCGACTCCAGCCGCCGCCGCGCATCGGCCGGCCCGCAGATCTCGGCGGTCTCCGCCGCGCCGGAAATCAGGCGAAGTTCGTCGGCCAGGTCGCGCTCGAAGTCGGCGCGTGCGGAGAACAGGAACTCGAACTTCAGCAGCTCGCGAAGGCGCAGCGCCTCGTCGAGCACTGTCGCGAGGGAATCGGCGCCGCCCACGGGGATATTCGAGGCCGCCAGTAGCGCCGTCTCGGCGATGGCGCGATCGACCAGGATGTGGATTGCGGTGTTGCGGTAGAACGCGGCGACCAGATGCTGGTCCTCGCCGATACCCCACACCGCTTCGGTGCCGGCGTCGTAGACGCTCACCACGCCGGAGGCGACGAGCTGGTGCAGGGTCCAGTGGATAGTGGACCGATTCGTCAGGTCGGCGGCGCCGGCGACCGTCCAGTTCCCTGCCGAGATGTAGCTCGCCAGCGGCCGCACCGTCGCCAGCACCTCGCCGATGGACAGGGAGCGGTCTGCGCCCAGCAGCGCGAGGCTCACCACCGCGGTGGGTGTGACTGGGGTGACGCGGTTGATCCGATGCTCCACGTCCAGCGCGATGCGTTCGATCTCATTTCCGGTCGCCGAGTCGTCGCCGCGCAGTTCCTCCAGGCGCTTGCGCAGCGGCAGCGGTTCACCGAAGTCCAGGTACGCCCGGCCGAGCCGCTGGCCCTGCTGGCGGGCCAGCCGAATCAAGAACCGCAGATCTTCGGGCCGTTTCACCGCGCCATACGCCTCGGTGGTCATGGCGGCCACCTCGTGCAGCTGGTCGTACACGATTGAGGTCGGCACCAAATACACCTCGGGACCGTCGATTTCGTCGACGGCGTCGGTGATGTAGCGCAGAATGCCGTACACCGGCGGACGCAGCTTGCCGGTCCGGGTCCTGCCCCCTTCGATCGACCAGGACAGATTCGTGTGGTTTTGGACCAGTTGGGCGGTGTAAGCGCGTAGCGCGAACCGGTAAACGGGGATGTCTCTGGTCTGCCGGCGGATGAAGATCGCCCCGGTGCGCTTGGCCCAGGTGCCGAACGGGAAGAAGTTCATGTTCGCCCCGCCGTAGGTCAGTGCGGGCGCCAGCCGGTTCGCGACGATCGCCTCGGGCAGCAGCATGCCGTCCAGATAGGACCGGTGCGAAAACGCGAACGCGAGCGTCGCCTTGCGGTCCAGCTTGCGTAGCTGCGCGATCTGGTCCTCGTCGACCAGCACGTCGTAGGCCCGCATGAACCAGCGACTGAAGCCCCGCCAGGCCTCCACTGCCCGCTCGTCCCGAGAGGCCGCCATCTCGCGCACATAGCCGGCGGCCTCGGTGCGGACGCTCTCCACGTCACGCCCGAGGTCCGCCGCCAGCTTTTCCAGGCGCTCGTCATACCACCGGGCGCTGACAAGCTGCCTGAGCTCGTCGGGCAAGTCGCCAATTCCTGCCCTTTGCAAAAGCTTTCGCGCCCCAACCCGGTCGATCACATGCGGCGTCATGGCCAATCCGCCGTCACGCCGGTTGGGTTGTCTGCGTGGTCGCCGGCTCGTGAACCTCTGGACTTGGCTCACTGGCGTAGAGTTCCTCGATCTCGGCGGCGTATTTCTCCGCGATCGGTCGGCGCTTGAGCTTCATCGTGAGCGTGATCTCGTCACCGCCGGGTTCCCACAAGGTAGGCAGGACTCGGAAGCGCTTGATCTGCTCTACCCGCGATAATTTGGCGTTGCCGTCGGCCACACCCGCAGCGATCCGCGCGACCACCTCCGGATCGGCGGCCAGGGCTGCGGGAGAGGCGTCGGAAAGCCCGTGCTGGGCTGCGTACGGGCCGACCGAGTCGGCGTCGAAGACCATCAGAGCGGAGTTGTACGGTCGGCCATCGCCGATCGTGACCATCGCGCCGACCATCGGAGTCGCGCCCAGGATTGCGTTCTCAATGTTGGCCGGTGACATGTTCTTTCCGGCCGCATTGATGATCAACTCCTTCTTGCGGTCGACAATCCGCAGATAACCGTCAGAGTCCATCTCGAGGATGTCGCCGGTGTACAGCCAACCGTCGGCGTCGATCGCGTCGGCGGTCTTCGCCGGCTCCTTGCGGTAGCCCTTCATCACCAACGGACCACGCACCAGGAACTCGCCGTCCTCGGCGATCTTGCACTCCAGCCCGGGCAAGAGCTTGCCGACGGTCCCGAGCCGAGCGTCGCGGGGATGGCTTAACGTGGCAATGCAACTCAGCTCGGACATCCCCCAGAGCTCCGCGATCGGGATGCCGAGGCCATCGAAGAACGCCAGGGTCTCTTTCGGAATCGGCGCCGCTCCCGACACCGCCCACTTGAGCTCACCAAAACCGAGGCGCTCGCGAAGCTTAGACAGCACCTGCTCATCGGCCTTCGCCCAATCGGCCGCGAGCTCATCCGATATGGGCTCAGCTGCGACCAACGCCGCGGCGCGTTTGGCGGCGACCGACATACCCCACTGCAAAGCCTGCCGCTTCTGCTCGTCCGGCTCGTGCACGGCCGCGAATTCGATTGCAGCCTTCAGTTTTTCCCATACCCGTGGCACCGCGCCCCAAACGGTCGGCCGAACGTCGGGCAGCGCCTCCGCGATGTTGCGACCGTCGGACACCACTGTGACCTGGGTGCCGAACACCTCCTGGGTATACAGCCCGGTCATCCGGTCCGCCATGTGCGCCGAGGGCAGGAACGACGTTATCCGGTCCCCGAATTCGATGCCGAGCACGGCTTCCACCGCGAACGCCTCGAACAACAAGTTGGCATGTGTCATCTCCACGCCCTTGGGGTTGCCGGTCGTGCCGGAGGTATAGACGAGGGTGACCACGTCGTCGGGTTTTACTGCCCGCCAAGTAGACTCGAAGTCAAAGTCGTCCGGCGCGGCGGCATAGAGTTCGTCGAGCGAGAGAGTTCCTTCGGGCGAGCCGTCGATGCAGACGATGTGCTCGATGTCCGCACCACTGGCGCGGATCCGCTCGACGTACTGCTCCTCGCAGATGACGACCTTCGTGCCGGCGTTGTCGAAGACGTAGGTCAACTGCTCGGCAGGCAGCGTGTTATACACCGAGAACACGGTGGCACCGATGTGTTGGGCACCCACGTCCAGCGGGTAGAACTCGATCCGATTGCCCATCATCAGCGAAACCGTGTCGCCCCGCCGGATCCCGAGTCCGGCCAAGCCGGCGGCGACTTGACGCACCTGCGCCGCAAAGTCGCGCCACGTCAACGTCTGGGTGTCGCCAGGCGTCCGAAGGGCGACGGCGTCGGGATCGATCGCCGCGGTGCGCTGGAATGCCTCACACAACGTGGCCGGACGCTCAGACATGGGATTCTCCTTGCTGTTCGATGGCGTGCAATACCGGTTCGATGAGCTGCCTTGCGAGAGAACGTGTTTGGTTAATGTCCCCAGCGTCGGTGAACCCGCCAGGGCTGACGACGAGGGAGGCACCGATGCGGACGAACAGCTCGGTTACGCGTTCGGCGTGATCCCCAAGCACCGCGCGCAAACGCGGCTGGCCGTCGAGGACGATCATCGTCGTCGCGGCGTGGATCGGCGCCGCACCGACGGAGAGGTACGGCAGAACGGTGTCGCGGTCCGACATGAGCAGGCGACGGAAGAGCGGATCGTCGCGTAGCGCGTGCACGCCCAGCGCGAACCACTCGATCACCCGCTCCATGGGATCGACAAGTCCTTCGGTAGCGGCTGACAAACTTGCGTGAATCCGGCGTAGGTGGCGAATCCAGGCCGCTCGCACCAGTTGGTCCTTCGTCGCGAACCGCCGATATACGGTGACCCGCCCCACCTTGGCCGCGCCCGCCACGTCATCAACGCTCGTTCGCCGAATCCCATGCATCGCGAATTGCTCGATTGCGGCGTCCAGGATGCGATCCGCATACGGGTCCAGATCGGGATCCTCGTCGAGCAGAGCAGCGATCGGAGCTGTGCCGACCATGGCGGTCAGCGTACTGGGGATACAAAGATACGTATGTAGTATCGCAATTTCCGTCGGTGCGGAATGTACTTAGTCGGGCTCACCGTTGCGCCCTAAGCGAGGAGTACGTTGCCGGTATGGGAATTGCGATCACCGAGTTCACCCCGGTCGAGCAGACCGCGTTCGTAACCGCATACGCCCGCGCGCTCGACAGCCGTTGGCCCAGGCCGATACTCGGCGACACGCTATCCGACGAAATCGTGGCCAAGATCGATTACGACTTCCAAGCTTTGGGAGTGCCATCGAGCGCGGTGCGCCAGACCGCGTTGCGCGCCAAGCTGCTCGACGATCGGGTGCGAGCCTTCATTTCCGAACATCCGGAAGCCGTCGTGGTAGCTCTCGGCGCGGGACTGGATACCGGCATGCAGCGAGTTACGCCGCCGCCCACGGTGGACTGGTACAGCGTCGATCTGCCACACGTCATCGAATTGCGGGATCAACTGCTGCCCGCCGACGACCATGCATATTCGGTGGCGGCGTCGCTGGCCGACGATGCTCGGACCGACCAAATCCCGTCCGATCGGCCCACCATGCTGGTCGCCGACGGCCTGCTGGCGTTCCTGCCCGAGTCGGTGATCATCAACCTGTTCCGCCATATTCCGCAGCACTTCCGGTCCGGCGAACTGGCGTTGAACGACTATGGACGTGTCGGCTGGTCGAGCCTGCTGGCCATGAAAGTTGCATTCAGCGCCGTCGGAAACCAATGGGCGTACCGAGGTTTCAAGGATGCCCGGGTTCCTCAGACCTGGAGCCCGCGTCTGACGCTGGTCGAGGAAGCCAGCCTGGCGCATGCTCCAGAGGTCGACTTGTATCCCGCGCCGGCCCGCGTGTCAACCCGGCTGATGGGGATGACCAAGGCCGGCGCCCGCACGGCGCGAATCTTGCGCTATCGCTTCTAAGCCCGAGATCCGAGAGGTTACGACGATGGCCGCGACGCTGATCACCGGCGCTAACGTGTGGGACGGCATCTCGGCCGAGGCGGCACCGCAACAGGTGCTGGTCGTCGACGGTCGCATCCAGCAACTCGCCAACACAATCGAGCCGCCGGCCGGCACACGGCTGGTGGATCTTTCCGGTCACACCCTCACGCCGGGCTTCATGGATTGCCACACCCATGTGACGTTGAGCCCTCCGCTCGGTGTGGCGATGGCTGCCGATTCCAGCGTCGCTAGAGCGTTGAAGTCGCTCCCGGTGCTGCGGACCCTGCTGATGAACGGATTCACCACGGTGCGTGATTTGGGCTGTGGAAACGTGGACTACCCAACCATCGATCTGCGTGACGCGGTGGCCGCCGGAATCGTCGACGGTCCGCGGATGGTGGTGGCACCGCACATGATTTCGGCGCGTGGCGGCCATGGCGACTTCAGCGCGATGATCGCCGATGAATACCAAAGCTGTTCCAGGCCATTGGAATTAGCTGCCGCTGACGGCAGCGACGAAATCCGCACCCGGGTCAGGCAGGAAATCCGGGCCGGCGCCGACTGGATCAAGTTCGCGGCCACCGGCGGCTTCGCCTCACCCTCGGACGACCCCGGGCAACCCACCTACAGCCAGCAGGAGATGGATGTCCTGGTTGCGACCGCCGCCGACCTCGAGATCCCCGTCACCCCACACAGTTACGGCGACGAGGGTATTCAGCGCGCCGTGCGAGCAGGGGTTCGCAGCATCGAACACGGAAACCTCGCCTCGGCGCAGACGCTGCGAATGATGGAGGACACCGGGGTGTTTCTGGTGCCTACTCAGTACACGATCCTGTCTGGCGCTCGCCGCGACGAGAACGACGCGCTGTGGGCCGCTCTTCCGGAGTACTCGCGCCGCAAGATGCTGAAATATCGTGGGTCGTTACTGGACGCAGCGGAGGGTCTGGCCGCCAGCGATGTTCGCATCGCGTTCGGAACCGACGCCGGAATGTTTCCCCATCAGGACAATTGGCGCGAGTTCCCGATGATGGTGTCCACGGGCATCACCCCGTTGCGCGCCCTGCGCGCGGCCACCAGCGTGGCGGCCGAATTACTGCGCCTCGACGATCTCGGTGTGATTGCCGAGGGCAAGATCGCCGATCTCATCGCCATGCCCGGCGATCCCTTCGCCGACATCGAAGTCACCGGACAGGTGGACTTCGTCATGAAAGACGGTGTGATCTACAAACAGCGATGCCCGGGGTCAGGCGGCGATATCGTCGAGTGATCGACCGGATTGATCGCGTCGATGCGGCGTGGCGTAGGGAGCGGTGATGAACGTCGGAACGCATCTGTCCAAGCGAGCGCTGTTGAATCCCGGCCTGGAGGCGCTCGTCGACGACGCCGCAGGCCGCCGGTTCACCTTTGCCGAACTCAATGCGCAGGCCGACCGGGTTGCCCACGTGCTGACAGGTCTGGGGCTGGGCAAAGGCGACCGGGTGGCGCTGCTGCTGCCCAACGGCCACCAGTTCGTCGAGGCCTTCTACGGCGCGGCCCGGGCCGGCCTGGTTGTCGTCCCGTTGAACTGGCGGCTGGTCGCCGACGAGCTGGGCTTCATGCTGCGCGACTCCGGGGCCACGGTATTGGTGTTCGACGCCGAGTACGACGCCGTCGTCGCCGATCTCCATGACCGCGGCGGCAACGAGGACGGCACGCCGGTGGCCCATTGGTTGCGCGTCGGCGCCGACGGGCCCGGGTGGGCGCGCGACTTCGATGCCCTCGTCGGGCAGGCGCCGGCGGACCCGGTGGTGGGCGACGCCGACGGGGACGACCCGCTGTTCATCATGTACACCTCCGGCACCACCGGGCTGCCCAAGGGTGCGGTGCACACCCACGACAGCGTCGAGTGGGCGGTGCTCACCGTGTTGGCCAGCGTCGACGTTAGGTTCCGGGACCGCTACCTGATTTCGCCGCCGCTGTTTCATGTCGGGGCGCTCACCCCCGTGATCGCTTGCCTCTACCGCGGCGCGACGATCGTGGTGCTGCGCCAATTCGACGCGAAACAAATCTGGGATGTGTTCGCCGACGAGCAGGTCACGATCACGTTTGCCGTCCCGGCGATGCTGAACTTCATGCTGCCGATGTATCGGCCCGAACTGCGCGAGTCGTTGCAGCTCCGCTGGATCTTGAGCGGGGCGTCGCCGGTGCCGCCGTCATTGATCAAGTCTTACGCGGACCTCGGTTTCGAGATCCACCAGGTCTACGGGCTCACCGAGACGTGCGGCCCGGCCTGCGTGATCAACTCCGAAAATGCGCTGACCCACATCGGGTCGACTGGCAAGACGTTCTTCCACACCGACGTGCGCCTCGTAGACGAGAACGGAGGAGACGTAGGCCCCGGGGTACCAGGCGAGGTGCTGGTGCGCGGCCGCCACATCATGGCCGGCTACTGGAAGCGCCCGGCGGCCACCGCGGCGACGATCACCGATGGCTGGCTGCATACCGGCGACCTCGCCGTCAGCGATGCCGAGGGCTTCATCTACATCCAGGACCGGATCAAGGACATGATCATCTCCGGCGGTGAGAACGTCTATCCGGCCGAGATCGAAGATGTCCTGCTCTCTCACCCCGGCATCGCCGAGGTCGCGGTGCTGGGCATGCCGTCGGTCAAATGGGGCGAGTCGCCGTTGGCGGTGGTGGTGCGCTCCGACCCCAACCTCGACGAGGCGGCGGTGCTGGCGCACTGCAGCGGCAAGCTGGCCCGCTTCAAGCTGCCGAAGCGCGCCGTGTTCACCGAGGTCATTCCGCGCACCCCGACCGGCAAGGCGTTGAAACGCGTGCTGCGCGAGCAATTCTCGTTCGACGCACCCGAGTAGACAGGGAGCCCCCGTGAAGCAACTCACCGGCCTGGACGCCACGTTCCTCTACATGGAGACGGCGACGACGTTCGGGCATGTCACCGGCCTGATGATCTTCGAACGGCCCAGCCCCGAATTCGACCCCTACCCTGCGGTCTATGCGAAATTCGCTGCGCTGGTTGGCGAGCTGGAACCGTTGCGGCGCCGCGTCGTCGGCGTGCCGTTGGGACTCGACCATCCCTACTGGGTGTCCGACCCCAATTTCGACCTCGACTTCCACATCCGCGAACTCCACCTCGCCCGCCCGGGCCTGGCCGACCAGCTGGCCGAGCAGGTGTGCCGGATCGTCGGGCGGCCAATGGACCGCAGCCGGCCGCTGTGGGAGGTCTACGTCATCGACGGTCTGCAGCACGAGCGTTGGGCACTGCTCACCAAGTACCACCACGCCACGATCGACGGCGCCTCCGGGCAGCTGATGCTGCACATCCTCACCGACA
>NZ_DASPSP010000243.1:0-5255 GCF_035623875.1 Mycobacterium sp. | reverse complement strand
CCGGCACCCAGCCGGCCGACACCACAAGCGGGAAGCCGAACAAAGGATCTTCCGCATGTTGCGTGATTGAGCGAAGGATCTCGACATCGGCTGCGGACGCCTAGTGGTATGGATGATGGGCGCGCCGGCGTGGTTATCGTGGCCGGGCGGCTAGCCTCAGAGGCGCAGAGCTTTTTGCTCCGAACATCCGCCGAGGCCGTTTTGGTTGGCTTTTTCGCCAACCGCCCGAAGGGCCTTCCAGTTCTCGGCGGTCACCCGCCAGCCGAGGCCGAGGTCACGGGTGTCGCAGATGACCGTTTCGGTGCGCAACACCCGATGCTCAGCCGGGTAGGACCGGCGGGTTGCCCCGCCGATCCCCCCTCAGGACCGTACGTGCCACTCATCGCGACATACGGCTCAAGCAAGCTCCATTTGAGTTGCTTCCTAAGGGTTTTCGAGCTCTGCGGCCTAGAGTCGGAGATGGTCATCTTATGACAAGTGAAGCCGCGAACGACCGCGACACGACGGACAACCGTCAGCTTGGGAAAACCAGACGCAGCGGAAAATTACAGCTCATCCGAGAAATCAGCCGTGATCCAGCGGTCCGGGCGGATGGTGAACAACACACCAGGCCGATCCGCGATGGCACGGACGAACGCGCGTCCACCTTCTTCACCGAGGTATCGGATAGCGATGGCTTCCCGCACATCCAACGGTGTCGGTTTGGTCGTGTCGACGACCGTGCCCTCGACGACCACATATTGGTAGGGCAGCTCCTCCTGCTGGACGACCAGCGTCACCGCGCCGGCCCGCTCGATCAGCGTGGACTTGCGCGCCGACGCACCGGTGTTGACCCGGATGTTCCCGCCCGGGGTGTAGTCATACCAAATCGGGACACTGGCCGGCGGACGGCCGTCGGCGGCCACAGAGAGCACGGCGACGTGCTTGGCGGCGAGGAACTCCTGACGCTCGGTCTCGGTGAAGGCTTTCATACGCGGCTCAACGCGCGGGGCCCGCGAGGCTATTCCAACGCGAGGATCAGCTTGCCGGTGTTTTCTCCGCGGAAGAGCTTGAGCAGCGTTTCAGGGAAGTCACCGACGTCGCCCTGCTCGATCTGCTCATGTGATCGCAGTTCGCCGGTGTCGAGCCACTTCGTCAGCTGCGCAATGCCTTCCGGGTAGCGATTGGCGTAGTCGAAGATGACGAAGCCGGTCATGGATGCGCGCGCGACCAGCAACTGCATGTAGTTGGCCGGTCCCCGCGGGTTGTCGTTGTACTGCGACACCGCACCGCAGAGCACGATCCGGGCGCCGCCTGCGAGCCGGTTCAACGCAGCCTCCAGCGTTGCACCGCCAACGTTGTCGAAAAAGACGTCTACGCCGTCAGGTGCTTGGGTCTTGAGTTCTGCGCGCAGGTCGGCGCTCTTGTAGTCGATGGCTGCGTCAAAACCGACCTCCTCGACCAGCCAGCGGCATTTCTGCTCACCACCGGCAATACCGACGGCTCGGCAGCCGTTGATCCGCGCAATCTGTCCCACGATGCTGCCCACCGATCCGGCCGCCCCGGACACCAGCACGGTTTGGCCGGGCTCGGGCCTGCCCACGTCGAGCAATCCGAAATACGCGGTCAGGCCGCTGATGCCGAGGGCCCCCAAATGCACGGTTGCCGGTGCCAAGCTGGTGTCGATTCTGTTGACCTCAGCGCCGTTGGACAGTGCATAACGTTGCACGCCGAATATCCCGGACAGCTGGTCTCCGACCGCGAATCCGGGGTGGCGTGATTCAATGACGTGTCCGACGCCAAGTGCCCGCATCACCTCGCCGATCTCCACCGGCGGCACGTAGCTTCGCCCCGCGTTCATCCAGGTGCGCATCGCGGGGTCGATGGACAGGTAGTCGACCCTGACCACGAACTCGCCCTCAGCCGCAACGGGTTTGGGCTCCTCGACGATCGTCCAATCAGTAGCCTTCGGCAACTCCATTGGACGCGCGGCTAGCCGGCATTGCGTATTCACGGTGTTCATGAGGCCGTCTCCCGATCTGCTGCGGTGAATCGGCAACTGTCCGCAGCACATTGAAGTGCAGTCCGACCGGCGGGGTCCTCGGCGGTTACCGGTATCACCGCGACGGTGTCTGCGCCGGCTTGCAGATAGGCCCGCAGCCGCGTAGCAACCTGTTCTGGAGTGCCGACCGCGGCCAGCTGCTCCGCCAGATCGAGGGGAATCGCCGCCGCCAACTCCGACCGGCGCGCGCCGCGGCGGGCACGCTCGACGAAGTCGGCGAACCCGAGCTCGCAGAACATCTCGCCGTAGCCGGGTGGGGCAAGGTAGATCGCCAGCTGATTGGCTAACTGCCGCAACGCGGCCGCACCGGGTCGCACGGCGACCGGTACCCACACCGTCAGATGCGGCGGCGTGCGACCTGCCGCGGCGGCGTGGCGCGCTACCTGTTCGCGCACCTGCGACACCCGCTGCGGCGACGCCAGGTTGAGCACCACCTCATCGGCGAGCCGGGCCGTCAGCTGCGTGATCACCGGACCGAACGCGCCAACTCCGATGCTGGTGTGCGGCAGCGGGTGACGCAGCCGAAATCCCTGGCTACGGATGTAGCGCCCGTCGTAGTCGGCGCGCTCGCCGCGCAGAATCGGGCGCAGGCATTGGATGGCTTCCCGCATGCGGGCGGCGCTGTGCAACCACTCGCGGTCGTGCCAGCCCGCCACGATGAATGGGCTGGAAGCACCCAACGCGACGTCGATCTGACAGCCGGTGAGCAAGGCGACCGAACTCGCCCCCAACGCGATTGACACCGGGGTCCGCACGCTGATCGGCAGCGGCCCGACTCTCAACCCCAACCCCGGTGCGCGCAGACCGACGGCGGTGGCCAACGCGAAGGCGTCGAATGTCGCCATCTCGCCAATCCAAAGCCCGCCAAGCTGCGCCGCGCTGGCCGCGTCGGCAATTTCCAGCGCCTCCTCATCGGGCGCGTCCAGCCAGAACGGCAGCACCGCTTCGATCGGTGCCCTCACAGCATTGCCGCCTCGGCGGCCTGGCCCAACAGAATTCGGCCCGGCAGCTCGCGCGATGCCTCGTTCACCTGGAAGTGCGCGGTGGCGGTGAAGGCGTCGCGGAATCGCCGCTGCAGCGGTGCACCGTCGTAAATGGCGCTGCCCCCGGCGAGGTCATACATCGTGCGCACGACGTCGGCCGAGACGCGCACCCCGTGCGTGGCGGCCAGCCGTAACCGGGTGCGCGCCTCCAACGGGACCGGTGGCTCGCCCTCACTCGCCTGCCACGCCGCGTCAATGGCCTGGTAGTAACCCGCCCGCGCAGCTTCCAATGCCGACTCCGCCGCGGCGACCGCCGCTTGGATGGTGGACCGCTCGGCAAGCGTACGACTAGCTCCGACACCCTTTTTGGTGCCAGCGAGGTCGACGAAATTGTCGATCGCCGCGCGCGCGTTGCCCATCGCGGCCGCAGTGATGCAGGCCGCGAAGAATCCAAACGGCGGGAATCGGTACAGCGGCCGGTTGATCACCGGCCCGTCGAATATCGAGACCACCCGCTCATTCGGGACAAACACCTCGTCGGCCACCGCGTCGTGACTGCCGGTGCCGCGTAGACCGAGGGTGTGCCAGGTGTCCAGGATCTGTAGCTGCTCGGTGGGCAGCGCGACGACGGCCGGGTGATCTTCGAGCACGCAGCCGGCGAACAGCACGTCAGCGTGGGTGATGCCGCTGCAAAATGCCCACCGCCCCGACACCACCACACCGCCGGACACGCGGCGGGCCTTGCCTTGAGGCGCCCACACGCCCGCGGCCACGCCACGCCCGTCACCGAACAGTTCGTCGCGGCTGACGGGCGGCAGATAGGCGACCAGCAGGCTGGCGGTGATCGCGATCGAGACGCACCAGCCGGCCGACGCGTCACCTCGCGCCACCTCCTCGGCGCAGCGCAACGCTGTGCCCGCGGGCAGCTCCAGCGCGTCGACCTCCACCGGCGCACCCGCTCGCAGCAGACCCGAGTCTCGCAGCGCGCCAACCAGTTCGGCGGGAAGTCTGCGGCCAGAGTCGATTTCGTCTGCCACGCCACGTGCTAGATCGGCGATCTCACGGGCCCGGACCACGACGGGCACGGTGGCGACTTCGGTGTCCTGCATTCGGCGGCCTCCGCTCTTCAGACATTTGTGCGTGGTTCAGTCACGTTACCACTACCGGTTCAATTTCTGAACCGGTACATTGTTAGGACCATGGACTACCCCGATCTGTCCCACCGCTTCGACGGCGAGTCCGTTGCCCGGGCTCTAGAGGTCGTCGGCGAGCGATGGACACTGCTGATCCTGCGCGAGGCGTTCTTTGGGGTGCGTCGCTTTAGCCAATTGGCTCGCAACTTGCACATTCCTCGGCCCACGCTGTCGGCACGCCTGCGCACCCTCGTCGAAAACGGGCTGCTGGAAAAGGTGCTCTACGCGCAAAATCCCGACCGTCACGAGTACCGGCTCACCGCCTCCGGCCGCGACCTGTTCGCTGCGATCGTGGTACTCATGCAGTGGGGTGACCAGCACCTCCCGCAGCCCAACGGTCCGCCAATCGTGTTGCGCCACCAGCCATGCGATCACATTGCCGACCCGGTTCTGGTGTGCGCCCATTGCCGGAAGGAAATCACCGCACGCAACGTCACGCCCGAGCCCGGACCTGGCTTTCGGGTGGGAGAACCCGCGCTCGCCGGCGTGCGACGGTCGAAGTCTCAGGTGACCCGAAACACGGGGTATTGATCGACGATCCGCTCGAAGTCGTTCAGCGGTGCGTGGCGGTCGATGGGGAAGAACGGACGTGCTCCCGGCGCCAACTCAAGGTACCGACGCAAGATTGCGGCGCGGTTATCGGATAGGTCCTCTACTAAGGACACGTCTTCGCGACCGCCGTGCCGCAACACCGCATGGCTATCCACACGCAGGTTACGCACCCAATTCGTCTTCTGGCCGAGCATGGCCACCAGGTAGCGCCCACCCCGATAGTCGGCCACGACCACCGGGAAGGTAATCGTCCGTCCCGACTTGTGGCCACGTACTTCAAGTGTGGCGGCTTGATCTGGCCCGACGCCTGCCGCAAAAGTCCAGGCGCCCAATCGGTTTGTGATGCGCGCTGACCATCTGGGACGACCACCACGATACTGCCATCGCTGAATCGCGCCTATCACGCCACGCAGCATGTCTTCACCCTACTGCGGTCCGTAACGGTTACATCTGCGCCCAAACGATTTTCGTCTGCAGGTAGGTGTC
>NZ_DASPSP010000241.1:0-11716 GCF_035623875.1 Mycobacterium sp. | reverse complement strand
GACGACCGAGAACGACGGGTTCTCGGTGGTGGCCGCCACCAGCAGCACCACCCGGTTTTCCACTGCGGACAGCAGCGCGTCCTGCTGGGTTTTGGAGAACCGATGGACTTCGTCGATGAACAGCACGGTCTGTTCGCCGTGGGCGGCGGCGCGACGGGCCACGTCGATTACCGCACGGACTTCCTTGACCCCGGCCGACAATGCCGACAGCGCCTCGAACCGTCGGCCGGTGGCTTGCGAGATCAGGGCGGCCAGCGTGGTCTTGCCGCTGCCGGGTGGGCCGTAGAGGATCACCGACGCCACGCCCGAGCCCTCGACCAAACGCCGCAACGGCGAGCCTGGTTGCAACAGGTGGTCCTGCCCGACCACCTCGTCGAGGCTGGCCGGACGCATCCGCACGGCCAACGGCGCAGCGGCCGAACCGCCCTGCGCGCGTTCGGTCACGCTGGTCGCGTCAGGGACGTCGAACAGACCGTCGGACACGGTTTCAGGCATACCACGTCGCCTCGACATGACACGGCAATGTTCGGGTCCCGACGGAGCCGTCGAATACTTGCTAAGGTTCGCGGGGGCGCGAGGCATCAGCCTCCACAACTCCACCACGAGGCAGGAGCGGCTATGAGCCGACCCCCAGAACACCCCGACGGCCCGAGTGATCCTTGGGGCGGTAACCCCAATCCCGGCGACTACCCGCCACCCGGCTATGGCCCGCCTCCAGGACCACCTCCCGGACCGCCACCGGGATACGGCCCGCCTCCGGGACCGCCGCCAGGCTATGGACCGCCTCCGGGATACGGCCCGCCCCCACCGGGATATGGCACGCCCCCACCGCCTCCGGGCTACGGACCTCCGCAGCTCGGCTACCCTGCCCCGGCCGGCTATCCGCCTCCTCCCGGCTACCCGCCACCGCCCGGGCAGGGGTTCAACATCGGCGACGCGTTCACCTGGGCGTGGAACAAGTTCGCTAAGAACGCGCTGCCGCTGATAATTGCGATGTTGATCTACGGCGCGATCGGGTTGGCCGTGCACGGGCTGGTGTTCGTGTTGATGGGCGGCGCCAACGCCAATACCGCCGACATCGAAAACGGTTACGGCGCATCGTTTACGGCGGGTTTGGGCACCGGCGGCACGCTCGTGCTGTCGATCGTGTCGTTCGTATTCGGCATTTTCGTGCAGGCCGCGTTCTTGTCCGGGGCGCTTGACCTCGCCGACGGCAGGCCGGTGCGCATCGGCTCGTTCTTCAAGCCGCGCAACTTCGGCAATGTCGTTCTCGCCGGCGCACTGCTCAGCGTGATCACCGCGGCCTTGGATTTGCTGTCGCTGCCGCCCAACTTCATCTTCGCGTTGTTGTCGTTCGTGGCGATCCTCGTCTTCACCTTCTTCGCGCTGTTCACGATCGCCTTCGCTACCGATCGCGGCCTTTCGCCGATCGGCGCCCTGAAGGCCAGCTTCGCCACAGTGCGTTCGCATGTCGGCGACACGCTGCTGTCTTTCTTGGTGCAAGGCCTTTGCGTGCTGCTCGGCCTCCTCGCCTGCGGCGTCGGGATCCTCGTGGGCGGCCCGCTGGCGCTGCTGATCCAGGTCTATACCTACCGTCGGCTCTCCGGCGGCCCGGTCGCGCCGCTGACCCCCTGAGCAGCCGGGCCGGTTCGACGGCTTGCCAGATGTCGATGAACGGATGCCCGGCCACCGGCGTGTGCGCGAACGTGTAAAACCCGGTTACGCGACTCGGCCGAGTTTGAATCGGGCTGCGCTGCGGCTTTCTGGCTGTTGTGATGGGATCAGCGATTATGACCATCAAAGTTGCGCTGGAGCATCGCACCAGCTATACCTTTGACCGGCTGGTCCGGGTGCATCCGCACATCGTGCGGCTGCGCCCGGCGCCCCACTCACGCACGCCCATCGAGGCCTACTCGCTGCGGATCGAGCCGGCCGACCACTTCATCAACTGGCAACAGGACGCGCTGGGCAATTTCCTTGCCCGGCTGGTGTTTCCGAATCCCATGCGCCGGCTGACCATCACCGTCGGGCTCATCGCCGACCTCAAGGTGATCAACCCGTTCGACTTCTTCATCGAGGACTGGGCCGAGACGTGGCCTCTAGCGCCTGGCGGTGGCCTGAGGTATCCCAAGGCGCTCGCCGACGACCTGGAACCGTACATGCGGCCGGTCGACGAAGACGGCGACGGGTCCGGGCCCGGTGAACTGGTGACCGAGTGGGTGCGTAACTTCTCCGTCCCGGACGGCACCCGCACCATCGACTTTCTGGTCGCGCTCAACCAGGCGATCAGCGCCGATGTCGGCTACACCGTGCGGATGGAACCCGGCGTGCAGACGCCGGATTCCACGCTGCGCACCGGCATCGGCTCGTGCCGGGACTCCGCGTGGCTGCTGGTGTCGATCCTGCGTCAGTTCGGGCTGGCCGCCCGGTTCGTGTCCGGCTACCTGGTACAGCTGGCATCCGACGTCGAGGCGCTCGACGGGCCGTCGGGGCCGGCCGCCGACTTCACCGACCTGCACGCATGGGCCGAGGTGTACATCCCCGGTGCGGGCTGGATCGGGCTGGACCCGACGTCGGGGCTGTTCGCCGGCGAGGGCCATATCCCGCTGGCGGCCACGCCGCACCCAGCGACCGCGGCTCCGATCAGCGGCGGCACCGAGCCCTGCGAATCGGTGCTGGAGTTCTCCAACACCGTTACCCGCATCCACGAGGACCCACGCGTCACGCTGCCCTACACCGACGCGGCCTGGCAGGCGATCTGTGAGGTCGGCCGGCGCGTCGACGAGCGGCTGGCCGCCGGTGATGTCCGGCTCACCGTCGGCGGCGAGCCCACGTTCGTATCGGTGGACAACCAGGTCGACGAGGAGTGGACCACGGCCGCCGACGGCCCGCACAAGCGCCGGCGGGCATCCGATCTGGCCGCGCGGCTCAAGACGGCTTGGGCCCCGCGGGGGCTGATCCAGCGCGGCCAGGGCAGGTGGTATCCGGGAGAGCCGTTGCCGCGCTGGCAGATTGCGCTGTACTGGCGCGCCGACGGGCAGCCGCTATGGACCGACGACGCGCTGCTGGCCGACCCCTGGGGTACCGACTCGAACAGGCCGCCCGCAGATAGCGAGGCGGCCTACAAGCTGCTCGCCGGCATGGCCGACGGCCTGGGACTGCCGCTCTCACAGGTGCGGCCGGCCTACGAGGACCCGCTATCGCGGCTGACGGCCAAAGTCCGCCAGCCCGAAGGCGATCCGGTGGCATCCGACGACGACCTCGCTGACGACACCGCCGCGGGCCGCGCCGCGCTGCTGGCGCGCCTCGACGAAGCCACCACGTCTGCGGCGGCGTTCGTGCTGCCGCTGCACCGCCGCGACAACGACCTCGGCTGGGCCAGCGCCGACTGGCGGCTGCGCCGCGGCCGCATCGTGCTGCTGGATGGGGATTCGCCGGCGGGTCTGCGGCTGCCGCTGGATTCGATCAGCTGGAAGCCGCCACGGATGTCCTTCGTCGCCGACCCGACCGCCGTCGGCGACACACTGAGCCTGCCTGACGGCGAGACGCTGCTGGAGGACCTGGATGAGTCAGCGACCACGCCGATCACCGCGATGGTCGCCGAGGTTCGCGGCGGGCTGCTCTACATCTTCATGCCGCCCACCGAGGCGCTCGAACACTTCGTCGACCTCATTGCCCGGGTCGAGGCCGCAGCGACGAAGGTCGGCTGCCGGGTCGTGATCGAAGGCTACGAACCGCCGCCGGACCCGCGGCTGAAGTCGACGACGATCACCCCCGACCCCGGCGTCATCGAAGTCAACATCGCGCCCACCGCCAGTTTCGCTGAGCAAAGCCAGCAGCTGGAGACCCTGTACGAACAGGCCCGGCTGGCCCGCCTGTGCACGGAGTCGTTCGACGTCGACGGCACCCACGGCGGCACCGGGGGCGGTAATCACATCACGCTCGGCGGTGTCACGCCCGCGGACTCACCGCTGCTGCGCCGTCCCGACTTGCTGGTCTCGCTGCTGACCTACTGGCAGCGGCACCCGTCGCTGTCCTACCTGTTCGCCGGTCGGTTCGTCGGCACCACGTCGCAGGCACCGCGGGTGGACGAGGGCCGCGACGAGGCGCTCTACGAACTCGAGATCGCGTTTGCTGAAATCGCCCGGCTGGCTTCGTCTTCCAAGGGCGGCGCGCCACAACCATGGGTAACCGACCGCGCGCTGCGGCACTTGCTCACCGACATCACCGGCAACACCCACCGCGCCGAGTTCTGCATCGACAAGCTCTACAACCCGGACAGCCCGCGCGGCAGGCTGGGCTTGGTGGAGCTGCGCGGGTTCGAGATGCCGCCGCATCTGCGCATGGCGATGGTGCAGTCCCTGCTGGTGCGCTCCCTGGTGGCGTGGTTCTGGGATGAACCGCTGCGCGCCCCACTGGTCCGCCACGGCTCGAACTTGCACGGGCGATACCTGTTGCCGCACTTCCTGATCCAAGACATCGCCGACGTGGCCGCCGACCTGCGCGCGCACGGCATCGCCTTCGAGACCAGCTGGCTGGACCCGTTTACCGAATTCCGCTTCCCGCGCATCGGCACCGCCGTCTTCGAGGGCGTGGAGATCGAGCTGCGCGGGGCGATCGAGCCGTGGAACACGCTCGGCGAGGAGGCCACCGCCACCGGCACAGCCCGCTACGTCGACTCGTCGGTCGAGCGCATCCAGGTCCGCATCCTCGGCGCCGACCGCGACCGCTACGTGGTGACGTGCAACGGCTACCCGGTGCCGTTGCTGGCCACCAACAACCCCGACGTCCGCGTGGGTGGTGTGCGGTTCCGGGCCTGGCAGCCACCCAGCGCGCTGCACCCGAGCATCACGGTCGACGGCCCGTTGCAGTTCGAGCTCGTCGACCTGGCCACCGGGACATCGCGAGGCGGCTGCACCTACCATGTCGCGCATCCCGGCGGCCTTGCCTACGACGAGCCACCCATCAACGCCGTCGTGGCCGAGTCGCGCCGCGCTCGCCGCTTCGAGGCCACCGGCTTCACCCCGGGCAAACTCGACCTGTCCGACATCCGGGAAAAGCAGGCCCGAATTTCCACAGACATCGGCGCGCCGGGCATCCTCGACCTGCCGCGCGTGCGTACTGTGCTGCGGTAATGGCATCGGCTGAAATGGCATTACACTCCAGCGAGCCGTCGGCGACTTTTCGCTACCGCTCCGACGTCGACCGGCTACTGGCCGCATATCGCACGGCGCGGGCGCAGGAAGCCCTGTTCGATCTACGCACGCCCGGCGCAGCAGGCCCGGTAATCGGCTACGACGAATTCGTCGATGAAGCCGGAAATGTGCGGCCCGCCTGGACCGAGCTTGCCGACGCCGTCGGAGAGCGCGGAAGGGCCGGGCTGAATCGGCTGCGCTCGGCAGTGCACCAACTTGTCGACAACGATGACATCACCTACACCGGAATCGAACCCGGCAAGGGGCTGACCGTCGACGGCCACGGCAGTGAGCCCCGGCCCTGGCGCCTGGACTCACTGCCGCTATTGGTCTCCGCGGCGGATTGGGAGGTACTCGAGGCCGGGCTGGTCCAGCGGTCGCGGGTGCTCGACGCCGTGCTCGCCGATCTGTACGGGCCCCGCCGTTCGCTCAAGGATGGCCTGCTGCCGCCCGAATTGCTTTTCGCCCACCCCGGTTACGTGCGCGCCGCCGCCGGCATCGAGGTACCCGGGCACCATCAACTGTTCATGCACGCCTGCGATGTCAGCCGACTGCCCGGCGGCAGTTTCCAGGTCAACGCCGACTGGACTCAGGCACCTTCGGGCGCCGGTTACGCGCTGGCGGACCGACGGGTGGTCGCACACGCGATGCCTGACCTCTACGAAAAAGTCGCGCCCCACCCGACGACACCGTTCGCGCAGGCGCTGCGGTTGGCCCTGATCGACGCGGCACCCGACGGTGTCCAAGACCCGGTGGTGGTTGTGCTCAGCCCGGGCATCTACTCCGAAACCGCGTTCGATCAAGCGTATCTCGCGACGCTGTTGGGCTTTCCGTTGGTGGAGAGCGCGGATCTGGTGGTGCGCGACGGCAAGGTGTGGATGCGCTCACTGGGCACGCTCAAACGCGTCGACGTCGTGTTCCGCCGCGTCGACGCGGCGTACGCCGACCCACTGGATCTGCGTGCCGATTCGAGGTTGGGCGTCGTCGGTTTGGTGGAGGCCCAACACCGTGGAACGGTGACCGTAGTCAATACTCTCGGTAGCGGCATCCTGGAAAGCGCTGGGCTGCTACGGTTCCTGCCCGAGTTGGCCGAGCAGTTGCTCGGTGAAACACCGCTACTGGCCACCGCGCCATGCTACTGGGGCGGCATCGACAGCGAACGCTCGCACCTGCTGGCGTGCCTGTCGTCGCTGTTGATCAAGCCCACCGTCGGCGGGCGAACGCTTGTCGGGCAAACACTTTCCTCTGCGCAGCTAGCCGAACTCGCAGCCCGCATCACGGCCACACCCTGGCAGTGGGTCGGCCAGGAGCTACCGCAATTCTCTTCGGCACCAACCAATTACGTCGGCGAATTCTCTTCGGCCGGAGTGGGGATGCGATTGTTCACGGTGGCTCAACCCGGCGGCTACGCGCCGATGATCGGCGGCCTCGGTTACGTGCTGGCCGCAGGTCCCGCCGCATACACGCTGAAAACCGTTGTAGGGAAAGATGTCTGGGTCCGTCCCACCGAGCGTGCGCGTGCTGAGAGGATAACCCTGCCGGTGCCCGAGGCACCGGTGAAGACCGGTGCGGGCACCCTGGCAGTCAGCTCGCCACGCGTGTTGTCCGACCTGTTCTGGATGGGGCGCTACGGCGAACGCGCCGAGAACATGGCCCGATTGCTGATCGTGGCCCGTCAGCGGTATTACGAATACCGGCACCGCCAGCACACCGCGGAAAGCGAATGCGTGCCGGTGCTGATGGCCGCGCTGGACTGGATCACCGGTACCGGAACCGGGTCGGATGACCACGCCGAGACCATCGCCATCGCGCCATCGACGCTGTGGTCGCTCACCATGGATCGCAGCCGGCCGGGCTCTCTGGTGCAGTCGGTTGACCGGCTCGCGCTTGCCGCCAGGGCGGTTCGTGACCAGTTGTCCAATGACACTTGGGTGGTGCTGGCCGGAGTCGAGCGCACGCTGGCGCACGGTTCCGAACCACCCGACTCGCTCGTCGAGGCCGACGCCGCGCTCGCCTCGGCCCAGTCGCAGACGTTGCTCGGGATGCTGACCTTGGCCGGGGTGGCCAGCGAGTCGATGGTGCAGGACATCGGCTGGACCATGATGGACATCGGCAAACGTATCGAACGCGGCCTGAGTCTGACCGCGTTGCTGGGCGCCACTCTGACGACCGTGCGCGCCGCCGCCGCCGAGCAAACGATCATCGAGTCGACCCTGGTCGCGTGCGAATCGTCGGTCATTTACCGCCGCCGTACGGTGGGCAAGGTCAGCGTCGCCGCCCTGGCCGAACTGATGCTCTTCGACGCGACCAACCCGCGGTCGTTGGTGTATCAGCTAGAGCGACTGCGGGCCGACCTCGGGGACCTGCCCGGATCGTCGGGCTCGTCGCGGCCGGAGCGGATGGTCGCCGAGATCAGCACGCTGCTGCGCCGGTCCGATCCGGCCGAGTTGGAACAGGTCTCCGTCGACGGGCGCCGCGCCGAGTTGGCCGACCTGCTGACCGCCGTGCATACCGCGTTGCGCGAACTGGCCGACGTCATCACAGCGACACAGCTCGCACTGCCCGGCGGAATGCAGCCGTTGTGGGGGCCCGACGAGCGTCGGGTGATGCCGTGACCGGTACCGCCGCAGCTATTCGTTGACCGCCGCGGGCCTGCTTGAAGCCGACGTCACTTCGTCGATCACCGTGTGAATGAACTTCATCTTCTCCAGCACCGCGACCGGCAGCACGAACGGGTACAGGTCGTCGTGGCCCATCGACCGGTTCACCATGTTCAGCGACCACGACAACGGCAGCCACATGTCGATGGTGGTCTGAAAAGCGCTGGGGCCCAGCGCCGGCCGGTCGAATGTCGCTGACGCCGGCGCCAGACCGCACCAGGCCGACGTGTCGAGGGTGTCGCGGATGTGCAGGTAGTGGGCGAACGTCTCGGCCCAATCCTCGGCGGCATGCATGGTCGCGTACGACGACACGTACCTTTCTTCCCAACCCTCGGGCGTGCCCTCGCTGTAGTGCCGGTCCAGCGCCTCCTGGTAGTCGGCGTCCGGGTCGCCGAACAGCTCGTTGAACCGCTCCGCATACTCGCTCGACGGGGTGATCAGCCGATAGAAGTAGTAGTGCCCAACCTCGTGGCGGAAGTGCCCCAACAGGGTGCGATACGGCTCGTCCATCTCGACGCGCAGCTGCTCGCGGTGTACGTCGTCACCCTCGGCCAAATCGATTGTGATGACCCCATTTTCGTGTCCGGTCAGCACCTTCTCGTGGGCACTGGACAGCAACCGGAAGGCCAATCCGTAGTCCGGGTCCTGCTCGTGTCCGACGATCGGCAATTTCAGCTCATGCAGCTCGGCGACCAGCCTGCGCTTTGCGGCCTCGGCGCGGGCGAAATCCGCCAGACCGGCGGTGTCGTTGTCGTTGGGCCGTTCGATGGTCAGCGCGCACGACGCACAGAGCCCGCCGGGCTCGTCGACGCGGACAAGCCAGTTGCACTCGGCGAGATGCAGATTGGCGCACAGCTCATACTCGCTGGCATCGACCGCGCCGGCGTGCTCGCTGTCGTCGCCCCTGGCGATCACCAGCAGGGCCATCTCCTCGAGGGAGAAGCCCAGGGCACTGCCGCACGACAGACACGCCGAGTTCTCGAACGTCAGACGCTGGCCGCAGTTAGGACAGTGGAAATCACGCATACAGCTCGTCACCTTCGTACGGCACGACGTCGACGGCCACGTCGATCACGCTGTTCTCGGAGTTGGTGTAGATGATCCCGCGCAGCGGCGGGACGTCGGCGTAGTCACGGCCCCGCCCGACGACGATATAGCGCTCGTCGACAAGCTGGTCATTGGTGGGGTCTATCCCGAGCCACTCGAACCGCCCGGGCGGTTGCGGGGTCCACACCGTGGCCCAGGCATGAGTTGCGTCGACACCGATCATTCGATCCTTTCCCGGTGGTGGATCGGTGGCCAGGTATCCGGAAACGTAGCCGGCCGCCAACCCGTTGGCTCGCAGGCAGGCGATCGCCAGCCGAGCGAAGTCTTGACATACCCCTTCTCGGGCCATCAGAACCTCATTGACTCCGGTGGAAATCGTCGTCGACCCGGTCCGGTAGGCGAAGTCGGCGTGGATCCGTGATGTGAGATCGCGCAGCACCTCGATCAGCGGTCGTCCGGGCGCAAAGCTGGCGGCGGCGTACTCGCGTACCGCATCGGTGATCTCGGGCGGATCCAGGTCCAGCGCGAACTCGGTGGCCAACGCGCCCCGCATTCCCATCGGACGGGCCTGCTCCCACGGGGCCTGCGCCGGTCCGCTCGCCCAACGCTCGGGCGGCGACGGATACACCTCGACGATCGACTCGCTGGTGATGGTCAGGCTCTGGTGCGGCTCGGTGACGTGGAAATACGAGCTGACATTGCCGTAGGTGTCACGGCTTGTTGAGCTGTCGGCGGGGGGCGGTGAGATCCGCAGCTCGTGGAACAGGCAGCGCTGCCGGGCCAGGTCACGGGGGGTCAGGAAGCCCCGCCCGTAGGAACTGGTCACCACGTCGGAGTAGCGGTATTCGGTGCGGTGGGTGATCCGGTAGCGGGCCCCCGGGCCCGGCGGGTGCTGACCCGGCGCGAGCGGCTCGTCGGGAAGCACGAGATCGGCCACAGCTGTAAACACTAGCCAGCCCCGGGCTGCCGCGACGGCTGAACAACGCTGCGCTGCGATCGGCGCTGGCCACGCAATATGGGAGCACAATGAGTCATGGCCACGTGGGACAACGTCGCCAGCATCGTCGGCGAGCTGCAGCTCACTGAGGAGAGGTCACCGCACGAATGGCGGGTCGGCAAGAAGCTGATCGCCTGGGAGCGGCCGCTGCGTAAGTCCGATCGGGAAGCGTTGGCCGCCTTGGGGATTGAACCCCCTGAGGGCGATATCCTCGGCGTACGGGTGGCCGACGAAGGCATCAAGTTCGCGTTGATCGCCGACGAACCGGATGTGTATTTCACTACTCCGCACTTCGACGGCTATCCCGCAGTGCTTGTCAAACTGGTCGAGATCGACGAGCTGGGTCTGCGTGAGCTGATCATCGAGGCGTGGCTGACACAGGCCCCAAAACGGCTGGTACAGGAGTTTCTCGGCGAGGTCATGTAAAGGCCCAGCTGGATGGCACTCTAGTCCCAGGTGTAACAGTGGCAACTCTGACAACGATAGCACCTTTAGCCACTCTAGATAACTGAATCACGACTAGATAACTATAGTAACTTTAGATGGCATAAGTAACAATCGTCCCAAATTGCACAAACCTTACTTCTGTTAACTCTGGCAACTAAAAATGCTGTCACACCAGAGATCTCACTAAATTACTAAAGTCCCAGCCGTTGACAGTTTTCACGCTGGTTTGTTACACGTGTTAAATGAGTTATTTACGCGGAACACTGAGCATGCAATCGGTGTGCAAGTCGCTGGTGATATCCGCGTTGGTCGTCCTAGGTATATCGCTGTTCATCGATCCCACTACCGGGGTGGCCTACGCGGAAAGCATGGACTGGGACGCCGTGGCGCAGTGCGAATCGGGCGGCAACTGGCGGGCCGACACCGGCAACGGGTTCTACGGTGGTCTGCAATTCAAGCAGTCCACTTGGGACGAGAATGGCGGCGTCGGTAACCCGGCGAATGCCTCCCGCGATCAGCAGATCGCGGTGGCCAACCGGGTGCTGGCCACCCAGGGACCTGAGGCCTGGCCCAAGTGCGGCGGCAATCAGGACCTCTTCCCGATTGAAGTGGTCAACATCCTGCGGTCCGGACATCCGTTACGCAGCACGCTTCATAAGCTGTGGTCGCTGTCGGTCCCGCAGTAGCGAATTCGCGAGGCCGACGACGTGATCGGTCCGTGATCGGCTACGCCAGTCGATCGGATCGCCGGCTTGGATATCTGGCTGGCTAACCGACCGGCTGCAGCTCGAAAACCGGGATGACCCGGGTCGTTTTCGCCTGATACTCGGCGAAACCCGGTGCCACCGCGGTGATCTTGGGGAAAAGCTCGTCCCGTTCCGCAGGCGGCAATTCACGGGCGGTGACGTCCGAGGATTCGTCGCCAATCTCGACGTGAGCCGACGGGTTTGCGCGCAGATTATGCACCCACGCCGGGTTGACGTCGGCGCCCGCAAAAGACCCGATGATGAGCAGCTTGCCGTCGACACGGAAATAAGCCAACGGCGACAGTCGCGGCTGTCCGGATTTAACTCCTGTCGTGCTCAGCAGCAGCAGGTCGGCACCTTCGAATTGACCGCCGACCTTGCCGTCGTTGGCCCGGAATTCGTCGGTGATGGTCTTGTTGAACGTTTTGATCGTTTCGGCGTCCGGGATCTCCTGGGTCATACGCGCCACTCCTCATTATCGCTTCGCTTCGCCGCCGACGGGCGTCATGCCCGGTCAACCTCGCCGGGTCGGCCGTCTATTCCGCCGTGTGTCGCCGAGATCGACGCCAGCGCAGAAACGCCGGGGTGGTTTCAGGGTTTGGTGCGCTAGCTTCGATCTCGGCG